>DATNIC010000070.1:0-4983 GCA_035604635.1 Binatia bacterium
GATCGCGGGATTCGATTGGTCATCACGGATATCGAAGTGAATCGGTTGACCGCGTAACCCACCGTGCTCGTTCGTCCACGTCTCGAACACGCGCAGAGTCTCGGAGATCGCCGCGCCCGTAAACGCTTGCGGTCCGGTCAGCGGCGCGATGGCATCGATAATAAACGGCGACGGTTGCGAAGCGACCGGAAGGACCACCGTCGCGAAGATCACGAGCAGCGCGACCGTTCCTGCTGCAAACCTTCGCATGTTCATTTGAGCAGGAACCGCCGCGTGGCGTCGATCGACTCGATGAGATCGATCGGCGCCTGCGACCGCTTGCGCAACGTCCCGTCGGCGAGCACTGAGGCATCTTCGCTCGATGGCAGCGCTTCGGCGGCGATGAACCAGGGACCAGGCTCGGCGATGCTTTTGCGCAGCGCTTCCCGCAGGGGCGCAAGCTCCGAGGCTAAGGTGACGCGGCTACGCTCCCAACCGCAGCTGATCGCGAGCTCCGGAAACTTCGCCGGGGGGATCGTCACCGGTACGGAGCCGTCGCTGGTCCCCCAAATGCCGTTAGCAAGGACGATCACGGTAAGATTGGGCGGCGCGCTGCGCGCGACCGTCCCGAGGGTGGGCGCCGCGGCGAACATGGAGCCGTCACCTTCGAGTGAGATGACGCGCTGCTTCGGCGCGCCGAGCGCGACACCCAACGCCATCGACGTCGCGTAGGTCAATTCCATGTTGTAAACGGTGGCCGGATGTAAGGGCGCCTCCCACAGGAAACCCGAGGATTTTCCGGGACCCAGAATCATCACCGCGTCATTGCGAAATTCGATGACCGCACGGACAACATCGCCGCGATTCATGCGCTCCTCCCTTCCCCGACCAGCAGATACGGCGGGACGAGGATCGCGAACGACGTCCGCTGACCGTGCACGGTCTGCAGTGCCCGGCGGACGACATCCGAACAGTCGTCGTCGGGTCGGAGCACGTAGTGCGGGATGTTCAGGCCGGCGAGGACTCCCC
Source organism: Binatia bacterium (assembly GCA_035604635.1). Taxonomy (GTDB): domain Bacteria; phylum Vulcanimicrobiota; class Vulcanimicrobiia; order Vulcanimicrobiales; family Vulcanimicrobiaceae; genus DATNIC01. The sequence goes on from DATNIC010000070.1 coordinate 1,009, forward strand.
TCCCTGCGGCGATCGTCGCACCGTGAAAGTCGAACGCCTCGCCGAGCAACCCGCCGTGACTCGCCATGATGAATACCGGAGTCCGCTGCAGCTGACAGCGTGCCAAAATCAGGCCGCTCAAGCCGATGCCCGAGGCTTCCATCGCCACGACGGATCGTTTCCCGGCAAGAAAGAGTCCGGCTGCGATCGCCATCCCCTCGTCTTCGCGCGCGGCGACGAGGGTATGAATCGCTGGATCCTGTTCGCAGCGGGTCGTGAGCGGGCCCATGACGCTGTCCGGGACGTAGATGCAGTGCTCGACGCGGCCCGCAGTCAATCCGTCGTGCAACCCTGCGGCGACGGCGTTGACGTCAACCGTCATTACTTTTGAACTCCGTTCGTGAAGCATGCAGTGCCATAAAGATCCGTTCCGCAGTGATCGGAAATTCGTTGAGGCGGACGCCGACCGCGTTGTAGACCGCATTGAGGATTGCCGGCGCGACGGGCGTGTTACTCAGTTCGCCGGCCCCTTTTGTGCCAAAGGGTCCGTCACCGTCGGGCGCGCGGACATAGATCGTGCGAAACTTCGGAATATCCATGATCGTGGGAAGTTTATACTCGCCGAGGCTCAAGGTCATCACCTTTCCATCCTCGTCGATCGGCATCTCCTCCAGCAACGCACCACCGATTCCGAAAACGAATCCTCCGTTGATCTGCCCCTGATACGCGATCGGGTTGATGATCTGGCCGACGTCGGCGACGAGCAGCGCGTCGCGGAGCTCGAACGCACCGGTTTGGCGATCGACCTCGACTTCGACCGAGAGCGCCGCTATCGTAAAGTCCGTCGTCGAGCTGCCGTGGTCGGCGTTGTCGAATGCGCCGACCACCTCGATCGGTTCGTCGGCGCACGCGCGCGCGGCAACCTCTTCAAAGGATTCGTCGCTGCTCAACGTTACATCGACGAAGCGGCCGTCGCGCAACGTCTTTCCGCTGCGGCGTTCGAGCTCGGTTCGCAGCCGTTCCGCAGCATCGAGCGCCGCGCGGCCGACGATGTGCGTCACGCGGCTTGCAGCCGTGCCGGGATCGCGCCGCGCCTCGAGCGTGCTCCCGCGACGGACGGCGATCCGGTCCGGCGCTATGCCGAGGACAGCCGCGGCCACGCGACGGACCAGCGTAAACGTTCCGGCACCCTGATCGGGTGTCCCGAGGACGACGTCAACACCGCCGCTCGCGGAGAGGCGCATTACGAGCGACGTGGTCCCGCCGCCGGTGTGGCTGCAGATCAACGAGATGCCGCGGGCCCTGCCTTCCTGAAGCACTGCACCGTGCCCGCTCTCGTCCCGCAACGTTTCAAGGACCTCCCGCACCATCGGGCGCCGGATCGTCTCGCCAATGAGCGTCGTATCGCCGTCACGTACGGCATTCTGCAAACGAAACTCGATCGGATCGCAGCCTAACGCCTCCGCGATCATGCTGACGTGCTGTTCCCACGCAAAGAATGTCTGGGTGTCGCCGGGCGAGCGCATGTGGCCGGCTGGGAGCGTGTTCGTGTACACGCTGAGCATCTCGAGCCGCACGTCCGGGACGCTATACGGGATCGCCCCGTATCCGTTGCCCGGAAGCAGCCACGGTGCCGGCTTGGCCGCGGCATACGCACCGCCGTCGAAGATGACTTTGGACGAGTGTGCGACGAACGCCCCTTGCGGATCGACCGCCGTCTTGAGCGTGATATACGCTCGATGCCGCGTCGATCCGGAGCGCAACTCGTCGGCGTAGGTCGGGACGTATTTGACCGGCCGCCCCGTCGCTCGTGCTAGGAAATAGCACGGAAATTCGTCGATGGTGATTCCTTTGCCGCCGAAGTCGCCGCCGATCGCTGCCGGTTCGACGACGATCGATTCTTTCGGGATCTCCGCGACGTGAGCCAGCTGATCGCGGAGAGAGAACGGCGTCTTGTTCGTCGAGTGGATGTGGACGATGCCGTTGTCGTCGATCCAAACCAACGTGGCTCGCGGCTCGATGAAGCCGGCGTGCTGGCGCGGCGTGACGAACCGGTGCTCGAAGACGCGATACGCCGCGCGCAGAATCGCCTCCACGTCTCCACTGCCTTTCGTCAGCACGCGCATCCCCTGGACGTTCGGATGCGGCCGCGTCACTCGGGGCTTGTCCGCATAAAAGCTAAAGTGATACGAGTCGTACTGCGGATGAAGGATGTGCGCGGAGGGCTCGAGCGCCGCGAACGGATCGAGCAGCGCGGGCAACTCCTCGTAGTCGACGCGAATCGCGCGCGCGGCTTCTTCAGCTGCCTCTCGCGTCTCCGCGGCGACCGCAGCGATGCGATCGCCCACGAAGCGCACCTCCTCCCACGCGAGGATCGGCCAGTCGAAGAGCTGGCGGCCGAAGCGCCGCAAGCCGATCTCGCTCGCGGTCAGCACGGCCTTGACACCCGGAACCACCTTGGCCGCACCGGTGTCGATCTTCCTAATACGAGCATGCGCATGCGGGCTCACGGCAAACGCAGCCCACAGCATGCCGGGCCGCTGCAAGTCGGCGGTGTACTTCATGCGCCCGCTGACCTTGTCGTGCCCTTCGACGCGATACTCGGGCGTCATGAACAGTTCGATGACTGACGGGTCCGCGCTAACGGCGGGGCGAACCCCTGTTATTTGCACCCTGCGAGTTTTTCTATGCGCTTAGCTCTCCCCTATCTTGTTTTTCTGACCGCGATCTGCGTGCTTGCACTCGTACCAGGCGCCGTCACCGCGGCAGATCCGTATGAGCTCAACGCAATCATGCCACTCACCGGACCGTTCTCGTTTCTTGGGAAAGGCGAACAAGGCGGTCTCCTAGGCGTTGAGCGCGCCGTCAATCAACGCGGCGGCATCGGCGGGCGACCGATCAAGTTCGTCTTTGCGGACGATCAGGGCAACCCGCAAGCGGCCGTACAGCTCGCTAGCGCGCTCATTGCGAAGAAGGTTCCTTTTATTCTGGGACCATCGTCGCTCGGGAGTTGCGCGGCGATCGCGCCGCTCGTCAAAGACGGACCGGTCTTGTATTGCCTCTCACCTGGACTGCATCCGCCGGCCGGGAGCTGGGCGTTCTCCGCCAACGTCGCATCCGACGACACGATGAGCGTCGGGATCCGGTACTTCAACCTGCGCGGCGTGCGCCGGCTCGCGATGATCGCCGCGACCGACGCCAGCGGCCAGGATCTCGAAAAAGGGATCGATGAGGCACTCGCGCTCCCAGTAAACCGCAATATGGTGCTCGTCGACCGCGAGCACTTCGCTCCCGGCGACGTGATCGTCAGCGCGCAAATCGCGCGGATCAAAGCAGCCCAGCCCCAGGTGCTCCTCATCCAGTCGACCGGGACGCCGCTCGCAACCGTCTTGCGCGCGGTCCGGGATGCCGGTCTCGAGATCCCGATCTTCACGACGAGCGGCAACGAGTCGTACGCGCAGATGAAACAATATGCCGCGTTCCTTCCAAAAGATCTTTACTTTCCGGGCCTGCCGCTCCTCGCGCTGAGCGCGGTCACCGACGATCGCGTGCGTAACGAAGTGCTCTTGTACCTGCGTACGCTCCAATCGATGGACCTGAAGCCCGACATCATGCCGGCGACGGGATGGGATCCGGGGATGATCACGGTCTCGGCTTTGCAAAAATACGGTCTGACCATGACGGCCGACCAATTCAAAGACTACCTGACCAATTTGCGCGGCTTCGCAGGAGTGATGGGACGGTACGACTTCCACGAGGTCGCGCAGCGCGGTTTAGGCGTTGCGTCGGTGTTCATCACTCGCTGGGATGTGCAAAAAGATTGGTGGGTCGCCGCAAGCAGACCGGCGGGTGCACCCCTATAGCCTTTTGAGCCGATCCAGCGCGAAACGCAAATACGAGTCGTCGACGATTTTGGATACCTCGACGTATTGCAATTGGGTGCCTTGTTTTAGATAGTATCTTTGCGAATCGTCAAGCGATTGGCGGTCGACCGTG
>DATNIC010000071.1:0-25080 GCA_035604635.1 Binatia bacterium
AGTTGATCCACATCGTCAGCGGCGAACGCTCGTCGCGGACGCTGACGTGCCCGTTGAAATCCATCACGCCCGCGGCGTTGCAGATCCTCACGGCCCGTGCGATGAGCTCGCGATGCTTTTGCGTGGTCGGCTCGAACGTCACTGCCATGCGACGGTTTTCGGCGCTATGAAATATCGTCCCCTCGGGAAGACCCGCTTGCAGCTCTCCGAGATCTCGTTTGGGACCGGGGACAACGCGGGCCTGATGGTCTTGGGAAGCCCCGAAGAGCAACGCGGGGCGGTGGCGCGGGCGCTCGAGCTCGGGATCAACTATTTCGACACGTCGCCTGATTACGGCAAAGGCGCCGCCGAGACGAATCTCGGCCGGATTCTGCGTGAGTTGCGTGCCGATGCCGTCGTCTCGACGAAGGTTGAGATCATGCCCGATACGATCGAGGATATCGAGCGTGCGATCACGCAGTCGCTCGATGGCAGCCTACGGCGGTTGCAGCGCGATTACGTTGACGTTCTGATGATTCACAATCCGCCGCGGCTGCAACGAAATCTGAAGGCGCCGTTCTGGACACCGCTCACGCCCGACGACATGCTCGGCCCCGCGCTACGCGCACTTCAGAAGGCCCGTGACGACGGAAAGGCACGTCATTTCGGCTTTGCATGCGAACACGCCGAACCCGCGGCCGTGTATCCGCTGCTCGAAAGCGGGGAATTCAGCCTCATCAATGCGTGGTACAACTTGGTGAATCCGACGGCGGGGATGCGGCTCCCGCAAGGCGTGAAGCTCGGGCCGGACTACGACGACTACGGCGATATCATCGCGCGCGCGAAGGCCTGCGACGTCGCGGTCGCGGCAATCCGGCCGCTCGCGGGCGGCGCGCTTACGCCGCAAGTTGCAAGCGGCGGCCCAACGGCACGTCATCGACTCGCCGGCGGCATGTATACCAGAGCGCCTGAGACCTTTCGTCCCGAAGCCGACCGCGGCCGCCCGTTCGCATTTCTCGAGCGTCTCGGACGGACGCTGCCGCAAGCCGCGTATGCTTTCGCACTGATGAATCCTGCGGTCACGACGGTAGTCGGTGGATTCTCCGACGTCGCACAGCTCGAAGAGCTCGTCCGCTACTCCGATGCTCCGCGGCTCTCAGACGACGAGCTCGCGCAAATCCGAGCGGTCTACGCGAAGAACTTCGGCCTAGCCTAAGCGCTCTTCGCTTGCGCGGCGAGGCGGTTCATCGCGCGCAAACGCTCGACGAGAACCCGCATGACTTCCAAGGAGAAGAACGGGTGATGCTGGACGAGGAACATGAAGCGTTCCTTGGTTATCGGAACCATCTTTCCATCGCTCGAAGCGACCACGGAACCGCTCCGATTGTGTTCGTCGATCAGCGCCATTTCACCGAAAAAATCCCCGGGACCAAGCGTGCTGAGCAACGTCTCCCCGGCTCGGATTTCGACCGTTCCTTCTTGGAGCGCGTACATCTCTCGACCGGGTGCGCCCTCCGTCAGCAACACGTCGCCTTCCTTAAAATGGACCGGATTCTCGAAGTGGCCGAACAGATCGAGTTTTGGCATGAGCATCCGTTCGTCGAGCGGAGCTCCTTTGCTTATGTTCTTAAACTATTCTTAAGAAAAGTCAGTGCTCTTTGGCAACTTGCTCGCGGTTGGAATAGTACGCAGCGGTCTGACGCTCGTTGGCCTCGATGCCGATGGGGTCGAGGTCGAAGCGCGGGATGGGATCGGAGTCCCAGTGATGGAACTCGTCGACGCCGCGCACGAGCAGTGCGGTGCGCCGCCCGATCGTTGAGCGGACGTGCGTCGGGATGTAGTTCACCTGAAAGCCGAGCCGGCGCGCTGTGCTGCCGTTCCCTTTCGATCCGTGCACGGTCCGCTCGTGATGGAACGATGCTTCGCCCGGTTCCAGTATTGCGTCGACCGCTTGCGCCTCTTCGATCGTCGTGATCTCTTGCCCGCGTGTCAAGCGGTTCATCGGATTGCCGACGATTTCGTGGACTTGATCGCCCCACAGATGGCTCCCCGGGACGAATTTGACGCAGCCGTTTTCAGCGTTGCTGGGCGTTAGAGCGACCCAGAGCGCGACCTCATCGTGCGGGTCGAGTCCGTAATAAGAATTGTCCTGATGCCACGCAACGTAGCGGACGTCACTGGGATGCTTGTTCCACGGGCGTGACCCGAAGATCAGGATGTTCGGCCCGATCAGGTCTTCGACGACGTCGAGGACCGCAGGGTGGGTCGCGATCTCGTACGCCCAGCGAAAGACGCAGTGGATCTTCAGGCCGGGGCTGTCGTCTTTTATCCGGCCGTCGCGTTCGAAGCGGGCATAGAGCGTTTCGTATCGCGCCGCCTGTTCGGCGGAGAAGATGCGAATCGGGGAGACGAAGCCGTCGCGGGCAAAACGTTGGGCGAGCTCGCTCAATGGAACGCGTATCCTCCGTCGACGGTTAGTGCCTGACCCGACATGAAGCGCGAATCGTCCGAAGCTAAGAACGCCGCCGTCCCGACGAGATCGTCGGAGACCTCGAGACGCTTGAGGCTTTGCAGCTCCAAAAGTGCTTTGTGGCGCGCAGGGTCGTCGCTGATCCGAGCGACCCCGGTTTGCGTCAAGCCCGGCAAGATGCAATTGACGCGGATGTTGAACTCGCCGAGCTCGCGCGCCGCAACGCGCGTGATCCCGACGACAGCGCCTTTCGAGGCCACGTAGTGCAAGAGTCCGGGGCGACCGGCCAGGAACGTATTCGACGACATGTTGATGATGCTGCCGCTCCCTTGGCGACGCATCGCCGGGACGACGGCCTTCATGGCAAGCCACGTCCCCCGCGCGTTGACGGCCATCACGCGGTCCCACTCCTCGACGCTGATCTCCCAAAACGGCTTGCGCCGAATGTCGGCGAAGACCGCAGCATCGTTGATGAGCGCGTCGATCCGGCCGAAAGTGCGAAGGGCCTCTGTCGTCATTCGCTCGCAGTCTGCTTCGCTCGAGACGTCCATCGTTATCGCGAGTGCGGCGCCGCCCGAGGCAACGATTTCGTCTTTCACCGCCGTCGCGTTGGCGCCATCGAGGTCCGCGACGACGACACGGTAGCCGTCACGAGCGAAGCGCAGAGCGAACGCGCGGCCGATGCCGCGTCCGGACCCGGTGATGACCGCTACAGGAGTTGCCTCGGCGTTGTTCATAGCTGTCTCTTCTGGAGGTGACGTCATGGTCCGCTCGCTCCGCTTGTTCGCTGCCGCCGCCCTGATGCTCGCCCTCTCCGGCTCGCTCGTCCTCGGGCAGACGCCGGATACGACGCTGATCCGCATCGGCGCGGCGCTCGACGATGAGACGACGCCGCTGGTCTACGGCTGGAAGTCGGGTTTCTTCCAAAGCCGTGGCCTGAACGTCGAGATCGAGCGCTTCAACAGCGGCTCCGCTGTCGCGGCGGGCGTGGCCGGCGGCGCGCTCGAAATGGGCAAAGCGGGGACCATGGCTATCCTGCAAGCGCACGTGCGCGGCTTGCCGTTCACAATGATCGCGCCGGTCTCGTACTATCGTAACGAGCAGCCGGCCTGCGCCATCATCGTCCCGGCCGCCTCGCCGATCCGCGCCGCCAAGGATTTCGGCGCCAAGACGCTCTCGGTCTCGTCGATCGGCGATCTCTTCCAAGTCACGATGTCGGCGTGGCTCGAGCAGAACCACGTCGATAAAGACTCCGTGAAGTACGTCGAGATCCCGCCGCCGGCTATGACGGCGGCGATGGACGCGAACCGCACGGACGGCGGAGCGGCATGCGAGCCGATCTTGCACACGGCGATCGGCTCGGGGAAGTACCGCATGGCGGCGCCCATGTTCAATTCCGCCGGCATCCACTGGCAGACGGCGGCGATCTTCGCCAGGACCGATTGGGTCGATGCGCACCGCGAACTCGTCGAGAAATTCGTCCGCGCCGTCCGCGACGTCAACGTTTACGTCGCCGCGCATGAAGACGTCGCGTCGCCGTACATGGTGCAGTTCATCGGACTCGATCCGGCAACGGTGAAGACCGAAGTCCACCCGGGCCGAGCGATCTATCTCGTCCCCGATCAATTCCAATCGCTGATCGACGTGGCGGCAAAGTACAAAGCGATTGCGCATGCGTTTCCGGCGCAGGAGCTCATCAGCCCGTACGCACTCAAGCCGAACGCGAGGTGACGGAGAAGTTCAGCCTCCGCGGCAAGGTCGCGCTGGTCACCGGTTCGGCTCAAGGGATTGGGCGCGCAGCAGCGCTCGGGCTGGCGCAAGCCGGAGCCTCGGTCGCCGTCCTCGACCGACCGGCGCAGGAACGAGCCGGCAACGACGTCGTGCGAGAGATCGAGGGCCTGGGATGCGCCTCGCGCTTTTATGCCTTCGACGTTACGGAATTCGATCGCATCGACGCGGTGATCGGCGCGGTCGTCGCCGATTTTGGGTCGCTCGACATCTTGGTCAACAACGCGGGAGCGTCGGACTACCTCTCGGCTCTCGAATGCACGCCGCCGGCCTGGGACGCGATCCTCGACCTCAATCTCAAGAGCGTCTTTTTCTTCGCGCAAGCCGCTGCCAAACACATGATGACGAAGGGGAGCGGGAAGATCATCAACTTGGGCTCGACGCATGGCCTCGTCGCGACCGGGACCGCGATCTCATACAAGGCGAGTAAAGGCGGCGTGCACAGCCTGACGCGCGAGCTCGCCTACGAATGGGTCAAGTACGGGATCAACGTCAACGCCGTCGCGCCGGGCCCGGTCGAGACGCCGCGCATCCTGAAGGTCGACGAGGAGCGCGGGCGGACCGGCGCCGTCTTAAAGGAAGACATCGAACGGCGCGTCCCCCTCGGCCGCCGCCTGCAACCCGAGGAGATCGCCTGGCCGATCGTCTTCCTCGCGAGCAGTGCCGCCGACGCCGTCGTCGGGCACATCCTGGTCATCGACGGCGGACAAACGATCTTTTGAGGCGAAAATGCATTCTGGAATAAGCAAATGTTGACACGCGAAGAGAACGAGCTGCTGTGCCGCGTCGGCCCGGACACCCCGATGGGGAAAATGATGCGGCGGTATTGGATTCCCGCACTCCTGAGCGAGGAGCTTGCGCCGGGTTGCGACCCCAAGCGCGTCCGCTTGCTCGGCGAGAATCTCGTCGCGTTTCGTGACAACTCTGGTAACGCCGGCCTCCTCGACGAGAACTGTCCGCATCGCGGCGCGTCGCTTGCCCTTGCGCGCGCGGAAGGCTGCGGCTTGCGGTGTCTCTACCATGGCTGGCTGATCTCCGCGGATGGGACGGTCCTCGAGACGCCGCCCGAGCCCGAAGATCTCCAGTTCAAGGACAAAGTTCGCGCTCTGACCTATCCGGTGCGCGAAGCGGGCGGGATCGTATGGGCGTACATGGGCCCGGCCGGACTCGAGCCGCCGTTTACCGGGTTCGAGTTCTGCACGCTGCCCCTCGAACATGTTCAGATCCTGAAGATTCGGGTCGAGTGCAACTACGCGCAAGTGATCGAAGGCGTCATCGACTCGGCGCACTCCAACTACTTGCATAGCGACTCGATCAAGCCCGCAAAGAACGACACCTCGACCTACACGGATACCTTGCTCGTCGACCGGCCGTCAAACGACGGCCAGCCGCGGATCGACGTCAAGAACACGAAGTACGGGTTTCGCTACGCCGCGATCCGCAAGCCGACGGTCGATCCGGACAAGCGCAAGTTCATCCGCGTGACCTTGTGGATGGCACCGTTTTACGGGATGTTCCCCGCGCCGAAAGGCTGGGGAAACATGCAGGCGATGGTCCCGATCGACGACACGCATACGATGTTCTACTACTTTAAGTACCGATACGAGACGCCGATCCCGCCCGAAGAGCGCAAGGCGCACGAAGCATGGTCGGGTTTTCGGATGGGGATCGACATCGTCGACGATCGCGAGTACCGCAAGGTGCAGAGCCGCGAGAACAACTGGCTGCAGGACCGTGAGCGCATGCGGGCCGGCAGCTGGACGGGGATCTCCGGCGTCAACATGGAGGATCTCGCGGTCGAGGAGAGCATGGGCGCGATCTTCGATCGGACCAAAGAACATCTGGGAACGAGCGATATCGCCGTGATTCGGATGCGCCGCCTGATGATCGATTCGGCGCGCGCGCTCGCCGAGCGCGGCGAGGCGCCGATCGGGTTGCGCGAGCCGGTCGATTTGCGCCGGCTCCGGGCGGAAGAGGCGATGCTCCCGCTCGACGAGACCTGGGAAGACAAGCTCTCGGTCTACGAGGACGAAACCGCGCAGGCCGCGACTTAGCCGTGCTGCGCATAGGAGTCGCCGGACTTGGGACGGCCGGCCGTTTGCTGATTCCGGCGATCGAGCAGCATCCCCAGGCGCGACTGGCCGCGGTCGCCGATCTCGTCCCCGAGGCGCGCGAGAGCTTCGCCGCCGCGCACGGCGCCGTTTCATGCGCCGACATCGACGCGCTGTTGCAGCTCAAGGACGTCGACGCCGTCTACGTCGCGACCCCGACCCACCTGCATCGCGAGCATGTCATGGCCGCGATTGCTGCCGGCAAGCACGTCTTGGTCGAAAAGCCGATGGCGCCGACGATCGAAGAAGCGCTCGCGATGACCGAGGCCGCGGAACGTGCCGGGGTCGTCTTGAGCGTCGGACACTCGCACGGCTACGATCTGCCGATCCAGGCGATGCGCGAGATCGTTGCGAGCGGCGAGCTCGGGCGCGTGAAATTGATCAATACGGCCTATTACACGGACTGGTTCTACCGGCCGCGGTTGCGCGAAGAACTCGACACGGCGCTCGGCGGCGGCGTGACGTTCCGCCAAGGCTCGCACCAGTTCGACGTCATCCGCGTCCTTGGCGGCGGGTTACTCGAGAGCGTGCGCGCGACGACGTTCGATTGGGATCCCAAGCGGCCGGGCATCGGCGCCTACGCTGCGCACTGCACCTTCGCCGACGGCGCGGTAGCGGCCGCAACGTACAACGGCTACGGCCTTTTTCACAGTTTCGAGCTCTATGACGACGTCGGCGAACTGGGCTATTCCGAATCGACGGAAAAAAAGACGGGGACCGCGCGCAAAGCCTTCTACGAGCGGACGAGCAATGACGAGCGTGATGCAAAGCGGACGCGCATCGAGCGGCACACGTTCACGCAGCCGCCCATGCACCACAACTTTTTCGGACTGACGATCGTGAGCTGCGAACGGGGCGACATTCGGCAATCGCCCGGCGGGTTGTACGTTTACACGATCGACGGCCGCAGCGAGCGCGCCTTGCCGGTCGACTTGGATCCGCGCTCGCTGGTCCTCGCCGAGTGGTACGATACGATCGCGAGACGGCGCGCCCCGCTGCATGACGGCCGTTGGGGCATCGCCAACGTCGAGATCTGTTTGGCCGTCATCGAATCCTCGCGGACCGGTCGCGAAATTCGCCTCAAGCACCAAGTCGCGGCGCCGGAAGTCGCAGCGGTCTGATATGAGAGCAACGCTATTATGTTGACCAAGGAAGAGAACGAGCTGCTCACCCGCGTCGGACCCGGGACGCCGATGGGCGATCTGCTGCGCCGCTACTGGCAGCCGGTTTGCGCGGCTGCTGAAATGGACGAGCGTTGGACGAAGCGCGTACGGCTGTTCGGCGAAGATCTCGTCTTGTTCAAGGATCGGCTCGGACGATTCGGTTTGATTGCCGAAGCGTGCCCGCACCGGCGTGCGTCACTCGCTTACGGCATCCCGACCGAGGCCGGGATTCGTTGCCCGTACCACGGCTGGATGTACGACCGGACCGGTCAGTGCATCGAGCAGCCCAACGAGCCCGAAGGGAGCACGTTCAAGGACAAGATCAAAGCGAACGGCTACCCCGTGCAAGAGCTCGGCGGACTGCTGTTTGCGTACATGGGGCCGCTGCCCGCCCCGCTCATGACACGCCTCGACGGCTACGTCGCCGATCCCGCGATCCGTATGGTCGGGCGCACGATCATCCCGTGCAACTGGCTGCAGATCATGGAGAACTCCGTCGATCCGATCCACAGCGAGTGGTTGCACGGGCATTTTCAGGAGTTCATCGAGAAGACGGGGGTCAAGTACACGTTCTCACGTCGTCACCTCAAGATTGCCTTCGACGAAGTCCCGTACGGGATCGTGAAACGCCGCTTGAAGGAGGGGCAGCGCGAAGACTGCGACGACTGGACGGTCGGCCACCCCATGATTTTCCCGAACATCTTGGCGGTTGGGACGGCCGACGCGTCATGGCGAACCTACGAGTTCCAAATTCGCGTCCCCGCCGACGACGAAAACACGCTCCACATTTGGTACACCGCCTACGTACCGCCGCAAGGTGCCGACATTCCGCGCGAACTGCTCGAGCGGGTGCACTATTTCGACGTCCCTGCGGGCGGCGAAGGGCGATACGAGCTCGACATGACCGATCATCAGGACGTTATGGCTTGGGCGACGCAAGGAGCGATCACCGATCGCACGGCCGAGCATCTCGGTTCGGGCGATCGCGGGCTGACGCTCTATCGCCGTGCGTTGCTGCGCGAGCTCAAGAAGATCGAAGCCGGGGAGGATCCAATGGGGATCGTCCGCGATCCCGAGCATGACGCGGTCCTCGATCTCGCGCTCGAACGCGACAAAGCGCACTTTGCGGACGGTTTCGAAAGCTATTTCCGCCGCCGCCACTGGCGCTATTCGCCGATCGCGAAAGACTTGGTCGCGCTCTTCGGCAAGAAAGAAAAAGCGCGCACGCACGCGTGAGGGTCGTCATCGTCACCGGCGGCACGGCCGGCTTAGGCCGTGCGATGGTCCTTGCCTTGCTCTCGGCCGGACACAGGGTCGTCGCCGTCGGTCGAACGGGAGCGGGCGAGCTTGTCCAAGCGGAGCGCCTGTTGATCGCGACGGGAGACGTGACCTCACCCGAAGATTGCGCCGCCGTCGTTGCGCGGACGCTGGAGCATTTTGGTACCGTCGATGCGCTGGTCAACAACGCCGGAATCAACTTGCCCACGCGGCTCCCCGGCGCGATGGGGCCGCAGACGAAAGAAGGGCCGAAATTTTACGAGCTCTCCGTCGAGCAATACCGCTCGATCATGCGAACCAATGTGGACGGCGCCTTTTTCATGGCGCGGGCCGTTATGCCGCATCTCGTCAAGCGAGGATGGGGAAGGATCGTCAACCACGTGACCAGCTATCGGACGATGGTGCGCGGCGGCGAAACGCCGTACGGCTCATCGAAAGCCGCGCTCGAGTCGATGACCGCGATCTGGGCCAACGAGCTCAAGGGGACGGGCGTCACCGTGAACGCGATCCTGCCGGGCGGCGCGGCCGATACGCGAATGATCGCGCGCGAAGTCGTCCCCGACCGGAGTAAACTCGTGCCGCCGGCGATGTTCGACGCGCCGATTCGCTGGCTGATCTCGGACGCTTCGAACGCGGTAACGGGTCACCGATTCATCGCTGCTTTGTGGAGTGCGAACGCATCCGACGAAGAAAACGTTGAGAAAGCGGGGAGCGTCGCGGGCTGGCCGGAAAGTGTCGCGACCGCGGTGGCACGACCCTGGCCGCCGGCATAGCCGAAGGAGATCGACGATGAAGAAGGCCCTGACGTTCGTGACTTCGATCCTGCTCGCCTTATGCGCGAGCTCCGCGATGGCGCAAACGATGCCGACGATTCGCGTAGCGGCTCCGCCGGCCGAAGACGTCGTGCCGATCTACTACGCCATGAAGGCCGATCTGTTCACGAAGGCGGGGATCAACGTGCAGTTGACGAGCATGACAAGCGGCGCGGCGGTCGCGGCCGCCGTCGCCGGCAACGCGGTCGACGTCGGTTTTTCGAGTTTACAGGGCTTGATCTCGGGACGCTCCCACGGTCTAGGCTTTCAGCTCATCGCGCCGGGCGGCGTCTACACGACGAAAGATCCCTACGCGCTCATGGTCGTCCGTTCCGATTCGAGCATCCGCACGGCGAAGGACCTCGTCGGGAAGACGATCGCCTCACCCGCCCTGAAAGACCTCGATTGGATTGCGAGCTACGGCTGGATGGAGAAGAACGGCGGCGATCCGAAGTCCGCGAAGTTCGTCGAGATTCCCAATCCGACGCTCAACCCGGCGCTCCTCGACGGCCGGGTAGACGCCTACACGGTCGGCGAGCCGTGGATTCAAAAAGCGCTCGACTCGGGGAAGGTGCGCGTTTTGGCGAAGTCGTTCGATACGATCGCGCCGACCTTCCTGATGACCGGGTGGTTCTCGACCAGCGACTATGTTGCGAAGAATCGAGACGCGGTCGACAAATTCTTGCGTGTTATACGCGATGCAGGCGAATACGCCGACAGCCACCACGCGGAAATGGTCCCGCTGTTGGCGTCGTTCACGAAGCTCGATCCGGATCTCGTCGCCAAGACGATTAAGAACGGCGGCAGCCCGTATCTCGATCCCAAGCTGATCCAACCGATGATCGACGCGACGGTCAAGTATCAGATCATCGACAAGCCGTTCAGCGCGACCGATCTGATCAGTCCGGCTGCGCTCAAGCCCAGCCGGTAACCTACACCCGGATCGGCGCTACGGAATAGGCTTCTTTCCAGACCTTCAGCACGTCGTCGGCTTTGGCGACGGTCCCGAAGTGGTTGCGCATATTCTTCAGCGTGGCGTCATGCAGGGCGCGGTCATACGTCGCGGAACAATCGTCGACGAAGACGATGTTGTAGTCGCGCTGGAATCCGTCGCGGGCCGTCGACTCGACACAGACGTTGGTTGCGACGCCGGTGATTACGAGCGTCTCAATCCGCAACGTGTTCAAGATCGACTCAAGGCGCGTGTTGAGGAACGCGCTGTATCGATGCTTGACGACGATCGGATCGTTCGCCACCGGCGCTACGCGGAAGAATTCGGCGCCCCACGACCCCTCGCGGCAGGTGTCGAGCCGCTCGCGCTCGTCGCTGCGATAGAGCCAAGTGTCTGAATCGGTCCAGCGAGTGTGGATCGTCTGGATGAAGATCACCGACGCTCCATACGCGTGGGCGCCGTCGAGCAGGCGCTCCAAGTGCGGGATCATCTCGGCACAAGCTTCAACGGAAAAGCCGCGCTTGCCGACCGCGCCGTTCGGCTCGCAAAAATCGTTCTGAACGTCGACGACGATAACGGCGGTCTTCGAGGGTTCGAGGATCTGCTGAAGGTTGCGCATGACCGACGCTTCGAAGGACGGTACTTCAGTGCCTGCGCGCGTTCATATCTTCGGAAACGGTCCGCGGCTGCGCGCGCTTTGCGCGGCGCTTGTTCGGGCCGCCCTTCCCGAGGCTGCAATCACCGAGTTTGCCGATGAAGAGCGCGCGCTCGAGGCCGCCCGCCGCTCTGCGCAGCGCACGATCGTTCTCGACGCGCGGGTTGCGCCCGAAGAGCGGGCGTTTACCGCTTTCGCCGATGCGCGCAGCGGCGTGGGGAGGGCGCGCGGCTTCGATGGGACAGTCCGCGCGGCGGGCGCCGCACTGATTGTCGACTCGCATGCGGCGCCGACTCCAAGCGAACCGCCGATCATCGGGGATTGGCTCGACGATCCGGAGCCCGCCACCCCGCTTCGGATCGACGAGAGCGTCGAGGTCCATTCGCCGGGATTCGGTTTCGGCGGCTACGCCAGCGCGGCTCGAAATACGATTGTCGGTCTGCATCGCGCCGGCGTGCGCGTCGCGTGGCGGCAATTCTCTCCCGAACGGGAATCGGTCGACATCGACGCCGAGGATCGCGCGTTGCTCGACCGTCTGGCCCAAGAGCAGTTTCGTGCCGAGCGCGCACTACTGATTCATCTGCCGACGCACATCAGCGGACAGCTGTTTCTCGATCGTTACATCGACGCGTACGTTACGGCACCCTATGCGTGTTATACGATGTTCGAGACCGATGCGATCCCTGCGCGCTGGCCGGCGTTCCTTGCTCGAGCCGGACGGGTGTGGGTCCCGAGCCGCTTCAATGTGGAGACGTTTGCTTCGGCCGGCGTCCCGTCCGATGCGATAGAATACGTCCCCCTCGGCCTGGAAGTCGAGCGCTTTTCGGTCGACGGCGACGCGCTGGACGTGCCGGGCCGGCGCGGCTTTGCGTTTCTTTCGGTTTTCGGGTTCACGTCGCGGAAAGGTTGGGACGTCCTCGTCGAAGCGTGGGCCCGGGCCTTTGACCGCGACGACGACGTCTCACTGATCTTGCGGACGGGCGGACCGGATTTGGACGTTCGCGCGGAGATCGCTGCTTTGCTGAAGGCACGCGGAATCGACGCGACCCGGCTCGCGCCTATCGTAGTGCTGGAGCAGGCCCTTTCGGCGCGCGAACTCGCCGCACTGTACCGCAGCGCCGACGCGTTCGTGTTGCCGTCGCGCGGGGAAGGCGTCGGCTTGCCGTATCTCGAGGCGATGGCTTTCGGATTGCCGGCGATCGGGACGGCGTGGAGCGGCGCAACCGAATTCTTAAACGCCGAGACCGGCTATCCGATCGAATGTGGGCGCGAGCTGGTCGATCGGATGACGGCGCGCGCGTTCCCGCTCCTGCGCGATCAGCAGTGGGCAGCTCCGTCCGTCGAAGCGACGGCCCGCTGCCTGCGCGACGTTTTCGAAGACCGCGCGGCCGCAACGCTGCGCGCCGCGCGCGGTTGCGCCTTGGCGCGCACGCAGTACAACCGGATCCGAACGGGCCGGATCGCGGCACAGGCGTTGCAGCGCATCGGCTCGGCTCCGCGGCGAAGGGCTGCATCGCGAGCTGCAGTCGGTTACCGGGCAGACTTTTTTTCGATCGGAACGCGCGGTTCGAGCGCGCGGGCAGCGCTCGGGGCGCTCGAGCGCGCCGGCGTCCCGGTAGCTGCGGTCGCCGAAGGCGTCGATCAACGCCCCGCGCTTTTTCTCGACGACGCGCGGTTATTGAAGACGGCGCTCGCCCGGCCGGCGCAAGGGGTCCGAGCCTCGATCGTTCAGGTCGATGCCGAGACGATTGAGGTCAGCGGATCGTTCGGAACGCGCCGTCTGCGCGTTCCGCCGGCGATCGACGTCGAGCGTTGGACGCCCCAGCTGGGCGGCCTGTCCGGCTTCGGACCCGCCAGGACGATGCGCTTCTTGACGACGGCCCAGCTCGATGAGCGCAGCGGTTACGATCGCGCCGTCGGCGCCTTTCTGCGCGCATTCGAGCCCGGCGACGATGCGATGCTCGTCATCAAAGTCCCCTCCGCTCCGGTCGATCCCGCCTATGCGCAGGGCTTAATCGCCGCCGCAGCCGCGCGCCATGCGCCGCATCGAGCGCCGCGGTTGCATCAGTACCGTATCTCGGTTGCCGCGGGGATTGTCCCCGAGGGCGACTATATGCAAATGCTCGGGTCGTTCGATGCGTACGTGCACGTCCCGTCGATCGCCGGCTCGTCGCGCGCGCTGCTGGAAGCAATGGCGTCGGCGCTAGCGTGCATTCGCGCGCGTTCGAGCGAGGGCGGGATCGAGCGCTCGGAGACGACCGCATTTCTGGTTGAGGACGACCTCGACGACGTCGCCTCGGCGATCCGCTCGATCGCGCGCGATCCCGCGGCCGCAGCAACGCGCGGCCACGCGGCACGCCGTGTTGTCGTCGCGAGGCACGGCCTCGATGTCGTCGGGCAGATGATCCGCACGGAGCTCGAAGCGCTTGCCGGTGCCGCACTGATCGTCCCGGGTGAGCCGGCGCCGCCGGACGGCATCCTGGGCATCATCGTCGATGAGCGTGACGGCAGCGGATCTGCGGCCGATGCGTCGACGGCGATGACGCATCGCGAACATCGCATCGTCGTCCTGCGCGAAGGAGGTCCATCATTCGATGCGGCGGCCGCGCAGCTCGAAGACTGTCGCTGGATCGCCTATCTGCGAGGCGACGCGCGCGTGACACCTTCGTGGGACGTCGTCCTCGCCGACGCGCTCGACTCGCGCCCGCTTGTGAAGCTTGTCGTCCCGCGCATCGTCGACGCGCCGGCATCGCAGGGATTCGCGCGCCCGCAGGAACCATTCGCCGACTTCGTGCGCGGCCTGACGGTCACGCAAATCGGCCGCGGCGCGCAGCCTGCGTCCATCGTGACGACCTGCATCCTGTTCGATCCCGTTGCGCTGCTCGCCGCGCTCCGCGCCGCGCCGGGTGGGTCGATCGAAGTCATTGCACGCGTCGTCGCGGCCGGCGGGAAGAGCGCATGGTGCGCATTCGACACCGCGATCGAGCGGAGCGGGACACGGCCGTGGCCGCTCGTCGCGCTCGGCTGAGGCCTAAGCCTGCTTGTCGACCGCCAGCAGCTTCTGGACGTCCAGCTCGATCTGACTCAGCATCGCGTCGCCGAATGAGGTGTCGACGTTCCACGGATTCGGATTGAGTTGATCCGCAGGGATCGGCTTGAGAACCGGTGCGCCCGGGTGCTCTTCCTGTAAGATCACGTTCAGGAGCGAGCCGAGCGATTGCATGAGATCGGGCGACGCGAGGATCGACGGCTGCGTGTCATGATGGAAGAGGCTCTGCTGCGCGCGAACCGCTGCCTCCGTCGCGGCGAAGGGATCCGGTATATTGGCCTGGATGGCGTGCAGCGCTCCCATATGATAACGTATCGGTCGGGCGGGGAAGAAATCCGCCTGAGACCCTTAAAGAGTGACCCGGGTGATCTTCCAACTCCTCGATTACGTCAACTTAGCCGCGACGCTCAATTCACAGGGCCGATACCACGAGGCGATCGCGGCCTGCCGTTTGGGGCTCGAGGTGCGCCGGGATTTGCCGCGGCTTCTTGCCCAGCTCGGGCGCGCCGCACTTGGACTGGAAAACACCGCCGACGCAATCGCAGCCTGCGAAGCTGCGCTACAGCTGGATCCGGCATGTCTTGAGGCACACCTCGAGCTCGCGTTCGCGCATCGGCTGAGCGGTGACCGTGAATCGGCCCTCGCGGCGGCGAACGCCGCCCTCGCGATCGACGCCGAATCGGAACACGCCCATTGCGTCCTCGCGACGCTCTTGTTGTGGGACGGCGATCTGCGCGAGGGACTGCGCGAGCAGGAGTGGCATTGGCGCCGCGAAGCCGAGCTGCTCGAGGGGCGCTTCGGCGCGGGGCGACGTTGGGACGGAGCCGCTTCGCCGGCATTGCGGCTCCTCGTCGCACACGAGCAAGGCTATGGCGACCTCTTTCACGCGGCGCGTTTCTTGCGGCATTTGCGCGAACGGGCCGGGTACGTCATCCTCGAATGCGCGCCGGACGCTGCCGATGTTCTGCGTTTCGTCGCGGGCGTCGACGAGATCGTCGTCAAAGGCGGGCTGCTGCCGGCGTTTGACGCCTACGTGCGCCTCATGAGTGTCCCCGCAATGTTCGTCGACGATCTGCCGCCGGTCGAAATTCCCTACATACGCGCCGAGCCGGACCGCATTGGGCTGTGGGCGCAGCGGTTGGATGCCGGCAGCCTGCACGTCGGCGTCGCATGGTCCGGAAACCCCGCGCATACGAACGATCGCGATCGCTCCCTGCCGCCCGACGCCGTCGCGGCGCTCGACGGGATCGAGGGCGTCTCCCTGCACTCGCTGCAAAAGAGTCCGCAGCTGGAGACATTCGCGGACACCGCCGCAGCGATCGCCGGGCTCGACCTCGTGATCTCGGTCGATACTGCCGTCGCCCATCTGGCAGGCGCGATGGGCAAGCCGGTGTGGCTGCTCTTGGGTGCGCGTCCCGATTGGCGCTGGATGCTCGAGGGTCGCGATACGCCTTGGTATCCGGCGACGCGGTTATTCCGGCGCCCGTTCGGCGGCGTTTGGGACGCGGTCTTGACCGAGGTTCGCACCGAGCTCGCGTCGTTAGCCGCTTCGTGACTGCCAAAGTGTCGAACCAAGCCGTGACGCGCTACAATCGCGCGGTCCAGCTGCACGGCCAAGGCGATATCGCGGGAGCCGTGCTCGCCTACGAGGACGCGACACGCATCAACCCAAGATTCGCCGAGGCGTGGAGCAATCTCGGGAATGCCTATCGACAACTCGGCCGCCGTGATGACGCGTTGCGGGCGTATGAGGCAGCGATCCGCGCGAAGCCCAATTTCGCGGCGGTCTATTGCAATTTGGGTGTCCTGCTGATTGAACTCGAGCGGTACGACGAGGCGACGCGTACGCTCGAAACGGCGATCCGTCTGGCGCCGCAGATGCCCGAAGCCTACGCCAATCTCGGCCAGGCGCTGCGGCGGGACCGCCGATACGAAGCCTCGATTGCGGCCAGCCGGAAGGCGATCGCGTTGCGTCCCGACTACCGCGATGCTTACCTGAACGTTGCCGTGGCGGCGCTCCAGATCGACGCGCTCGACGATGCACTGCTCGCCAACCAGCGAGCGCTCGAAATCGATCCCAGCTGCGCCCAGGCGTACTGCAACCTCGCCGGGGCGCTCCATGCGCTGGCCCGGTACGATGAGGCAATTGCTGCTTGTGAACGGGCGATCGCGCTGAATCCCGATTATGCGGAAGCCCACGCGAATCGTGCGCTCTCGCTGCTCTTAACGGGCGATTTTGCGCGAGGCTGGCCCGAATTTGCCTGGACGTGGCGCGTCCCTGCGAAGCGTGCGTCATACCCGTATCTCGACCGCTTCCCGCTCTGGGACGGCGGATCGTTCCCGGGGCGCCGGTTGCTCGTCACGCGCGAGCAGGGCTTCGGCGACGCGATCCAGATGGTGCGCTTTCTCCCCGCGGTCAAAGCGCGCGGCGGGACGGTTGTGCTGGAGGCGTCGCCGGCTCTTGCGAGACTTTTCTCGAATCTTCCGGGCGTCGACGAATTGCGGATCGTCGAAGATTTCTCACTTCCCAGAAGCGATGTCGATCTGCACATTCCGTTGCTGGGATTGCCGCGAGCGTTGGGGACCGATGGGTCTTCAATACCGTCCGCCTGCCCGTATCTCTACGCCGATCCGGCGCGCATCGAGCGCTGGCGTTCACGTTTGGCTGCGGAGGGCCGATTTCGGATCGGTTGCGCATGGGCGGGGAGCGCCGGGCACGTCGACGATCGTCACCGCTCGTGCCGAATCGAAGACTTTGCGCGTCTCGCCGAGGTCGAGGGTGTGGCGTGGTTCAGCCTGCAAAAAGGGCGCGACGAAGAGCGGCGCGGCGTCGAAGGGGCTGCGTTCGAGCCGCTCGGGCCGGAGATCGGCGATTTCGGCGATACCGCGGCGATCGTCTCGCACCTCGATCTCGTGATCGCGGTCGACACGTCGATCGTCCATTTAGCGGGAGCGCTCGGGAAACCGGTCTGGACCCTCCTCCCATTCGTTCCCGATTGGCGGTGGCTGGTCGCGGGAGAAGGCACGCCGTGGTATCCGACGATGCGATTGTTTCGGCAACCGCGCGCAGGCGATTGGGCGAGCGTCTTTGCCGAGGTCGCCCGCGAGCTGCGAGCGTTGGTCTAGTTGGTGATCAGCGAATCCATATGACGCAACCGCGCGACTAGCGCTTGCATCACCTCGATCGCAAAGAACGGCGTGTTCTGCACGAGGAACATGAAGCGCTCGCGCGAGATCGGGACGACCTGAATGTCGGTCTTTGCAACGACGGTCGCGCTGCGCGGACTGTCGTCGATCAGCGCCATCTCACCGAAGAATTTCCCGGGGCCGACCGTCTCGACGACCTGGTCGCCGACGCGAATCTCGGCCTCGCCCGTAACGACGACGTACATATCGCGGCCGGCCGACCCGGATTCGACGATGGTCTGCCCCGCCTTGTGGTCCAGCTTATTATCGAAGTGCCTGAAGATGTCGATCGTGGCCAATAGCGTTCTCCTTTACCCGCCGATCCGTTTTACTCGACGACCCTGAGTCTCGAAGTGTGCGGCGACGCGGTCGCGGTGGTCTCCCTGAAGCTCGAGAACGCCGCCCTTTGCCGTCCCGCCGGTCCCGCACGAGCGCCTCAGTGCCTTCCCGGCTTCGGTCAATTCCGAGGCGGGCAAGCCGTGGACGATCGTTACGACGCCTGCGCGGCGCCGCTCTCTTCCGACCCTGATAATACCGTCGTCGGGGAGCTGCGCGTGCCCCGGCCTAGGCGGCGCCTTGGCGCGGCCCGGTACCGGCAACGGTAAGTCCCCGTCGGTGGAATAGACCAGGCGACGTTCGTCCATCGTGAGACCGTTCGCATAGGCGGGAAAGCTCGCCTGTGCCTTAAACTCGCTGGCATGGCGATTTCGACCTCCGTGAGCTCCGACGTCGACGGCGCGATCGGGATCCTCAAGCTGCTCTTCCGCTCGGAGTTCGCTCGCCGCTTTTCGGTCCGTCTGTGGGACGGGACGTCGATCCCGGCCGCCGAGCGCGCCGAGTTTGAATTCTTTGTGAATACTCCGTTTGCGCTCCGCGCGGCGTTCACGCCGCCGCTCGACCTCAATCCGGGGCGTGCCTACGTCGAACGCTACATCGACATCGCCGGCGACGCCGAAGCGGCGGTCGACGCGTTCGCCACGGCACTCGAGCGCTTGCCGAAAGCCTTCCTGCCGCTCCTCGCTTACCGGCTGGCCCGCTCCCCCCGTCCACCCAGCGACAGCGGGACGCGGCAAGCGCGCCTTCGGGGCAAACTCCATACGCGCGCGCGCGACGCCGCAGCGATCGGCTTTCACTACGACCAGCCGCTCGCGTTCTATCAAACGTTCCTCGACCCGGCGATGGTCTATTCGTGCGCATACTTCGACGAAGGGGTTGCTTCGCTCGAAGATGCGCAGCGTTCGAAGATCGATCACATCTTTCGTAAAATTCGATTGATGCCGGGGGATCGGCTCCTCGATATCGGATGCGGTTGGGGCGCGCTCGTCATTGCGGCGGCGCAGCGCGGCGCCCGCGCGCTCGGGATCACCTTGAGCCGGATGCAGTATGAGGAAGCGATGCGCCGGATCTCCGACCTCGGGCTACAGGGACGTGCCGAAGTACAATTGCGCGATTACCGGGAGCTCGGAAAGCGAGTGTTCGACAAAATCGTGAGCGTTGGGATGGTCGAGCATGTCGGGCGCCAGCGCCTGCATCGCTACTTCGAAGCGGCGTTGGGCGCTTTGCGGCCCGGCGGCTTATTCCTCAATCACGGGATCGCCGATCAGACGGCGAAGCGGCGCGGGATCAGGGCGAGCGGCTTCATCGACAGCTACGTCTTTCCCGACGGCGACCTGATCGCGGTCTCCGACAGCAATGCCGTTGCCGAACGAGTCGGCTTCGAGGTCCGCGACGTCGAGAACTTGCGCGAACATTATGCGCGCACGCTGCGCGAATGGGTCGCCAATCTCGAGGCGCGGCACGACGAGGTCGTGCGGCTCACCGACGAGCGTACGTACCGGATCTGGCGCTTGTACATGGCCGGCAGCGCGCAGGGCTTCAACCGCGGCCGCATGGGTCTGTTCCAAACGCTGTTCGCAAAGGCGGATGCCGAGGGCCGAGGCGGCGTCTCCGCGACTCGTCGCGACCTTTATCGGTAAAGCAGCTCGCCCGCCGGAAACGTCGGTATGCCGCCGTACTTCGCCGCCAGATCGATGACGGGCTGAATCTGCGCCGGATCCAGCCGCTCCGCAAAGACCGTTCGCAGCATCGTGTGCAGCGTATCTTCGTTGAGTTTGGCGTACTTCATGAGGATTTGCCCGCTCCGGTCGTGATTCTTGTTTGCCCACGCCGCGGTCTTGACGATGACGCTTTGCAAGCGGGTGACGACGGCTGGATGCGCTCTGGCCCAATCGAGCGTCGTAAAGTGCGCGGTGATCAGGAACGCGGGCGCGATCGCATCGAAAGGATGGGCGATCGGGGTCGCCGTTTGCGTCGCGGGCGTCACGAAGGGCTCGACGAGGACTGCGGCATCGATGCGCTCACTCGCAAGCGCGGAGAGAATATCGGGAGACGACATCTCAACGAAGCGGACTGTCGATGAGTCGCCGCCGTGCTTGTCGAGCCACGCTTGGGTACCGTACTGCGGCAAGCCTCGCAGCGTATTGACCGCGATCGTTTTGCCGCCCAGGTCGCGTGCCGACCGCGCTGTGGATTTCTTCGGTACCATGAGGATCGCCGACGGCGTGCGCGTGTTGTACAATCCGCCGGGGGCGACGATGACAAACGGAATCCCCTTTTGGTGCGCTTGCGCGATCGAGACGACGTTGGAGTTGCCGACATCGACGGCCCCCGAAGCAACGGCAGCCGCGATCGCTGCGCCGTTCGAGGCGGGGACGAGCGTGACGTTGAGCCCGGCCTCCTTAAAGAAGCCCGTTTCGTACGCAAAGTACGGTTCGCCGCCGGAGTCGACCGGCGTGGTCGAGACGGTGATCGAAAATTCCTGAGCGTACGCGGCCGGCGGCATCAGGGACGCTGCGCCCAGCAATGCGAGGGCCTTGCGCCGGATCATCGCCGTACCGACCCGTTCGGCGCAATCGTTACTCCGTAGTCGCGCCGCGCCGCCTCAATCGTCACGTATCCGCGAGCGAGATCGCGCTCGATCAGCGCCGGATCGCGCTCGTGCGGCGGACCGTAGCCGCCGCCGCCGCCGGTCTCGATGCAGACGACGTCGCCGTCGTCGAGCTGGTAGCTGTCGGTCTTGTAGATCGTCTCGCCGTGCGCCGTGCCTTTTTTGAAGATCGTGACGCGGCCGGGCTTCGCGGCGCCTCCGCCGAGCACGCCCCACGGCGGACACCCGATGCGTTCGTAGTTCAGTGAAAGCGTGCACGGTCCGAGGATCCGGTAGCGCTTGCGGAAGCCGAGCCCGCCGCGAAATTTTCCGGGGCCCGCTGAGTCTTCGCGCAGCGAGAACTCTTCAAGCCGGTACGGATACATCGACTCCTGCAGCTCGACCGGGATGATCCTGGTATCGCCGTGCGCCATCGTGCGGAACGGCCCAGCGCCGTCGTGCATGGCGCACGCGCCCCAGCCGCCGTGACCGCTGTCGTAGCATTGAAAAAACGCCCCGTTCGGACGGCGTCCGAGAAAACGAAGGGAAGAGAAGGAGCCGAAGTGCGCGCCGGTGACGCGATCGGGCAGGGCGCGTTCGAGCGCTTTGATGAACGTGTCGATGATCGTGGGAAACGGAAACGAGTAGTTTCCCATTGGAGCCGTCGGCGCCGCGCTTACGAGCTTGCCTTCGGGAAGGATCAGCTTGAGGGGCCGGAACGTCCCTTCGTTCGCCGGTTCATCCGTCGCGATGAGATATTTGAACGCGACGCGCGCCGTCGTGCGTCCGCCGCCATGCGCTCCGGAGTTGATCGTCCCCTTAGCCTGAGGTGCCATCTCGGAGTAGTCGACGGTCATCTCGTCGCCTTGGACGATCACGCGGACCTTGATCGGGACCGGCTCGTCGCCCTGGCCGTCATCGTCCAGAAACGATTCGGCTGCGTAGACGCCGTCGGGGATCGCGCGGATCTTCTCGCGCGTTGCAGCTTCGCATTGGTCGAGGATCGTCGTCACCGCGTTTAGGTACGTCCGCACTCCGTAACGATTCGCGAGCTTCGTGACGAGGTCGCGCCCCAGGAGGCAGCCCGCAAGCTGGGCTTCGATGTCGCCCATGAGCTCTTCGGGAAAGCGCGTGTTGTTCTCGATGATTCGGTAGACGTCGTCGACGCGCTCGCCTTTCGACCACAGCTTGACCGAGCGCAGCTGTAAGCCTTCCATGAAAATGTCGGTCGCCGATTTCGAGATCGATCCGATCGCGGCTCCGCCGATATCGAACCAGTGCGCGTTGATCGCAAAGAAGCCGATCGGCTCGTCGCGATCCGGTCCGGCGAAGATCGGCGTGTACATCACGGTGTTGTTGAGGTGCTGTCCTTGAACGGCGGCGTGATTGCAGACGACGACGTCGCCGTCGAAGATGCGTTCGGCGCCGTGAATTGCCAGCCCGTCGCGGACCGCCATCCCGACCGAATCCGCGACGAAGACCGGCATCCCGCCCGTCGAGATCGCCACGAGCTCGCCGCTCGGCCCGGTCAGTCCGACCGCATAGTCCTTGTACTCGTAGATGTACGGGCTGAAGGCGGTGCGCGTCATATTTGCGTCGATCTGATCGGCGATCGAGACGATCCCGTGCCTGATCACTTCGAGCGTGATCGGATCGATCGTCGCGATCACGCCGCACCGTCGCTCTGCGTGCAATCGATACGGATCTCGTGCAGGGGGCCGATTTCAAAGCGATCGCCCGGCCGGACGATCGTCGTCGAGCCGTATTCCTCGAGCACCGCGGGACCAGCGGCGCGGAAGCCCGGCGCCAGCCCGTAGCGATCGAAGACGCGCGTTTCGCTTGCTCCGCCCGCGTCGCCGAAATAGACGCTGCGCACCGACGAACTTCGCCCGGCCGATGCTGCCCGCGGTAGCCGCCCGATCTCCGGGCGGTCCAAACGAGCAAACGCCGAGAGATGAAGCGCCTGAAACTCCGCCGGCGCCTTCGCATCGGCGTGGCCGTAACGCCGCCGATAGTCGGTTTCGAACGCCGCTCGAATCTGTTCGGCCGTCGCGAGTCCCGAGACCGGGACCCGAATGTTGTGCCGCTGCCCGCGATAGCGCATCTCGGCAAAGCGCGCGAAGCGCACGTCCGCCGTCCCGAACTCGGCTCCCAGCGCGGTGGCCGTCGAACGCTCCAGCGCTGCGAACCGTTCGTCCATCGAGGCGATCGTCGCGTCGTCGAGTATCCCGACGAACGTGGTCGACTCGTCGAGCCGCGCATCGGCCAAGAGCATTCCGGTTGCCGAGAACGTCCCCGGTTCGGGCGGGACCACCACGGTTGGAATGGAGAGTTCCCGCGCGAGCGCGGAGGCGTGCAGCGGTCCACCGCCGCCATAGGCGAACAGAACGAAGTCGCGCGGGTCACGCCCATGTTCGACCGAGATGCGCCTGATCGCACCGGCCATGAGGACCGTCGCAATCGAGATGATCCCGTCGGCCATGCGGACGGTCCCGGCATCGTCACCGTAGCCGAGCGGCTCCGCGATGCGGCTCGCGATCGCGCGATACGCGGCGTCGACGTCGAGTCGCAGTTCGCCGCCCAAAAACTGTTCCGCGTTGAGACGCCCCAAAATGAGGTTCGCATCGGTGACCGTCGGATCGAGCCCGCCGTGCCCGTAACAGACCGGTCCCGGGGTCGAGCCGGCGCTTTGCGGTCCAACGCGTACACGACGTTGCGGATCGAGCCACGCAATCGAGCCGCCGCCTGAGCCGACTTCGACGATGTCGATCACCGGCGATTTGACCGGAAATCCTTGAACGTAGCCCCCGGCGTAGTAGACGGCGTCGACGGAGTAGCGGCCGTCCTCGACCAGCGCGCACTTCGCCGTCGTCCCGCCCATGTCGAATGCGATCACATTCTTGAAACCAAGCGCTTCCGCATAGACCCCGGCGCCGATGCAGCCGCCGATCGGTCCCGATTCGACGAGCGCGATCGGCTGCCGGCACGTCCGATCCGCGGAAAGGACGCCGCCGTTCGAGCCCATCATGAAGAGCGATCCGCCGAATCCGCGATCGGCCAACTCGGCTTCGAGGGTGCGGATGTAGGACCGTACCTGTGGGCCTACATAGGCGTTCGCCGCGACCGTCGACGTGCGCTCGTACTCGTACCATTCACGCGATAGATCCGTGCTGTGCGTGACGAACGTGCCGGGCAAAAGCCGCTTGAGCGTTTGGGCCGCGAGCTCTTCGTGTTGCGCGTTCGCGTACGAGTGCAGGAAGAAGATCGCGACCGCATCGACGTCGCGTTCTCGCAATGTCCCGGCGAGGCGCTCCAGGGCAGCGACGTCGAGCGGCTCGATCACTCGGCCTTGCGCATCGACCCGTTCGCGAACCTCAAAACGCAGTTCGCGCGGGATCAGCGGTTCATCGCGCTGGTAATAGAGATCGAAGGGATTCGGCCGGTTGCCGCGCGCGATCTCCAAGATGTCGCGAAACCCGGCGGTCGTTATGAGCGCTGCTCTCGAACCTGTGCGCTGGATAAGCGCGTTGATGACCAGCGTCGTCCCGTGGTTGACGAGCGTCGCGTCGCGCGGCGTCAGCCGTACCTTTGCGAAGCAGTCCAGGATGCCGTTCGCGAAGTTTTCGTAGGTCGTCGGACTCTTCGTGTAGCGCACGCTGTTCGTTTCGTGGTCGAAGGCCACGAGATCGGTGAACGTCCCGCCGATATCGACGGCAACGACGTAAGACACTAGTGGAGCGCGTCGGGATTGAAGAGATCGGAGGCCGGGAAACGGGCTGTCAACGCTCCGTACTGCGCTCCCGCGTCGACGACGGGTTGCACGACGGAGAGATCGGTCCGCTCGAGGAAGCTTGCGCGCGCCATCGAGCGGACGACGCTGAGATCGACGTTCATTGCCTTGCTGACGATCTCGGCGGTCTTGTCCTGATGGTGGTTTGCCCAGGTCCCGGCCTGACGCATCGCTTGCGCAAAGCGGCGCGCCAGATCGCGATTGGCCGCGATCCAGGTTTCGTTTGCGATGTAGGCGTCGATCATCCAGCGGTCGGCGATACCGTCGTAGGACTTCGCGAAAAAGCGCGTGTCGTTCTTGGACTGCGTGAGAAACGGCTCGGGGACTACGCCGGCATCGACGCGGCCCGCGATGATCGCGGCCGGCGTTGCAGAAAACGGGAGTTCGACGAACCGCACTTGCTTGGAATCACCGCCGTTTTTGTCGACCCAGCCCTCGGCCGAGATATGCGCGATCCCTTTGAGGACGTTGACGCCGATCGTCGTCCCGTTGAGGTCACGTGCCGTACGCAGCTTCGAGTTCTTTGCGACTAGCATCACCGTCGTGGGATTCTTCGTCGTATAGACGGCGCCCGATCCGATGATCTTCAGCGGCAGTCCCTTCTCGTGGGCTGACGCAAGCGACAAGACGTTCGAGCCTCCGACGTCCAGTGAGCCCGAGACGACGGCCGCGGCGATCGCACTCCCGTTGGTGAAGTTCTGCAGCTGGACGTCGATTCCGGCGCGCGAAAGAAACCCTTCCGACATCGCGCTGAATATCTCGGACGACGAATCGAGCGCGACGTTCCCGAGCCGTATCGGCGAATCAGCTGCAAGGACGCGACGAGGAAGCTGAACGAATGCGGCAGACAAGCCGAGGACGAGGGTACGGCGCTTCATGACCAGCTGACGAAGGCCATAGCAGTTCCGGTGCCTGCTTCCG
>DATNIC010000072.1:0-7043 GCA_035604635.1 Binatia bacterium
GACAAGATCGTGCGCGAGCTCGGCGTTCGAGAAGACGCCCTCATCTCGAGCAACGTGCATATCGTCGCCGACGTCGATCACTCGGATGCGATTTGGGATGCGATCGCCGCCTCGATCGCGGATGACTACGCGTACGAGACGGCGCTTCGGGGCGCGCGAATGGGCGCCCGGCTCGATCGGGCGTTCCGCGGCGCGCTTGGACACGAAATGAGGATCCGCTGAGGGGCTTGCGCGTCTCGCGTCGCAACGCGCTGAGCGTGGGCGCTGCCCTCGGGCTGAGCGCAGCGGCAACGCCGCTGCTCGGCGCCGCGCAGTCATATGGCAAGCCGGAACTGACCGATCTGAAAGTCGGCATCCCGCTCGATGCGACCTCGTATCTCCCGCTCTACATCGCGGCGCAGCGAACGTGGAAGGAACAGGGACTCAACGTTACGCTGCTCGCGTTCCGCGGCGATGCGGAGACCTCGCAGGCCCTCGCCGGCGATTCGATCGACGTCAACTGCGGTTCGCTGACGGGTCTGATCAACCTGATCAACGCGGGCCAGCCGGTCATCGGTTTCTACGGAGGCTTCAATCTCGCCGGCTTCTCGTGGTGGGGGCAGCCGGCGATTAAATCGTGGGCCGACGTGAAAGGCAAGTCGCTGGGTGTCTCGACCTTCGGCTCGACGACCGACGCGCTCACGCGCTACGTTCTGCGCAAGCATGGGCTCGAGCCTGAACGCGACGCCCAACTCGTGCAAGTCGGGAACAACATCAATCAATACCAGGCGCTGAAGTCGAACCGGACGCAAGTCGCGATGCTCTCTGCTCCGGCCACCTGGCAAGCACAGAGTGACGGATACAAGCTGCTCGGCACGCAGCAGCGTGAAGTCGCTCCGGACTGGCCCGAGCATATCTTTTCGGCGAAAACCAAATTTTTGGCGGCAAACCCGAATACGGTCGCAGCCGTGTTGCGCGGTCACGTAGCGGCGGTACG
Organism: Binatia bacterium; assembly: GCA_035604635.1. Classification (GTDB taxonomy): domain Bacteria; phylum Vulcanimicrobiota; class Vulcanimicrobiia; order Vulcanimicrobiales; family Vulcanimicrobiaceae; genus DATNIC01. Next base: position 977 of record DATNIC010000072.1, read on the forward strand.
CCGCGCCAAAGCCGATCGGCCGGCGGCGGTCTCCGTGTTCGTCGAGCGTTTGAAGTATACGCCCGTCATGGCCGAGCGTTCGTACGACGAGCTGATCCCTACCTACGATGAGCGCGGCCGTCTGCCCGAGCGCTCGATGAAGATCTTTTGGCAGATCGCCGAAAGTAACGGCGACGTGAAGGCGCCGATGCGCGAAAGCGTTTTTCTTGACCGGCGCTACATCGACTCGTTCAGCGCCTGGGCGCCCAAAACCGCATGACGCGCAGCGCGGCGAAATCACCGATCGGGACGCTGGCCCGCGGTTTGCACGTCGTGTCGTGCATTGCGGCGGCCGGAACGTCGGTCGGACTGACGGAGCTCGCGCAAGCGGCGCGGCTCGACAAGACGACGACGTATCGGCTCTCGACGAAACTCGTCGAGTTAGGTTACCTCGAACAGGACGCGGATGGCCGCTTCCGTTTGGGCTTGCACATCCTCGATCTTGGATTTGCCTATCTGGCGTCGCTCGATATCCGCGAGCGTGCGCTGCCGGAGATGCGCCGCCTGCGCGAGGAGCTCGATGGGACGATCAGCCTATGCCTGCTCGACGGGGCGGATATCGTCTACGTCGAGCGCTTTGCTCCGAAACGGCTGCAGGCGAGCCTTCCGGTCGGCGTCGGCGCGCGTCTCCCCGCATACTGCACCGCGATGGGCAAGGCGCTCTTGGCCGAATTGTCCGCGGCGGAACGCGATCGCTTGCTGCGGGGCGCCAAGTTGAAGAAGTTCACGCCGCAGACGGTCACCGACCGTGCAGCGTTACTGCACGAGCTCGACGAATCGCGCGCGCGGGGCTTCGCTATTAGCGACAACGAGATGGTAGTCGGCCTGCGCGCCGCCGGAGCTGCGATCAAGGATCGCGACGGGGCACCTATTGCCGCCCTCTCGGTCGCGATCTCGGCCGATCGGATCACTGCGGCCGAGCTCGTGCGCGAGATCGGTCCGCGCGTGCGCAAGGCGGCGCTTTTGATCGGAAGCCGGACGCCAAGCGGAATGGCCGTCACGGCGTAAGAAGGGGGCGCGGCTTTGTCACTCGTCATCGCACTCGACATCGGCGGCACGTTCACCGACCTGATCGCATTCGATCTTTCGTCGGGTACGGTTCACCAAGCCAAGAGCTCGACAACGCCATATGACTTGGCCGTCGGGATCCGCGAAACGCTGGTCAAGAGCGGCTTGCCGCTGGCGGCGGTTGAGACGTTCATTCACGGTTCGACGACCGCGATCAACACGGCGATCGAACGGACCGGGGCACGCACCGCCTTGCTCGTAACCGAAGGGACGCGCGATGTCTATCGCATCGGCCGCGGAAACAGGCCTGAAGCCTACAATCTCTTTTTCAAGCGCCCCGTGCCGTACGTCCCGCGCCACCTGACATTTGAGATCGCGGAACGGCTCAACGCCGGCGGCGAGGTCATCACGCCTCTCGATCGCGACGGAGCCGTCGCGATCGCGGAGCAGCTGAAAGCTGCAAACGTCGACACGGTCGCCGTCTGCTTCATCCATTCGTGGGCCAATCCCGAGCACGAGGCGTCGGTCGGCGAGATATTCGCCAAGGTCGCACCCGAGATGTACTGCTCGCTCTCGCACGACATCCTGCGCGAGTACCGCGAGTACGAGCGGATGTCGACGACGGTGCTCAATTCGTACATCGGTCCGCGCGTCAGCAAATACCTCGAAGACCTCGAGGGCTTGCTGCGCTCGAATGGCTTCGCCGGACGTTTGCTGATCATGCAGTCCAACGGCGGCAGCATGTCGCCGTCGACCGCGAAGCGCATCCCGGTGGCGATGATGGAGTCGGGACCGGTCGGCGGGATCATCGCAGCGGCCGAGATCAGTCGCGTGCTCGGGATCGCGGACGTCATCGCGTTCGACATGGGCGGGACGACGGCGAAGGTCAGCCTCGTCCGCGACAACAAGCCGGACATCGCGCAAGGCTATTTCATCGGCGGCCCCGCGAGCGGACACCCCGTCATGCTGCCCGTCGTCGACATCATCGAAGTCGGCGCCGGCGGCGGCAGCATCGCCTGGATCGACGAGGTCGGTGCGCTCAAGGTCGGTCCCCGCAGCGCGGGCGGCCATCCCGGACCCGTCTGCTACGGACACGGCGGCGAAGAGCCGACCGTCACCGACGCCAACGTCGTCCTCGGCCGCGTGAGCTCGACGAAGTTCTTGGGCGGCGAGATGCCGCTCGACGTCGCAGCGGCCCGCGAGGCGATTCGTACGAAGATCGCCGAACCGATGGGCTTAAGCGTCGCTGAAGCGGCGCTCGGCATCGTCAAAATCGCCATCGCCGAGATGTCGCTCGCGGTCCGCGCCGTCTCGGTCGGACGCGGCTACGACCCGCGCGACTTTGCCCTCGTCGCTTTCGGAGGCGCGGGTCCGGTCCACGCGGCGGAGATCGCACGCGAGCTGCACTTGCCGAAACTCATCGTACCGCGCGTCCCCGGACATTTTTCTGCGTTCGGGATGCTGCTCGCCGATCTGCGGCACGACTACGTGCGCACGTACTACCGCCCGCTGCTGGATTCGGACTTCGACGAGATCGAGAAGATGTTCGAGGGGATGATCGCCGAGGGCTGCGGACTGCTCGAGCACGAAGGGACGCCGCCCGACGCCGTCACGGTCGCGCGCTTTCTCGACGTGCGCTACGTCGGTCAGGAATTCGCGATTCAGACGCCGGTGACGATCGACGATCTGCGCAGCCGGAATCCGCAACGGATTCGTGCCGCGTTCGATGAGATCCACGACCGGCGCTTCGGACACCAGGCGGTCGACGAGCCCGTCGAGATCGTCAACCTACGCCTCACTGTCCTTGGCCGGCGCGAGCGTTCCGAATTTGCGCGAGTCGCCAGCAAGCCGGGCAAGGCCCTCATCGCGCAGCAGCCGGTGATCTTCGACGATCCCTCGGCGCCGGTGACGACGCCGATCTACGATCGCGATCTCTTGGCGGCGGGCGAGCGCGTCAGCGGGCCGGCGGTGATCTGGGAGTACGCCTCGACGACGTTGCTCTTCGCCGGTGACGAGATGCGGGTTGCGCCGAGCGGAGAATTGATCGTTCGGCTCGGAGGAGCACGATAATGGCGGTTCAGAGTCCCCCGCGCATCGACCCCGTGACGCTCGAGGTGCTGCGCAACGCGCTCCCGGCGATCGCCGACGAGATGTCGGTCGATCTGCAGCGGACGTCGTACAACATGATGATCTACGAAGTTCGCGACTACTGCTGTGCGCTGCTCGACGTCGAGGGCCGGCTCATCTCGCAGAACATCGGCGGCGTCTCGCATTTCGTCGCAGACCTCGGCGTCGTGATCAAGGACGGCGTCGAACGCTTCGGGCGCGACGGTTTCCGGCCCGGGGACGTCATCGTCACGAATCATCAGCGCGTCGCCGGCCAGCACCTCAACAACGTCTGCATCTACACGCCGTTCTTTTTCGAAGGCGAGCTCCTCGCGTTCGGGATCGTCCGCGCGCATTGGATCGACGTCGGCGGGTTGAGTACCGGCTTCGGCGCGATGTCGCTCGTCAGCGATCCGTGGATGGAAGGTCTGCAGCTCGATCAGATCAAGCTCTACGAAGGCGGCGTCCCCGACGAGAAGATCCTGCGGTTCATTCGCGACAACATTCGCTATCCCGAATCGTCGATGGGCGATATGCGTTCGCAGATGGCGGCCTGCAAACTGGCGGAGCGCCGACTCGAAGAGCTTTTCGCGCGCTACGGACGCGACACGATCCTCACCTCGATCGAGCGCATCTTCGATGAGACGGAAGCGAAGTGCCGGCTCGTCGTTCGGGAGATTCCCGACGGCACGTACGAAGCGGAATCGTACCTCGACAGCGACGGGGCCGATCGCGATTCGATCGTCCCGTTCAAGATCCGCGTCATCGTCAAAGGCGACGATATGACGATCGACTTGACGGAGTGCTCGTTGCAGCGGCGCGGCGCGATCAACGCGCGGACGCTCGCCGGACCCTACATCGCCTACAAAGGGATCACCGGTCCGCTCGAACCCGTGAACGAGGGGTCGTTTCGAGCGCTCAAAGTCGAAATTCAAGAAGGCAACATCATGATGGCGCGCCATCCCGCGCCGATGGCCGGCTGGAGCCGGATGCTTCCGACGGTGGTGGACACGATCATCAAGGCGCTCGCCCCTGCGTTGCCGGAGAAGATGCCCGCCGCGCACATGGGGACGCTCGGCGGCGCACTCGTCTTTTTCGGAAAGGATCCGCGCAACGGCCGCGACTTCGTCCTGCAAACGATCGAGGGCGGCGGTTGGGGTGCACGACCCTGGGAAGACGGCGAATCGGCATCCGTCTCGGTCTGCCAGGGCGACGTGCGCAATGCGCCGATCGAAACGATCGAGCTCAAAACGCCGGTCATCGTCGAAAAGCGGGCGTTGCGCGAGAATTCCGGCGGTCCCGGAAAATATCGCGGCGGTTTGGGGATGATGACGCAAGTCCGCGGCCTCGTCGAGGGCCGCTGGAGCACGAGCAACAGCGGGCGGCGCAAGCTCCCGCCGTGGGGATTATGGAACGGCAAGCCGGGCGCGGCGTCGCAGAACTTGCTGCGCTTGCCCGGCGAAGAGTTCAAAGTCGCCGATCCCGTCCGAGAGATGGCGCCCGCGGGGACGAGCGTCGCGGTGTGCACCGCCGGAGGCGGCGGCTGGGGCGATCCGTTCGAACGCGATCCGGAGCGGGTCCGCTTCGACGTCGTGGAAGGGTTCGTCTCGCTCGAATCGGCGCGCGACGACTACGGCGTCGCGATCGACCCCGTGCGGATGACGGTCGATGCGGCGGCAACGAAAGCGCTGCGTTCGAAGAAGGGAGATGCGCGGTGATCGATCTCAAAGAAGGCGTTGACCTGACGGCCGATCTGCGCGGCAGGCTCGAGCGCGTTCAGGCCGAGATGCGCAGGCAAAACGTCGGTGGCCTCGTCGTGTATTATCGCGGCCAGCACAACATGCTGCGCATGGATCAAGTCTTCTACCTCACCGATTTTCGTTCGCTCGGCCAGACCGTGCTGCTCGTCCCGCGCGAAGGTCCGGCGCGGTTGATCGTCACGCCCGCCTGGGACGTCGAAAGAGCACGCGAAGCCGCGGGCGTCTCTGACGTGCGCGGCGTCGAGCCCAACGATCTCGTGCGAACGGTCGTCGAGTCTGCGCGCGAGCTGCCTGGGCCGCTGGCGCTCTCCGGCTTTGAGATCATGCCGGTCGGGACGGCGGCGAAGTTTGCGGATGCCCTCAACGCCGCGTTGCCGGACGGGGGAAAGATCATTCCTTCGGTTGCGGCAACCCGTACGCCGGCCGAACTCGAGCGCATCGGACACGCGAGCGCGATAGCAGACGAAGGCTTTCGCGTGTTGTGCGAGACCGCGCGCGTCGGGATGCGCGAGTACGAACTCGCGGCAGAAGTGGAGGCGGCGATGCAGGCCGCCGGCGCGGAGGACAACTTCGGGCTCATCGCGGCGGGCAATCATAACGTCGCGATCCGTCCGCCGAGCGAGCGCCGTCTCGAGGCCGGGGACGTCATCATCGGCGAGATCACGCCGATGTACCGCGGCTATCTGGCGCAGCTCTGCCGCACGTTCATCTTGGGCGAGCCCACGGCCGTGCAGAAAGAAAAATACGATATGCTGATCGCGGCGCTGCAGCGCGGATGCGCCGTCGCTAAGCCGGGGATACCGAGCGCCGATATCGCGCGCGCCGTCAACGAGGTGATCGGCGGCGCCGGCTACGCCGAATATTGCCGCCAGCCGTACATGCGGACGCGCGGACACAGCCTCGGGCTCGGCGCGGTCGTCCCGAACGACCTCAACGAAGACACGGGGCCGATCCTCGAGACCAACATGACGATGGTGATCCATCCCAATCAGTACCTTCCCGAAACGGGCTACATGATGCTCGGCGACACCCTCGTCATCGAAGCCGACGGTCCGCGCGCGTTGACGCGCAGCCCGATTCGCCTCTTCTGGAAGAGCGAGTAGTCGTGCAGACGCAACATCAAGTCCTCAAACGCGGCGGTCTGTATTGGGACC
>DATNIC010000073.1:0-21531 GCA_035604635.1 Binatia bacterium
GCAAAGATGATGTTGGATGAACCCGCACCACGATCTTCCCACTGCGTCAGCTCGATCGAAGCCAAATCGGGGACGAAGTTGGTCTCCCAGGTGTTGTTTCCGGGCCGGATCATGTGAAGGTCCCCGTCGCCGTTGAAGTACTCATCTCTTCCCATGCGGTCGGTGAACTCGAAGGAAGCGTTAAAGACGAACGTGTCGTTGTGGAAGATTTTCATCATCAGCGGCGCGGTCGTCGTCGTTGCAAGCAACGCGCGCTCCGTCCCGCTGGCGTTGAAATGACGATATTTCGCGTTGAGTGGGATCGCAAAGAAGCTGCGCGGCCCCCACTCGAAGCTACGCTTCCGCCCGTCATCAAACTCGAGCTGCGTGTTTCCACGCCCCTCGAGCACGTAGTAGATCGCCTCGAAGAGGTGCTGGATGGGCAGCGTCGAGCGCCCGGCTGAGATGTCGAGCACGAACATCGAGCAAAAATCGCCGCGTCCCGTGAAGTGCGTCGCGGCGCCCTTGACGCCGAAGCGCGGCCAGTCAGCGGTCTCGACGTGGAAGAGATTGAGTGCCATCCCTTCGTGAACACGCAGGCCTTCTTTTTTGACCCATTCGAGATAGGCATCCACACCGTAGGGTAGCTGCTTTTTAAGAGTCTCCATGGCTTCCCCGCTCCGTTCCTACACGTCTAGCGCTTGCATCTCGTGCGCGATTTGGGACTGTCCTTTCGAGAGTTCAAATGTAATGCTCTCGTTGATACCGGGATCGCGAATGACGCCCGCTGGTTCCTTACCGTCTTGGACGAGCGCGATCTGCTCGCGCAACAACTTCCGAAGCATCGCGATACCGGTGTCCGAAACCCCGAGCAGCTCTTGCGAGCGATCGAAGACCGGGCCTTGAGTCTCCCACGCCATGAGATCCTGGTACTCAAATCGAGTGAGGTCGTATTCACCGTCCGCGCGTAAGGGATGCGGCAGGTACGCAACCGTAATCTCATCATCCGGCTGATCGGCGACCGAACCGTCTTCAGTGGGACGGAACTCGACGATCATGATGTACGTGTGCGTCTCGTCTACCGGCACCCGAAATTGCGTTCCCATCACCGGTCCTTGCGGCACGATGAGGATGTTGGGGAATATCGCGGGATGGCCAAGCTCGCGTTCGGGGCGATCGCCGCCGTAGACGCGAACTTTGCGGATACCCGTCCACGCCGGTTCTCTGCAGAGTTGAAAACTGTAGTCCTCGATCGGCCGCATGTAGTACGCGATCGCGGCCCTGAACTTCTCTCGTATCGCCGGCGCCTGCTCCGATAGCTGTCGCCCGTGGAGATAATAGGTGTGCACCGGATCGAGTGAGTTCTCTTGAGCCTGCAGCCAATTGCAACGGTGCAGCGGAAGGACGTTGATGTGACGCGTCCCATCCTTACGGACCAGCGTCTCCCAGCGCGGCAACAGCGGTGCCGGCAACGGTCCCAGATAGGCAAACAGAATGCCGGCCAGCTGCTGCACGGGATACGACGTGCGGCACGCCAGCGCTTTGAGCTTGCTACCCGCCGGTTCGAAGGGCTGTTCGATGCACTCACCGTCGGCGGCGAACTTCCAGCCGTGATATGCGCAACGCAATCCGTCGTCTTCGACAAAACCGAAATACAAGGAGGCGTGACGATGCGGGCAACGCTCCGGTAAGAGGCCGTAACGCCCGCCTTTGTCGCGGAAGAGGACGAGATCTTCGCCCAGGATCCGCACTCGCTTTTTCGGACGATCGACCGTGATCTCGGAGGCTGGACACACCGGCATCCAATAGCGCCGAAGCAGCTCTCCGCACGGCGTCCCTTTGTCGACCTGCGTCAAGAGAGTATTGAGATCGCGCGACAGCGACATGCGAACCTCCGGCCTCGTGGCAAAAAAGTCTTCCTCTCGCTATGCATCACTCCTGTTTGCGGCGAAGATCCGCGGGCAGCCGGCCCGCTGACGGGGGGGTATCGTTTTGCTACACGTTCTCGCGGCAAGAAAACGCAGCGTTCATTGGGGCTACTTCGACGCGGGCCTTGCGCCTGCTCTGCGCGTGAAGAGCGGCGATCTCGTCCAGATCGAAGCCGTGACGCACCACGCGGGAGACGCTCCCGACCTGCTCATGGACGACGCCATCCTTCAGCTATACCGCGATATTCCCGAAGACGACCGGAATCCGGGAGTCCACATCATGACCGGCCCGATCTTCGTCGAGGACGCGCGACCCGGTGATATGCTCGAGGTGCGCTACCTCGAGATGCGACCGCGCCTCTTATACGGATCGAATCTGGCCGCCTCGTGGGGTCACCTCTACAGAGATTTTCAAAAGGAACGCGTCACGATCTACGCGATCGATGCGAATTCGAACGTTGCCGAAGCCGTATTCGCCTATGACTATCCCGGCGCGTATACGACTCCCGGACGGATCACCCCACCCGGCACGTGCGAATGCCGTCCCGCCCTCGAAGGTTTTCGCGTCCCGGTTCGCCCGCATCTCGGAACCGCCGGGGTCGCGCCCGATGTCAGAGGCCGGGTCAGCACGGTGCCGCCGGGCGCGCACGGCGGCAACATCGACAACTGGCGCATCGGTGCGGGCGCGACCATGTACTATCCCGTGGCGGTTGAAGGCGCGCTCTTCTCGGTCGGCGATCCTCACGTCTCACAGGGGGATGGCGAAGTGAGCGGGACCGCGATCGAGGCATCGCTCGACGTACTGCTCCAAATCGGGGTCCGCAAGGATTTCACATTCCCGTCGCCCTTGCTCGAGACGCCGGTTGAGTGGATCGTGCACGGCTTTGACGAGGACCTCAACCTTGCGATGCGCGACGCGTCGTTGCAGATGCTGCGCCTCCTTACCGACCTCAAGGGAGTCTCTCGAGACGATGCATACTCCCTTATGAGCGTCGCCGCCGATTTCGTGGTGACGCAAGTCGTGGATGGCCGGCAAGGCGTTCACGCTCGCATTCCGCGAAGCATCTTTCCGCCGCGCAAGCGCCTATGAGCTGCCGTCGAATCCCTTGGCTATCAGATCGCGCGCGTCAAAGGCGGTCGGGATCATCTTGTACTTGGCGGCGTAGTCAATGAGGGGTTGAATGAGTCGAGGATCTAGCACCGTGCCGTTCGCGACGCGATGCATCTTCGCGATCTTCGCAGCGTCGATCCCCGTGAACTTGGACATCGAGGCGACGGTCGCGCTCGGATGACCGTTAGTGTAGCTTGCGGACTCGCGCATCGCCTCGGCGAAGCCGTGTACGACGCTTGGGTTCCGGCTCGCGTAGTCGGCGGTCGTGAACCACCCGGTGTACAGAAACTCGGGCGCGATGGCGTCGTACATGTACGCCAGAAGCCGAGCCTTACCCGAATCGATCGCCTCTTCCAGCTCGGGCGAGCCGACGCCGCCGGCATCCACGCGCCCGCTTGCCAGTGCATCGCCGACCGCGCTCACCGGGAACTCGAGCACCTTCAGGGACATCGAGTCGCCGCCGTTCTTGTCGACCCACAGCTTTGTCGAGAGCGAGAACAGATCGTTCAGCGAGGAAACGGCGACGGTCTTTCCGTTCAGGTCGGCAGCATTGCGAATCGGCGAGTCGCGCTTGACGAGCAAGGCGACGGTCGGATTGCGCGCCCGGTAGAGTCCGCCCGGCGCAACCAGCACGAACGGGAGACCGCGCACGTGTGCGGTGATGAGCGAGACGAGGCTCGAGTTCCCGATCGTATAGGAGCCCCCCGCGACGCCGGCCGCGACCGCCGAGCCGCTGCGTTCGGGACTGAGCCGCACCTCGATGCCGTGGCGGCGAAAGATCCCGCTCTGCTGCGCCCATAGCACCGGCGTCGAGGCGTCGGCCGGGACGGCTGCAACGTCGATCGAGGTGAGGCTTTGTGCGGAGATGAGCGCGGGAGAACTGACGAGCGTCGCGCTCAGTGCGAGAAACGCGGGGCGTTTCATGAAGGCGAGGTTTGCGATTTCGCCAACCTTTCATGCTATGGGGTGGAAGTTTGTCTGCGTTTTGTTGCTGCTTGCGCTGAACGGGCCCGCTGCAGAGGCGGATCAAAGCGACAAGCAGCTTGCGCGCGTCCGCGGCACCGTCCAGTACCAGGTTCGCCGACAAGATCCATACCGCGAACTCGCGGGTCAGCTCAATTTGCCCGACGACGCGATCGCCGTGACGCTTGCCGAGTCGCAAGGTCTCCTGCGGCTGCCGGATTCCTCCGAAATCGACATCGGATCCAAAGCGCGAGTGCGCGTCGGCGCCTTCAGCACCGCTATCGGTAAGCCCAATGTCGTCACGCTCGAGCTGGGCGCGATCCATTTCATCGTGCGGCACCCGCAGGGCGCGCGCGCGAACTATCTCTTCATCACGCCGACCTCGCAGATCGGAGTCCGCGGTACCGAGGGCTACATCGTCACGGGCCCCAAGGGGACCGACTTTTATTGCGGCGACTGCTCCGAGGGCGACGTTACGCTGCGCGTCGGAAGCCGGAGCATCCCCCTGACGACGGGATGGCAAGTGATCATCGTGGGCGGAGATCCGGCGACTGCCGACACGACCGTCATCAAGCAGCCGTGCATCAATCCGGCGGCGATTGCGGTGAGCGGTGGAAAACTCGGCCGAACCGTCCCGCCGTCACAATGGGTCGATACGACCGACTCGCTGTCCGGCAATCCGTTGAAACCGGTGAACATGACGCCGCGCAGTACGCCGTCAAAGGCGCCGAATTCACCCCTGGGATATTAGGGGTTGTTGATCACTTCGTTTTGCGCGATCGCCGCCGACGGGTTGCTGACCGCCGTCGAGCCGGCGGGCTTGAAGTAGTGTAGATCGGTGGACTGCGCGGTGTTGATCCGCGCGTAGGTCAGGAACGAGACGTCCGTGATGCCGGTCGTGCCGTTCGCGTCGATCGGGTTCCCCGCCAAGTCGGTCGTGACGAAGTTGACGCTCCAGATCGGAGAGAGCTTCTGCCCCGTCGGACTGGGAACGTTGAAGATCGCCCGGTTGAAGGTCAGGGTGAACTCACCGGGGGCGCCGCTGCTCGTGATCAGGAGCTGAACGAATTGCGGCGGAACGACGATGGGCCGCGTTTGGAGCCCCGTCCCGGCGCCCGCAGCCGCAAAATACTGCAGGAGCTGCGGCTGCGCGATGCCGCCCGATCCGCCGACGACCCAAGCGAACGAGTAGTTCGAGAAGCCGGTCATCGGGTTGGCATACGGCTCCATGCCGTTGCCCGTCGTGTTGAAAAGCATGACGTAGCGGACCTTGGTAAAATCGAGCGGACCGTTGACGCGAAAACGTAGCATCATCGTCCCCGCAGCTGCAGCCGGCAACGCGGTCGCCAGCACGAATGCCAAAACCAGCGCCGCAGCGCGCATTACAGCGGGAGGCCGCCGGGCTTGCTGATCGTGACGAACGTGTCGCCCGCTTTGTCCCAACGCACGATTGGGCTCGAGAGCGGATCGACTCCGCGCTGGTCGCCACGCCGGAAGTCGTACATGCCGTTGATCCCCGCGAAGTCGTGGAGCTTGAGCATGTAGTCGCGTATCTGTGTCGACGTCGCGTCGAGTCCGATGTGACGCAACGCGTCGATCATGATCAGCATCGGATCCCAGGCTATCAGCTGAGTTTGGTCGGGCGTCGTGACCCCGATCTGGCGCATCGCCTCCAGGTACACCGCTTTCGCTTGCCGCACGCGCGCTGGGATGCTGCCGAGCGTCATGTACGGCGGCGCCGTAAAGATCATGTCGCGCGGGATGAACTGCGCGTACTGCCCCATCTGCGTCTTGTTGATGTTGCCGCCGTTCGTCATGACGATGCCGTCGTAGGCGCCCTCTTGGACTCCGCGCAGGACCGTTCCGAACGGCGTTCCTGTCGTCCAGGCATCGATCGCTTGAGCGCCTGCCGCCTTAATTCGAGCGATCTGTGCGGCGACGGTGAGATCAGAAGTGGCGAAGTGCTCGTTCGCGACGAGCTGCAGATCCGCGAACTCGGGGCTGCGGAGATCATCGAGGGCGACTTGCTCGCCGTCCTGCCCCGAGGCGTCGGTCGACGTCAAGAGCGCGATCTTACGGACGCCCTTCGCCTTGAGATAGCGGAAGGCGGCGGCTGTGAAGTCTTTCGTCGACGGGTTCGCCGAAAAGGCGTAGCTCCCGTTGGGCGGATGGATCACGTTGGCGAGGCAGTACATGACGGGACCGTTGTTCACGAGCGGCAGCAGCGCGGTGCACGTCGCTCCGAACGAGGGGCCGATGAATGCCGGTACGTGCTTGGCAAAGACTTGGCTCGCGAGCTGGACTGCGATCGCGGGGCTCGATTGGTCGTCTTGGACCACGAAATGGATAGGGTGGCTCTTGATCCCTCCGCTTGCGTTGATGTAGCGCTCGGCGGCCCCAAGCGTGATCTGCTCGCCGCGGCCGAGAAAGGCGGCTGGTCCCGAGAGCGACAGTATCGCGTAGAAGTCGTATGGTTCCTCGGCGCCGCGTGCGGGCAGCGCGCCAACGACTAGCAGCGCGAGCACAAGTTGAGCAATGGAGCGATTCAGCATGGACGAACCTCTTATGACGACGCGGTCCGCACGCCCAAACGTTCGAGCCGCGGAAGCACTTCAGCGGCGAAGAACGGGAGCTCGTCAACGTAGTTGACGAACGAGAACGCGTAGCCGTCGAAACCATCTGCGGAGATCTGCGCGAGTTCGGATGCGACGTCGTCGGGCGAACCGATGATTGGAAACCCGCCGTGGCCGCCGGCATAGCGGATGCGGAGCTGACGATAAAGTTCCGGGGTAACGGCGGAAGAATTGCTGCGGAACTGCGTCCCGACGAGCCCGTCGACCGCATCCCAATCCCCATTCTCCTCGGCGTAGTAGCGGTGGTAGTCCTCAGCTTCTTTCCGAGTCGGGCGGCAGACGATGTAGCCGGGCGTGAAGACCCCGACCTTGCGCCCGTATTTCGCCGCGCCGGCGCGCGTCTGCGCGACGGCCTCGGCGCCTTGTCCGTGATCACGCAACAAAGTAAAGAGAAAGTCGCAGTTGCGGTAGGCAAACTCGCGGCCCGCCGGAGAGAACGCGGCGTTCATAACGATCGGACGCGTCCCCCCATACGGCTTGGGTTGCGCCCAGACGTTTTGCAACTGGAAAAAGTGCCCGTCGAAGTCGAACTCCTCGTTGCTCTCCCACATTTGGCAGATCGCGCGGATCCATTCTTCGCCGTGCTCGTAGCGCGTGTCGTGCTCCTTGGGGCTCACCCCGAACATCGCGAACTCGTCAACGTTCCAACCGCAGACGATGTTGAGCCCGAACCGGCCGCGCCCGATATGGTCGGCGGTCACCATCTGTTTCGCTGCGAAGAGCGGATGGAGCAGCGGCGCGTGGACGGTGCCGAAAACGTGGATGCGCTGGGTCGCCTGCAGCAAGCCACAGGCCCAGGTGATCGTCTCGTAGGTCGCGCCCTCGAAATTCGTGGCGCCGCCGTAGCCTCTCCAGCGCCCGATCGGCAACAGATAGTCGATCCCGGCGGCGTCGGCGAGCTGCGCCATCCGGAGGTTGTCTTCCCACGATCCCGACCAGCGCTCAGGAACCTTCGTCGCCGCTCGTCCCGACGAGCAATTCGCGCCAAACAGCCCCAACTTCAGCTTGTTGCGGTTGTACATCGAAAGACGCTCGGGCTTTAACGTCGCCGTTCGTTGCTCCACGTCGCAAGCTTGATGGAGGCTTCAGGAAAGTCCTATAAAAAGGGGAAGCGCATGACCAAGGCAACCGCGATTGTGCTTGTGCTGTTGCTGCTCTCGGAAAGCATCGGTCTTGCACAAGGGACGAAGATTCGGGTCGCGACGTCGCCGAATGATTCAGGCGCTGAGGCCTTCTACGCGCAAGACATGGGATTTTTCAAGAAGGCCGGACTCGACGTCGAAGTGATCGCGATCGGCAATGCATCGCTGATTCATTCAGGAGTCCTCTCTGGTTCGATCGACATCGGGAGTACCAGCATGCCCCCGGCAGCGCTTGCGCACGAGCGCGGGCTTCCGTACGTGCTCATCGCGCCCGGTGCGGTCTATTCGAGCAGAACGCCGACCTCAGCGCTCGTAGTAGCGAAGAACTCACCGATCAAGACCGCTAGCGACCTCAACGGCAAGACGATCGGCGTGAGGGATCTTACCAACGTCGGCTCGGTCGCAACCGAAGCCTGGATCGACAAGAACGGCGGCGATGCGAGGAGCATCAAGTTCGTTGAGCTCCCCGATTCCGCCGCTGCCCCAGCAGTCGTCCAGGGCCGCGTCGACGCCGCGAGCATCGCGGAGCCCTTCCTCGATGAGGCCCTGAAGTTGGACACGCGCGTCCTCGCGCCGACCTACAGTGCGATCGCAAATGAGTTCATGATCGGCGCGTGGTTCTCAACCTTGGACTACGCAAAGGCGCATCCCGACATCATCCGCAAGTTCGCGGCGGTTGTGCTGGAGACGGCGCGCTGGGCCAACAAGAATCAAGCACGCTCGGCGCAGATCCTGGCGAAATACGCCAAGGTCACGGTCTCGTCGACGATGGCGCGCGTCGGATACGCGGAGCGGCTCGCTCCATCGCAGATCCAGCCGCTGATCGATGCCGCCGCGAGATATGGGACGATCAAAGCTTCCTTTCCCGCGAGCGATCTTTTCGCTCCGGGTATACGAAGTCAGTAGCCGATGTCGGATGGGATCGATGAGGGATTTGAAAGGCCCGAGACGTCGTCGGCATCTTCGAGCGTATCGATGAAAGCGACGAGCGCTCGTACGTCGTTCGACGATAACGACGGAGCGTAGGAACAACAATCGCGAAACTTCGCCTCGAGACGATCGCGGGACATGGGCCGCGAGGGATCCCCGAGCGGCTTCTCGACCGCAGCTTCGAGTCGCCGTCCGTCCGCCGTGCGGACGATCACGAGTCCACCCTGGACACGATCGTCGAGACGATACGTGATGCGGTCCGTCAACGTCAGCACGACGTCGTCACGTAGTCCGGCCGAAGTGAAATCGGCCAAAACCACGTCACGGTGAGCGAGCGCTTTGGCTGCGGCAAACATCGTGCTATTGGCCGCCGCCGCAGCGTTCGATGGCCGGCGGCGCTCATCGGCGGGTTCGAACCAATCGCGAAAGCGCGGATTGCCCACGAGCTCGACGGCTTCTAGGTCTGCGACTTCGAGATCGTATCGAGTCGCCAACTCGATCGATGCTTCGATGAACGGTGCGACGTGGCCGCTCGTCGGCCACGGCTTGAATTGTGTGCCCAGAAACAGGAAGCGCTCTCCCAAGCCGTCTACCAGCGCAGCGGCATCGAAGCGGCCGCCGGTCGCAAGACCGAAGAAACCGGCCTCACCATCAAGGGCGTCGATCTCTGCATGGAGTCCCGTTCGCGCAAGTAGCGCCGAGAGAACTCCGCCATGATTGGGAAATGCGCCGTAGACCGCTTTCGCGGGAGGATCGCCGCCGATGACGACTTGGCGTGAGCCCGAGACCTGCATCAGCGCCAGCCCGAACGCGCTGTGCATCGCCGCTGCGCCCAAGCCGAGGATGTGACCGGCGCCGGCGGCGGCGCCAAAATAACCGAAGTATTGGCCCGCTAGGATCCGCGGAGAAACCTGTCCCCCGCCTTTCGCGGCGGCGAGCGTTACGCGTGCCGTCACTTCCGCAGCGACGACCGCCGCAGTCAGGAAACGACGACCCGAGACCGGCGCCGCCGCGTCGGCGATCGCCAGCGGTGCGGTCAGGCACACCACGCCGGTATGTCCGGTCTCCTTTCCGATCGCATCGTAGTTGAGGGCATGCGCGAGCGTTCCGTTGGCAAATGCGGCGTTCGGCGCGCACACTTTGAGGCCGCAGCCCAGGATGGTGCTCTCGGGCTTTCCGCCGAGCGCGCTCATCACGTCGACGACTTCGCGACATCCCTCGCCGAGCGTCGTGGCAGCCAGCGCCGTCCCCAGCGTGTCCAGCGTCAACTGCTTCGCGAGCAAGACGACTTCTGCGGGCAGATCGTCGTAGGTGAGGGAGGCAGCGAATCTTGCGAGTCGTCGAGTCAGCGTCTCCGACTCTGCGTTGCGCAGCGTCGACTAATCCGCCAGCGTTTGAGCGACGGCTTTTCGCGCCGTGATCTCCCGTATGCGCGCGATCTTGGTATCGCGTTCATAGCGAACGATGTACGTCTCCTCGATCATCAACTCGATGAGGTCGATCATCGCCGTAGCCTCTCCCACGTCAACGTCAACAATGAGGTTCGGATCCCGGTCTGCGGACGTGCCGACATTCGGGATCGCTCGAAGAACACGGAGCGCCTGCAAAATGTCGGGACCGACCTTGTCCTCGATCGCGCGAATCCCATCGACGAGTCGCCGCTCCTTGACGCCGTAGAAGTCGGACAGGAGCCCCTGCAAACATCGTCGCGAAAGCGTGGCCGACGCTTTCGGGCTCAGAAACTCGAGTTTGCACGCTTCCTGATAGTCTTCGCGCACCGTTGCGTGAACGTGCTTTGGCCACGGGCGTGCCCGGGAAACCGGGATGAGCGGCCATAAGTCGAGCAACTCGCCGTCCTCGGCCCCGCCGTTGACGGGTTTTTCAGCGTAGAGCGCGGCCTGCACGCCGGATTTCCGGCAGTCCGGATTGGGGCAGAAGATCGCCTCGATATACGCGCGCCGATCCCCCACCTTCACGAAGTTCCGGCGCTGCAGCTGCTGTGGGTTTGCCTTCTGCCTGCAATAGGGACAGGTCCAGGTCGCCATCCGGGTGGCTTACCTCCGTTTCGGAAGCCCGTCGCAAAAGTCGCTATACGAGTTCGGGACGTTTAGAGCCTCTACGCCGTGAGAGGAGGCGGTGAGCGGCTCCGGGGATTCCACTGCGGATGCGCACGAACGTGAATTCAGGACCCCGACGAAAGACATTTCTGGCGGGGCTCGCTGCTGCCGGCGCGGGGATCGCGCTCCCGGGCGAACCGTCTCTGGGGCAAGGGGCCGGCCGCATCGACGTCCATCATCATTATGCGCCGCCGTCGTGGCTGGCGGTACTCAAGGCGAAGAATCTCTACACGCCGGTGTGGGCAGGGTGGTCACTGGACAATGCGCTCGCCGAAATGGATCGCTCGGGCACCGCAAAGGCGATGCTGTCGATCACGACGCCGGGCTTGTGGTTCGGGGACGACGCCGCGGCGCGCCGGCTCGCGCGCGACTGCAATGATTACGCGGCGCAGACGATCGCTGCGCATCGCGGCCGTTTCGGGATGTTCGTCGCGCTGCCGTTACCCGACATCGAGGGGAGCCTCCGGGAGATCGCCTACGGATACGAGACGCTCAAGGCTAACGGCGTCGGCCTGTTGACGAGCTACACCGACAAGTGGCTCGGCGATCCGGCCTTCTCTCCCATATTCGAGGAGCTCAATCGGCGTAAGGCCGTCGTCTTCATCCATCCGACGACGGCCAAGTGCTGCACGAATCTCCTACCCGGCATCAGTGACGCGGCGATCGAGTACGGGACCGATACGACCCGCGCAATCGCACGCATCGTTTTCGGCGGGACGTCGACACGCTATCCCGACATCCGGATGATCTTCTCGCACGCCGGAGGGACGATGCCGTTCTTGACCGAGCGCTTCGTGCACCTGGCCCGAGACCGGTATGCGCAACTGCTCCCAAACGGGTTTGTCGCCGAGGTACGGCGCTTCTACTACGACGTCGCTCAGGCAGCCAATCCGGCTCCGATGGCCGCGCTCGCGAAACTCGTCCCGGTTTCGCACATCCTCTTCGGCACCGATTACCCGTATCTAACGATTGCCGAGCATGTCCAAGGCCTCAAGGATTGTGGAATCTTCAGCGCGCGTGACCTCTTCTCGATCGATCGCAGCAACCTTCTGGCATTCATGCGATGAAGTTCACTGATCCGGTGCACGCCCGGTTTTGCGCAGCAGCGCTGTTGCTCGGCGTCCTCTGCTCGATCTCTGCGCCCGGCCGTGCACAAGGCGGCGCGACGCTGCGCATCGCAACGATCCCGGCCGACAACGGCGCAGAGGTCTACTACGCGAAGGACATGGGCTTTTTCGAGCGGGCCGGGCTCAATGTCGAGATCCAGCCGATCCAAAACAGCAGTGCCTCTGCTTCGGCAGTCGCCGCAAACGCGATCGACATCTCGTATGGCACCCTCGTCCCGCTCTCGATCGCGCACACGAAGAACATTCCGTTTGTCGTGGTTGCGCCGGCGGTCGTCTACACGTCGGCGGCCGCGAACTCCGCGCTGGTCGTCGCGGCTACATCGCCGATTCGGACGGCGAAGGACCTCACCGGCAAGACGATCGGCATCAACGGCATCGGCAACATCTCCGAATTCGGACCGCGCGCCTGGATCGACCAGAACGGCGGCGATTCGACGACGGTCAAGCTCCTGGAGCTGCCATTCTCCGAAATGGCGACCGCCCTGGCCGGCGGCCGAATCGACGCGGCGTGGGTCACCGAGCCGTTCTTGGCTTCGGCGAAGAAAAATGGCCGCATCCTCGCAACCGCCTTCGATGCGATCGCCAAAGAGTTCTTGGTCGGCGTATGGTTCGCGTCGGCGCCATGGGCAAAGGATCATCCCGATCTCGTGAGCCGATTCGCCGCGGTGATGCGTGAGACTGCGGCTTGGGCGAACAAGAATCAAGCCAAGAGTGCTGAGATTCTCGTCAAGTATACGAAGATCGATCCTGCAGTCGTCGCCACGACCGTTCGTTCTCGCTATGCCGACCGGCTGACAGCACCGCTGATGCAGCCGGTGATCAATGTCACCGCTAAGTACAATAAGTTTGCGCCGTTTCCGGCCGACGAATTGATCTATGTCCCGCCGCGCTAGGCGCGCGGCGATCATCGGCGGAGGACTCGCTGGGTTAACATGCGCGCTCCGGCTGAACGAGCGCAATCCGGCGCTGAGCGTTACTTTGTACGAGCAGGACGAAATCGGCGGCACGTCTGCGTTCGCTATCGGCTCGTTTACCGCAGCCGGGACCAAGTGGCAGCGCAACGCCGGGATCGTCGATGCGCCCGCCGAGCACTTCACAACGCTCTTGGAATTGTGCGAGTTCGATGGCGACGACCGCGACGTCGAGCGCTACCACGCGTTGTTGCGCGACTGCTGCTCCGCGGGAGCAGAGACGCTGGAACGGCTGGCGGCGTGGGGGCTATTCTTCGCCGGCCCGTTTCTCGAGCCGCCGCACCCGAAGCCGCGCATGCACAACGTCATCTCCAGCGGCGCGGCGATGATGGCCTTGCTGCGGATGCGGCTGGACCCCACGGACGTCGAGGTGCGCGAGCACTCGCCGGTTCGCGGGATCGCTCGTCATGGCGATGCATTCGAGATAGCAACGGATAAGTCGCGCGACTCGTATGATGAGCTCGTTATCGCATGCGGTGACCGCAGCGCGCGCACAGGCTCGATTCCGGCGCGCAATCCCCGAGCGACCGGGGAGCCGATCGAGATGATCGCCGACCTTTGCGCCGCGAAAACGCACCGCCCTCAATGCGCCGTCGGTCTGCGCGCCGTCGCGACGGGCGCGCCGTCGATCGCTCCGGATCCGAAATTTCTGGCTGCCTGCGACGTGCTCGTCGACGGAGCGACGGTCCCGGGGCGGCAACTCCTCGACGAGCCTGCACCGTTTGCCGCGCACGACCTCTTCTTGCTCGTGACGGACGCGCAGCGATTCATGCGGGAGCGCGTCTCCACGTATCCCGCGATCGGCTACGCGACGCTCGCCGATCTCTTGCCGACCTCCCTCGTTGCCGGGCGTGAGCCGCTCCGGCTCGGACCGTTCCGGGTCGTCGTATCGTTCGTCGACGGCGCGCTCGACGTTGATTCCGCCATGCGCGTGCTCGGCGCAGACCGAGCGCCGGTCGCCCATCTGTACGCATGCGGTTCGGCCGGTGTGGGCGGGATGCGCCTCGAAGGGCACGGTCATCATCTCCTGTGGGCCGCGCACGGCGGGCTGCTGGCAGCCCATGCGATAACGCACGCCGAATAAAGGGACACCATGCGATTTGAAAACGACGAGATCGGCGGCGTCATTCCGGCAGCGATCCTGCCGTTTCATGACGATCTGAGCATCGACGAAGACGGCTATCGCAAGCACTTGCGTGACCTGGCCGCCGTCCGCGGGGTTACCGCCGTGACGGTCAATGCCCACGCAAGCGAAGTGGCGAGCTGCTCGTTCGACGAGCAGCGTCGCATCCTTGCGGTCACGCTCGACGAGATCGGTGATCGTCTCCCGATCGTCAACGGCATCTATGCCGAGGGGAGTCTCGAAGCCGCCCGCCTCGCGCGCATGGCGACGGAAGGCGGTGCGGCTGCGCTGCTCGTCTTTCCGCCGGGTCCGTTCACGATGGGTCAGAACGCCGCGATGGCGCTCGCGCATTTCCGCGCGATCGCCGACGAGACGTCTTTGCCGATCATCGCTTTCCAGTATCCGCTGGCCGGCGGGCAAGGCTACCCGCTCGAAACGCTGCTACGCCTCGTCGACGAGGTTCCGACGATTCGCGCGATCAAAGATTGGTGCAACAGCGTGCCGCAGCACGAGACGCATGTCCGCGTCCTGCAACGACGCCCGCGTCCCGTAACGGTCCTTTCGACCCACAGCTGGTGGCTGTTGAGCTCGCTCGTCCTCGGTTGCGGCGGCCTGCTCTCGGGGATGGGGAGCGTCGTTGCCGACTTGCAAGCCGACTTGTTCGATGCCGTGCAGCGCGGCGATCTGCGCACTGCGCAGTCGGTAAACGAACGGCTCAAACCGCTCGCGGACGCGTTCTACGCCGATCCGTTCATCGACATGCACAATCGCATGAAGAATGCGCTCGTGTTGCTCGGGCGGATTCCGAATGCCGCCGTTCGGCCGCCGCTCGTCCGCTTAGGAGCTGCTGAAATCGAACGCATTCGCCGGGCCCTCGCGTCGGCCGGCCTCAGCTCGCGCGTTCCTCTCGAGGCGTAGCCCCGTCAAAGCTCCACGATACGGCAATGCTCGATCGGGAGTTCGAGGGTGACTTCGCTCCCGATCTCGTGTTGCAGGCTTGGTGAGGTGACGGCGCGGAGCTGCATCCCGCCCGGCACCTCGATGAGATAGTCGCGAATCTCGCCGAGGTAGGTCTGCCGCGTGATTCGCCCGACGACGCGATTGGTCGCGCTTGCGGCGCTCGGCGTTCCATTGACCGATCCGAGGACGATGTGCTGCGGGCGGATGCACACGACGGCTTTCGCACCGGTATCGAGTGAGACGCCGGCGGCGGCGCGCACGACAAATCCCGAGCACGCAACGGTGTCGACGCCGACGAGGGTCCCTTCGAGCACGTTCATGCGTCCGATGAACGAGGCGGCGAACGCAGTCCGCGGACGCTCGTAGATCTCGGCCGGCGTGCCGACCTGCTCGACTCGGCCACCATTCATGATCGCGATGCGGTCGGCCGTCACCATCGCTTCCGCTTGGTCGTGGGTAACGTAGACCATCGTGATACCGGTCGCGTCGTGAAGCCGGCGAATTTCGAAGCGCATCTGCTCGCGCAAGTTCGCGTCGAGGTTCGAGAGCGGTTCGTCGAGCAAGAGGATGTCGGGCCGGACGACGATCGCGCGCGCAAGCGCGACGCGCTGCTGTTGGCCGCCCGAGAGCTCGGCGGGATAGCGCTGCGCTAGATGCTTCATCTGCACCGCATCCAGGACTTCCTCGACCCGAGAAACGATCTCGCGGCGCGGCACGCGCCGCACGTGTAATCCGTACGCAACGTTTTCAAACACCGTCTTATGCGGCCAAATGGCGTAGCTCTGGAAGATCATCGACATGTGGCGATCCTCCGGCGGGACCACTCCGGCCGGACTCGAGAGAAGACGCTCGCCGACCCGGATCTCGCCCTCGTCCGGTCGCAGAAAACCCGCGAGCAGGCTCAGCGTCGTCGTCTTGCCGCAGCCGCTCGGTCCCAGGAGCGCCATGACCTCACCGTCCGCCACGGTGAGGTCGACGCTGTCTACTGCGAGCGGTCCGGTTTGCGCGAAGCGTTTGCGCAGCCGCTCGATGACGATGCGTGCCACTACGCCGGCTGCGCCTCGACGAGACTGCGTCCGAGCAATCGGTACGAAACTCCAACGATCGCCAGGGTGATGGCCATGATCAGAATCCCCATCGTCGCGACGGCCTCAAAGTTTCCGGCATCGCTGAAATCGAAGATGACGGTCGTCATCACCGCGGTCCGCGGCGTGAAGAGAAAGATCGCGCACGAGAGCTCGCGCAGGGCCGGGATGAAGACGAGCAGCCAACCTGAGAGCATCGCACTGCGCAGGAGCGGCACGGTGACCGTAAACAGCGAGCGCACGCGCCCGGCGCCTAGCGTACGGGCGGCATTTTCGAGATCGACGCTCAGCGTCTGCAACGCGCTCGTCATGTTCGAATACGCGATCGGCAAGAAGCGCGTCGCGAAAGCGATGATCAAGATCCAGGCGGTCCCATAGAGCAGGAGCGGCTTGTGCGAGTACGCCGAGTAAAATCCGATCGCAAGGATGATCCCGGGCACGACGAACGGCGCCATGCAAATGAAGGTAAGCAGTTCGCCGGCCGGGACGAGTTTGCGCGTGACCGCGAACGCTATCGTGACCGCGATCGCGAGCGCGATCGTTGCCGCAGCGAAGCCGTACGTGAAGCTGTGCACGATCGCCGATTGCGTGGTCGCGTTGTCGACCAGCGCCCAACGGTACCAGTAGAACGTGAGGTTACCCGGGACCGGCCCGAGCCCCCAAGCGCGAGAGAGCGAGGTCAGCAACAGCGCAGTATATGGAAGGAAGACGGCGACAAGCGACGGGATCAGCGCCGCTCCGAGCGCGGCCCATCGCCAGCGGCCGAGCGGTGTCAGCCGGCGGCGCTCGCCCTTGGTCCCGATCATCGTGAAGCGGCGGCGTCCAATGAGCCGCCTTTGGAGAAACAAAAGCAGGGCCGTGACGAGGATCAACGGCATCGCGTAAGCTGCCGCGAGCTCGATGCGCTGCGGAAACTGGAAGAAAAGGTAGAGCTGCGTCGTCACGACTTGTTGGCGCGCCGGAATCAGCAGAAACGCCGGGGTCCCGAACTCGGCGAGCGCCTCAAGAAACGACATGATGAAGCCGGCGATGATCGCCGGCAAAGCCAACGGCAACGTGATCGAGAGCGTTCGCCGCAGCGAGCGCGCGCCCAGGATCGAGGCCGCATTCTCCATCTCGGCCGGCATGAGCTCGAGCGCACCGTAGACGAACGTGAACGTATACGGGATGTTGTATAACGCCATCACGAAGATCGCGCCCGCGAGGGAGTAGATGTTGAGTGGGCCGTGCTCGGCATGGGTCAACGCGACCCAGATCTTGTTGAGCCAACCGCTGTTCGGTGCAGCGAGCAGCATCCAGGCCTGTGCGCCCAGGAACGACGGCGTGACGAACGCAGCGACGATCAGTGCCCGTAAAGCTCCGCGTCCTGGGACGTCGGTGCGCGCAAGAAGCCATGCGAGCGGGGTCCCGACGGCGACCGCGATCGTTGCGACGCAGGTCGCGACGATCAGCGAGTTGCCGATCGGACCAAGGTAGATCGACTTCGTGAACGCTTCGACGTAATTCGCAAACGAGAGCTGCGCCGCGTCCGGTATTTGCAGGCTCGTGTAGAAGAGCCATCCCAACGGCAGCACGACCATGATCGCGAGCGCGGCGAGCGCCAGGACGAAGATGAGTTTAGACGCCAAACGTTTCGCGCCATTTGGCGACGACTTCCGGGATCCCGGTCAGCAGACGATCGACCTTCACGCGAGTCCAGCGGATCTTGTCCAGGCTTGCGCCGTTCGCCGACGGGACGTCGGCACGCAGCGGGAAGTTGTACGTCTTCGCAAGGACTTGCGAGTACTCACGCGAGTAGAAGAAGTTCTCGAAGAGGCGCGCTGCGTTCGGGTGCGGTGCCTCGCGCATCACGGCAATCGGAGCGGTGACCAAGATCGTGTCGTCGTCGGGATAGTAGACGTCGATGCGATTCCCGGCCGCCTTCTTCTCGAGCGAGAGGCTGTCCGGCCCGGCCCCGATCGTCCGCTCGCCGCCTATGATATCCGTGACCGTATCATAGATCGAGCGGTTGATCTTCGGCTGGTTTGGAGCAATGCTCCTGAAATAATCCCAGCCGTATTTGTCGTTCATCGCGACGACCCAGTTGCCGACGTATCCGCTGAAGGCCGGATGGCCAAAGGTGATTTGTCCTTTGAAACGCGGATCGCTCAGCTGCTGCCAGCGTTTCGCTGGCTGGAGCTTTGAAGGATTGTAGTTGACCAGAACGAGCGCGAGCGTCCCGAGTTGATAGTAACCGTCCGGGTCGAGGATGCGGAACTGCGTTGGGATCATGTTGCGATCCACCGGCACGAATTGCGCCAGCGCGTTGAGCTTCTTCAGCTCAACGTAGTGTGCCTCATCGGTCGAGCAAAACACGTCGAGCTGATGAACGTTGGCCTTGAGGTCTTGCGAGAGGCGCTGATAGATCACTTGCGCCGTCTGCCGAACGAACTCAACGTCGACTCCGGGGTACTTAGCCTTAAATGCGTCGCGTACTTTTTCAGCTGTCTCTTGCGGGTAGTGCGCAACGGACCAGCTGACGAGGCCCTCTTTCTTGGCGCCGGCGTAAAGCTTCGCGACCTCGCTTTCGCTCGGCGCTTGAGGAGCCCCGTCGACGATGCCGGGAATCGCGAGTCCGGCAACTGCACCGCCGGCGATGGTCAAGAACCGACCTCGGCTGGCTTGTGGCATAGACACCCTCCATTTTTGGTCCTTTACGTTTTGAAGAAGAGCTCCTCGGCCGAAAAAGGCGTGATCCCGGCGTACTTCACCGCCAAATTGATCATCGGCGCAAGCAATGACGTATCGCGATGCTCGGCATACCGGGCGCGAACCGCGGTGCGCATCGTCGTCGGGTCGACGTGCGTGGCGTCGGCCAGGATCTCAGCGGTTCGCGCATGGTTCTTGTTCGCCCATGCGGCGGTGGAATAGATCACGCGCACGAAGCGCTGCACTTCTTCGGGGTGAGCCTTCGCCCAACCCAGGGTCGTAAAGTGCGCACCCGCGATAAACGCCGGCGCAATCGCGTCCATCGGGTTCGCAATCTTCTGCGCGACCTTCGCGACCTCCGAAACGAACGGCTCGGGAATGAAGGCGGCATCGATCCGGCTGTCCGCTAAGGCGCGCCCCATCACGGCCGAAGTCATCTCGACGAAATGCACCGTTGACGAGTTGCCGCCCGTCCTGTCGAGCCATGCCTGCGTGCCGAACTGAGCGAAGCCTTTGAGTCCCTGCACGCCGATCGTCTTCCCGTCCAAATCTTTGCCGGTCGTCGCAGTCGAGTTTTTCGGGACGAAGAGCACGCCGGCTTCGGCGGACGGGGTGTTGACCGACGTCCCGGCGAGGATCGTAACCGGCAAACCGCGGCTGTACGCGGTGACGATCGAGATCGCTTGACCCGCGCCGATGTCGACCGAACCTCCGATCACCGCGGCAGTTATGGCCTCGCCGTTCGCGAGATGCGCGATCTCACATGGAAGGCCGGCCTTCTTGAAAAAACCCTCGGCGTCGGCATAATAGTATTGTGCCGACGCGTCGGTCGGTGGAGCGGCAAGCCGCAAAACCGAGTCCGCGGCGCGCACCGTGCCGCCATAGAGAGGCGATGCGGCGAGCGACGCGAGGCCACCGAGCGTTTGGCGGCGATTCACGCGCCGACCGCGACCGTTGCCTTACCGGCCTGCGCCCGCAAGCCCGAATGTTCCAGCCGCGTGACGACCTCTTGCTGGAAATACGGCAGCTCGTCCAGATAGTTCACGAACGTCAAGCCGATGCCGTCGAAGCCGACTTCGCTGAGCGTTGCGAAGAGGCCGGCGACGCGGTCGGGATCGCCGATCAGCGGGAACTGGCGGATCGCGCTCGTTCGCTGCTTCATGTACGCCGGCGAGCTGAGATCCTTCTCCGTGCCGCCGGCCTGGATTTGCGCGTCGACGGCGTCCCAATCCGCGTTCTCTTCGAGGACGTAGCGGTAGTAGTCGATCGCTTCTTTTTGCGTCGGCCGGCAGATCACGTTGACGTTCGTGTACACGCCGATCTCACGGCCCACGGCCGCAGCCTTCGCGCGAACCTTGCGCAAGTTCTCAGCCACGATATCGACAGCCGGTGTGACGACGCCGGTCCGTTCGTCGAACTCAGATGTTTTCGTCGACGTGAAGAACGCGTCGGCATTGCGCACCGCAAATGCCTGCCCGATCTCCGAACGGGCAGCGTTGAGGATGATCGGCTGCGTCCCGCCGTACGGCTTCGGCTTCGAGCGCACGGCTTTCAGCTGAAAATACTTTCCGTCGAAATCGAAATCGTCGGGCTCATTCCATAGGCGCTTGACGATCGTGATCCATTCTTGTCCGTGTTCGTAGCGTTCGGTGTTGTCGAGACAAGGAATGCCGAACATCGCGAATTCGTCTTCGTTGTGGCCGCACACGATGTTCAACCCAAAGCGGCCGTGACCGGCCTGATCGGCCGTGATCATCTGTTTGGCGGCAACGACCGGATGGAACAAGGGCGCGTGGATCGTCGCAAACACGGTAATCCGCTTGGTCGCAACAAGCAGGCCGGCCGCCCAAGTCAGCGTTTCGAATCCGGTCTCTTGATAGCCGGTGATCCCGCCGAAGCCGCGCCAGCGCCCGATCGGCAGAAAGAACTCGAAGCCATAGCCGTCCGCCATCTCGGCGAGGCGCTGGTTGTTGTCCCACGTCGCTTGCCAGCGCTCGGGTGCGAGCGTCGCGTTCTTGCCCGAAGAGAGGTTCGAGCCGAAGATTCCGAGCTTGAGCCGGTTTGCGCTGTTGAGCGAGAGCCGGCTGGAGACTGACGTATCGTGGGTCAGCTGCATGCCGGGAGGTTCAATGCGAGGGAGGTCGGTCCCGCCAAGGGCGAAACTTCTGTATACATTTTTCCGCGCCCACGTCGAGGATGAGCGGCATGCTGACAGCCGACCGAATTGCCCGCGAGAAGTCGGGATTGCGTTGCCCGAACGACTTGCGAGAATACATCGACGTCCTAGAACGTGCCGGCGAGCTGCGGCGCGTTAGGACCGAGGTCGATTGGCATCATGAGGTCGGCGCGATGAGCCGTCTCGTCACCGAGCGTCGGGGACCGGCGCCGCTCTTCGAGCGAATCAAGGACTATCCCGGCCAGCAAATCGCCGCCGTTCTGTTGGGGCCGAGCAAGCCGCACCTGCACGCGCGGGTCGCGCTCGCGCTCGGTTTGCCGAAAGAGATCCCGACGCTCGATCTCATTGAAGAGATTCGGCGTCGATTCAAGTCGCCGGTGAAGCCGGCGCTCGTAACTCGCGCTCAAGCACCGTGTAAGGAAGTCGTCATCGCGGGTCAAGACGTCGACCTCAACGGCTTCGCGTTTCCTTGGATCAAGGAGATCGACGGCGGCCGCTATCTGGGTACGTCGGACGTCGTCGTTACGAAAGATCCGGACAGCGGTTGGGTCAACTGGGGTACCTATCGCTGCATGGTCGTCGATCCGAAGCGCTTCGT
>DATNIC010000074.1:0-5054 GCA_035604635.1 Binatia bacterium
GTAGTTGATGAAGGACTCTTGGATGCCGCGGAACGTCGAGCCGGGGGTCACCGCGATGTAGTCGATCGGCAAATTACGAACGACGTCGACCATGTAGTCCGAACCCGGATTGCCGACGTGCAGCTTATCCGAAGCGGAGAACTGAATCGTCGGCTGCGTATCGGCAGCCGCGATAACGGAGGACGGCGGCGGCAATTTCGCCGCGTTCTGCGCCGCCTCGGCCGCGCCGGGCTTGACGGCGACGGCCGCGGCGCCGGCGGTCGCTATGCCGGCTAAAAATGAGCGGCGATCAACTCCGGACTTTTTCCCGGACTTTTTACCCATCGTCGTCCTCCACGTTCCCAGGCCCCTAAAGCCCGGCAACATTCTCCGATACAAAACGTGCCTACTTCTTAAAGAGGTCGTTGGAGAAAAAGGAGATCGCCGGCCGGGTGCACCCATGTATATGTAATTTGCTGAAACGCGCTTTCGTTTGTTTTCTCGTCGTCGCGGCCGCGCTGCGACCGTTTCCAGTCCGTGCCGACGACGTCGCGCTCGATATCGACGCTGCCGCGTCGACGGTCACGTTCACGCTCGGCGCGTTCTTGCACACCGTTCACGGGTCGTTCAAGATGAAATCCGGAACGCTGCACTTCGACCCTGCGAGCGGGAAAGCCGGCGGCGAGATCGCCGTCGATCTGACGACGGGCTCGAGCGGGCTCGGCGCGCGAGATGCCGTCATGCACGGCCAAGTCCTCGAAAGCGGCCGCTATCCCAGCGCCGTTTTCACATCGGATGCGGTCACGGGCCGCCTAAAGCCGAATGGAGAATCGACGCTCGACATCCACGGACGGCTGGCGATCCACGGCGGAGCCCACGAGTGGACGTTTCGCACGACGATCTCGACGAAAGGCGCTCAACTGGCAGCTACGACGCACACCTCGATCCCATACGTCCAGTGGGGGATGAAGAATCCGAGCACGTTCTTGCTGCGTGTCGACGATCACGTCGAAGTCGACGTCCGCGCGATCGCGCACATCCGCTCGACGCCGCTGTAAAACATCTTGATACGAGCTTGGGTCGGCTTCGCACTCATGTGCGTCGGCATGTTCATGGCGATTCTGGACATCCAGATCGTCTCGGCAGCGCTGCCGCAACTCGGGGATGCTCTGCACATCCGGCTCGATCAGCTCAGTTGGATTCAAACCGCTTACTTGACCGCTGAGGTCATCGCGATCGCGTTCAGCGGACGGCTCGCGCGCGCGCTCTCGACGACTGGGCTCTTCACCATCGCGGTCGCCGGCTTTACGCTCGCGAGCATCGGCTGCGCGCTCTCGGAAAACTTCGGGGCGCTCGTGGCGGCGCGCGCCATCCAGGGACTTTGCGGCGGCGCGATCATCCCATGCGTCTTTACGGCCGGTTTTCTGCGGTTCTTGGACACGGCTCGGATGCGCGCGATGCTCTTAGCCGGCCTCGCCGCGGTGCTTGCGCCCTCGATCGGACCGCTGCTCGGCGGGTTCATCGCCGAAAAACTCGCCTGGCAGTGGATCTTCATCATCAACGTCCCCGTTGGGATCGTCGTCGCTGCGAGCGTCATCTTCTTGATTCGCGTCGATGAGCCGGATTTGAGCCACCTGCGCGAGGTCGACGTCATCACCGTCTTCGCGCTCGCGATATCGCTCGCGATGCTCCTGATCCTGTTCAAAGTCGGGCCGGAAGACCATTGGATGAGTTGGCGCGATTCATCCCTGATGTTCGTGGTGATTGCAAGCGGATGGTTGGGGATTCGCCGGTGCGTGACCAGCGCGCAGCCGCTGATCGATTTCGCCCCGCTGCGAGAGCCTCACGTCCGCGGCGCGTGCATCCTCAACTTCATCGTCGGCGCCGGCCTTTACGGGTCGGTCTACGTGCTGCCGCTGTTTCTGGGCTTCGTGCGGCGGCACACGTCGCTTGAAATCGGGATCATCATGACCGTGACCGGCGTCGCGCAATTGCTTTCGGCGCCGGTTGCGGCTTGGGCCGAAAAGCACAAGCCGGCGATCGTGGTCGCTGCCGTCGGGTTCGCGCTCTTTACCGCGGGCCTGGCGACCAATGCCTTCGAAACGCCGCGCACCGACGCAGCCGGCCTCTTCTGGCCGCAGGTCTTGCGCGGCGCCGCGTTGCTGTTCTGCATGCTGCCCCTGACGACGGCTGCGCTCGAGATGCACGGGCCGGAGCAACTCTCCCATGCGAGCGCGCTGCTCAATCTGATGCGCAATCTCGGCGGCGCGCTCGGGATCGCTTCGGTCGACACGCTCATCAACGTGCGCCCGGCACGGATCGGGACCGAGATCGCGGCGCGGCTGCTTGCCGGCGACCGCGCGACGGCGCAGTTCGTCGGGCTTCCGCTGGGCCGCTTTCACGGCGTGCCGGTTCACGTCACCCATGCACAAGAGCAACTTGCCCGGCCGCTGATCGAGCGCGCGGCGGCAACCTCTGCATTCAACGAAGCTTGGCTCCTGCTGGCGGTCCTTATGTGTGCGGCTTTGCTACTGCTCCCGCTCCTACGGAGTGGAGATCGCTCACCAGCTGCGTGAGGACGGCGAAATAGCTCGTCCGCGCGCCGGCGCCGAACTTCGCGTCGATGTCCGTGATGAGTTGATCGCGCACGGGCCGCGATAGCAAGTTGTCAAGCAGCGTCTCGGCCTGGACCTTGCCGCTTGAATTTAAACTGGTACGGTAGAGCGCGGCGGCGAGCGCCTTCGTATTCTCCGGCGGCGGTGACGGATCGTCGGGGAGCGTCATATTTTTCTGCTGCACGATCTTCATCGCGTCGGGAACCGCGAAATCAGAGACATGAAAGAACGACGACATGCTGGAGAGCCCAAACTTCTTGCGCAGGCTTGCAAGCTCCGCGACCTTTTGGTGTCCGAAGAGGCCACTCATCAGCCGGTTCGTCGAAAATTTGTCGGGCCCACCTCCCGCAAGATTCATCGAGACGCTGAGGGCGAGATTGGGTGTTCCGGCGGAAGCGGCCGAGCTGATTGCGCTCAACGACAGCGCCATGATTGCCGCGCCGAGCACGACTCTCTCTAGTTGCTTCATGATATGAACGAGGTGTTCTGCAGAACGAATCGAGCGGCCCGCTAGCTCACGCTAAAACTGTACATCGACAATGCACCGGCCTCATACCCGTCGACGATCGTGCGCAGCTTCTCATCTGCAGCGCGCATCGCCGCGGGATAGAGGAGCGGAAGATAGTGCTCCGGCGTCGGAACCGAAAGACGCCCGTCTTCGCGCGCTGCGTAGTCGCACAGCGCTTCTGCGTCGCTACGTTCGAGCGCGTCGCGCACGTAGCGGTCGAAGCTGACGTTCCAATCGTACGGCGCAGCATCGGGAGTGAAGGTGCAGAGGCGCAAGTTGTGCACGACGTTGCCGCTGCCCAGGACGAACACGCCCTGATCGCGCAACTGCGCCAGCTTTTCGCCGAACTCCCAGTGCACGGCGGGCGGCTCGGTGCCGTCGATTGAGAGCTGGACGACCGGGACGTCGGCCTTGGGGAACAAGTGCATCAGCACCGACCAGGTGCCGTGATCGAGTCCCCAATTCGTGTCCTGGACGACCTCGGCCGGCGCGAGCAGTTCCGCGATCTCGAGCGCGAGCGCAGGATCGCCCGGCGCGGGATATTGCACGTCGAAGAGCTCTTGCGGGAATCCGCCGAAGTCGTGAATCGTGCGCGGGTGCGCCATCGCCGTAACCGCCGCCATATTGGTGAACCAGTGGGCTGAAACGCTGAGGATCGCGCGCGGCCGCGGCAGGCTCGCGCCGAACGCGCGCCACGCTTGCGAATATCCGGTCTGCTCGATGGCGTTCATCGGACTGCCGTGGCCGATGAAAGCAACCGGCATGCGTTTGGGATGTTCTGACATCGTCGTCCGTAATTGCAGAACCCTCGCGCGGCGCCTTTCGATGCGCTAGCTAAAGAAAACAACAAAGGACCCGGCATCGCTGCCGGGTCCTTGCGGTCTCGTAGTCGCGATGAACTCCCGCTAGGGAATTACATCATCCCGTAGTCGCCCATTCCGCCGCCGCCGCCCATCGGCATGTCCTTCTTGGGCTCCGGCTTGTCGGCGATGAGTGTCTCGGTGGTCAGGATCAAAGCGCCGATCGACGCCGCGTTTTGGAGCGCCGAACGCGTCACCTTGAACGGCTCGACGATGCCGGCCTTGACCATGTCGACGAGGTTGCCCGTCATCGCATCGAAGCCTTCGCCGGGCTTCGAGCCTTTGACGCGCTGCACTTCGACCGAACCCTCGAAGCCCGCATTCTCCGCGATCTGGCGGAGCGGCTCTTCGAGCGCGCGGCGGATGATGTCGACGCCGATCTTTTCATCCGCGTGGCTGCCGTCCTTGCCGAACTCGAGCTTCTCGAGCGCCTTGAGTGCGTGGACGAGCGAGCTGCCGCCGCCGGGGATCATCCCTTCCTGCACCGCTGCACGCGTTGCCGAAAGCGCATCCTCGATGCGGTGCTTCTTCTCTTTGAGTTCCGTCTCGGTCGCCGCGCCGACTTGAATCACTGCGACGCCGCCCGAGAGCTTCGCAAGACGCTCTTGCAGCTTCTCACGATCGAAGTCCGAGTCGGTCTCCTCGACCTGCTTTTTGATCTGCTCGATACGGCCTTTGATCTCGCCCGGCTTTCCCTGACCATCGACGATCGTGGTCTCTTCCTTGGTCACCTTGACCGTCTTGGCCTTACCGAGCTGATCCGGTGTGATCTTGTCGAGCTTGAGGCCGAGCTCTTCGCTGATGACCGTCGCGCCGGTGAGGGTCGCGATGTCCTTGAGCATCTCCTTACGGCGATCGCCGAAGCCCGGCGCCTTGACGGCTACCGTCGTGAACGTGCCGCGCAGCTTGTTGACGACGAGCGTCGCCAGCGCTTCACCTTCGACGTCTTCAGCGATGATGAGGAGCGGCTTCTGAACCTGAACGATCTTCTCGAGGAGCGGCAGGATGTCGGCGATCGCCGAGATCTTGCGCTCGGTCACGAGGATGAACGGGTCGTTGAGAACTGCTTCCATCCGCTCCGAGTCGGTGACC
>DATNIC010000075.1:0-28191 GCA_035604635.1 Binatia bacterium
CGAGTAACGGCCGTAGTCCTCGCCAAGAGTCGCATTGTGCCATGTCTGTCCGCCGTCCGAAGAAAACTGCACGGCCTTGATTCCGCTGCCGCCGTCGAAGGCGATTCCCCGGATCGTCCGCGGGCCGGCGCGCAGCCGCCCACCGTCTTGAACGTTCGTCACGAACGAGCGCACCGTCAGCTTGTTGATCGGTACGGTCTTGTAGCCGGTGTCGGTCGGCTTCACCGTGTTTCCCGGCGTCTCGGGGATCCGGTACGCCGTCTTCATCCAAAAGTTGTCGTCGATCGTGTCGATCGCCTCGAGATTATCGAGCATCTTCATCCAATACGTCCCGTACCATCCCGGGACGACGAGCCGGACCGGATAGCCGTTGAGCAGCGGGAGCGGCGCGCCGTTCATTTCATAGGCGACGAGAATATCGCCGTTGTCGATCACGTCTTCGATCGAGAGCGCCTTGACGAACGCCGGCGTTGCGGGCAGCGGCGGCTTCTCCAGTCCGCTAAAGCGGATCTGCCGCACGCCGTCGCGCAGCCCCGCTTTAGCCAAAATATCGGAGAGCCGAACGCCGGTCCAGCGCGCGTTGCCCATCGCGCCATTGTCCCACTGGCCGCCGGCGACGCGCGGAGAGAACAAGCCTCGGCTGTTGCCCGAACACTCGTTCACGGCAACAACTTCAACTTGCGGGAACTTCGTGCGCAGATCCTCGATGCTCAAGTTCATCGGATGCTTGACTAGACCGTCGACGCGAATCCGGTGTGTTGCGCCGTTCACGGTCGCCGGTATGCCCGAGAGGTGCCAACGAACGTAGAACGCATCGTTCGGCGTCAAGATGCCCTCGTCGAAAATCTGAAATGGCGTCTCGAGTTGCGGCGGCCGGGGCGTCAACACGATCAAGGGCCGCTTCTGCGGAAATGCGACGAGCGGTCGAGTCCCGTTTTCCATCGGTAGGGTGACGGTGGCGGCAGCCCGCGCTTGCGCGGTTGTCATCGATGTCAGGCCGGCAGCAGCCGCACCAACTAGAAAACCACGTCGCGCGAAGGTCATAAGCAAGCCCCCAGGAAAGCCGATTTCACTCACCACTTACGAGCCGTGACGCGCATTCCTGCGCTCGCATTGAAGGCTCGAAGCCGCTCATTCGGGTAGTCACTTTTCGTGCCATTGCTTGAAGGGAAAACCGCCCTCATAACTGGCGTCGCGAACCGTTGGAGCATCGCGACCGGGATCGCGCGGGCGATGCACGCGCACGGCGCCAAGTTAGCCTTCATCTATCAGGGCGAACGCGTCCAAGGTGAGGTAGAAAAGCTCGCGGCCGAACTCGGCGGCGGGCCGTGCTTTCCGTGCGACGTCAGCTCCGACGAGGCGCTGCGCGCGCTTGCGGTGTCCGTCGAGAAAAAGCTCGGCAAGCTCGATGCGCTGGTCCACTCGATCGCCTTCGTGAACAAAGAGGACCTCGAGGGGAAAGTCTACGACACCTCGCGGGGCGGCTTCTCCGTCGCGATGGACATCACCGCGTACTCGCTGATCGCGCTCGTCGCGGCGCTGCACGAGCAGTTCAACGACGATGCGAGCATCATGGCGCTCACCTACTACGGCTCGACGGCGATCGTCCCCAACTACAATATCGCCGGGATCGCGAAGGCCGCCCTCGAGTCGATCGTCCGCTATCTCGCGTTTGATCTCGGTGAACGCGGCATTCGGGTCAACGCGATCTCCGCAGGCCCGATCAAGACGGCGAGCTCGCGCCAGGTCAAGGGCTTCTCGTCGATGCTCGATCGCGTCGCCGCCGCGGCGCCGCTGCGCCGGAACGTTACGACCGACGACGTCGGCGCGACCGCAGTCTACCTCGCGTCGGATCTCTCGCGCGCGGTCACCGGCGACGTCCATTTCGTCGACGCCGGCTATCACGTCATGGGGATGTACCCGGAGCCGCAGCCATCGACATAACGCCGGCGGCGAGCGCCGACGAGATCGCGGCAATCGTCGCCGCTTTTGCAGCGCTCGAAGAAGAGCCGCGCAGCGCTCGACGGCCGGCTGCGTGGACGCTGGCAGGCCGGATACGAGCCCCGATCGACGCGCTGCGCGCTTACGCAGCGGGTCGCACCCGTCGTGTCTAAGCTTCCGCGTAAGGTCCTCATTGCGAATCGCGGCGAGATTGCGCTGCGGATCATCCGCACCGTACGGGAAATGGGGATCGCGACCGTCGCAGTCTACTCGGAAGCCGATCGCGACGCGCTGCACGTCCGCCGTGCCGACGAAGCCTACTTCTTGGGGCCGGCGCAGCCGGCGCAAAGCTATCTCGACGCCGAAAGGTTGCTGGATGTCGCGCGCTGTTCGAGCGCCGACGCGATCCATCCCGGCTACGGCTTCCTGGCCGAGAACGCGGCCTTCGCGCGCGCCGTCGAAAAGGCCGGTTTGATTTGGGTCGGACCGCACGCCGGAGCGATCGAAGCGATGGGCGACAAGCTTCGATCGCGTGAGGTGATGCGCGCCGCCGGCGTCCCGATCGTACCGGGCGGGACAGAGCCGCTTGGCGACCTCGCCGCCGCGCGCGCCGCGGCGCAAACCATCGGCTTCCCGCTCGCCCTCAAAGCGTCGGGCGGCGGCGGCGGCAAAGGACTGCGGGTCGCCCGTACGCTCGACGAGATCGAGAGCGCTTTTGCAACCGCGCGTCGTGAAGCCGTCGCCTACTTCAAGGACTCGACGATCTACGCGGAGCGTTATCTCGATAATCCCAAACACGTCGAATTACAGATCCTCGCCGACAAGCACGGCAACGTGCTCCATGTCGGCGAGCGCGATTGCTCGCTGCAGCGGCGTCATCAAAAGGTGTGGGAAGAAGCCCCCGCGCTCGTCCCCAAGCGCGTTCGCCGCGGCCTGCGCGAAGCCGGGCTGCGCGCAGCGCGCGCGATCGGTTACGACAACGTCGGCACGATTGAGTTCCTCGTGACGGGCGACGAGTTTTATTTCCTTGAAATGAACACGCGGATCCAAGTCGAGCACCCGGTCAGCGAATCGATATCCGGACTCGACTTGATTCGCGAGCAGATTCGTGCCGCGTCAGGCGAACGGCTCGGCTTCGAGCAAGACGACATCGAGTTCCGCGGACACGCCATCGAGGTGCGCATCAACGCCGAAGATCCGGCGCGTGGCTTTGCACCGGCGCCCGGGATGCTGCGCGCCTATCGCGAGCCGGGCGGACCCGGAGTGCGCGTTGACTCGGCCGCATTTGCCGGCTGGACGATCTCCGCCGCGTACGACTCGCTCGTCGCAAAGCTCATCGTTTGGGGTCCGAACCGCGAGCGAGCCCTGGCGCGACTGCGGCGCGCGTGCGATGAATTCGAGATCGAGGGAATCCCGACGACTTTGCCGCTCGCGCGGGCGCTCGCCGATTATGCCCCGGTGCTGGATGCGAGCTTCGGAACCGCGACGCTCGAGCCGTTTGCTGCGGCACTGGATCTGGTCCCGTTCGAAGGCGAAGCTCTCGCCGCCGACGGGACGGCGCAACCCACCGAGATGCGCGTCGAAGTCAACGGCAAGCTCTTTCGCGTTAGACTCGTCGATGCACCGCGACGCTCTTCGACGGGCGCGCCGCGTCCGGCAAGACGCTCGAATACGTCGCGCCCATCCGCCTCGGGGAATGCGATCGTCGCACCGATGCACGGCGTCGTCGCCGACGTCCTGGTGACGTCGGGAGCGTCGGTCGAAGCGGGGCAAGTCGTCGTCGTCGTCGAGGCGATGAAGATGATGAACGAGCTGCGTGCGCACCGCGCCGGGACGATCGAACGGGTCGCGGTCGAGCGCGGCGCAACCGTCGAAGCGGGGACGGTCCTCCTTACGTTCGCGTAGCCAGCCCGGGAGGGGGCACTCCTGGAGCGAAGCTTCATTCCATGAGCGACGACGGCTCCCCTGACGCAGACGAGCGGGTCGTTCGCGATGCCGATCAAAGCGGCATCCCGATCGAACCGTTCTACCGCCGGGCCGCTTTCGATCTTCCCGACCCCGGGACGTATCCGTTCACTCGCGGGATCCACCGCGACATGTACCGCGAGCGGCTCTGGACGATGCGGCAATACGCCGGTTTTGCGACCGCGGCGGAGTCGAATGCCCGCTTTCGTTACCTGCTCGCGCGTGGCCAGCGCGGGCTCTCGGTCGCATTCGATCTCCCGACGCAGCTCGGCCTTGATTCGGATGCGCCGCGCGCCCTTGGTGAGGTCGGCAAAGTCGGCGTCGCGATCGACGCGGTCGCGGACATGGAGCGTTTACTCGAAGCGATCCCGCTCGATCGCGTCACGATCTCGATGACGATCAACGCGCCGGCTTCCATACTGCTCGCCATGGTTTTGGTGGTCGCGCGCCGACGCGCGATCGCTTGGAGCGCGCTCGGAGGGACGGTCCAGAACGACATCCTCAAAGAGTACGTCGCGCGCGGGACGTACATTTTTCCTCCGCGCCCCTCGATGCGCTTGGTGACCGACGTGATGGCGTTCTGCGCGCGCGAAGTCCCGCAGTGGAACACGATCTCGATCTCGGGCTACCACATCCGCGAAGCCGGCTCGAGCGCCGTCGAAGAGATCGCGCTCACGCTTTCAAACGCGAAAGCCTATCTGCGCGCGGCTTCGGACGCCGGACTCGCGGTCGACACGGTCGCGCCGCGCATCTCCTTCTTCTGGAACGTTCACAACGACTTCTTCGAAGAGATCGCAAAGTTTCGTGCTGCGCGGACGGTGTGGGCGCAGATCGCACGCGACGAATTCGGAGCGCGCGACCCGCGCTCGTTGATGATGCGCTTCCACGCTCAGACCGCGGGCTCGACGCTCACCGCGCAGGAACCCGAGAACAACGCCGTCCGCGTCGCGCTCCAAGCCCTCGCCGCGGTCCTCGGCGGAACGCAGTCGCTGCACACGAACGGCAAGGACGAAGCACTGGGCCTTCCGACAGCGGAAGCCGCGCAGCTCGCCTTGCGAACCCAGCAGATCATCGGCTACGAGAGCGGCGTCGCCGACGTAGCCGATCCGCTGGCGGGATCGTACTACCTCGAAACCTTGACGGCCGAACTCACCGAACGCGCCCGATCGCTCATCGCCCAGATCGACGCCCTAGGCGGCAGCATCGCTGCGATCGAGAGCGGCTGGATGCAAGAGCGGATCGCCGATTCCGCCTACCGTGCACAGCAAGCCATCGAGCGCGGCGAGACGGTCGTCGTCGGCGTCAACCGCTTCGCCGATCCGCTTGCCGGTACCGCCGAAACGCCGTTTCAAGAGATCGACCCTGCGATCGAGCGCGAGCAGGTCGAGCGCGTTCGCGCCTACCGTGCCGCTCGCGACGATGCGCGCGTCGCCGCGAGGCTTGCCGAGATTCGGCGCGTCGCCGACGGCAGCGAAAATCTGATGCCGAGTTTCATCGAGGCGCTCGACGCCGGCGCGACGATCGGTGAGATCTGCGACGTCCTGCGCGCAACCTTCGGCATTCACCGCGGCGAAGCGGTCGCGTGAGGCTCGATCACGTCGCGATCGTCGTCGCCGATCTCGAGGCGGCGTTGGCGCTCTACACGCGAACGCTCGGCTTTCGCATCGTCTATCGCGAAACGCTCGCCGATCAAGGCGTTGAGGCGGTCGGTCTCGATGCCGGAGACTCGATCGTCGAGCTGTTACGCCCGCTTTCCGAGGACTCTTCGCTGGCGCGCTATCGCGGCGATGCACCGACGAAGCTGCACCACACCGCATACCGGGTCGATGATCTCCAAGCGGAACTCGACCGGCTCAAAGCAAGCGGCGTTCGCCTCATCGACGAACGGCCGCAGCCCGGCGCGCACGGAAACATGATCGCGTTCATTCACCCGGCGGCGACCGCGGGCGTCTTGATCGAGCTTTGCCAGCGAGGAGAGCGTTCCTCATAAGTGAGGCAGGCATATTGACCGCTTCAAGGAGGACTGGTACGCTTGGGCCCATGGCGCAACCCGGCGTGCAACTCGACCCCAAAAAGCTCGACGCATTCATCGGCCAAGCCGTGTGTGATATCGGTGCCGCCATGAGTGCCGCCTTGGTCGTGATCGGCGATAAGCTCGGTCTCTACCGCGCTTTGAAAGAACATGGGCCATTGACGTCTTCGGAGCTTGCCAAACGGACGTCGACGCACGAACGCTACGTACGAGAATGGCTTGCGAATCAAGCGGCAGGCGGCTACCTTACGTACGACCCCGTCTCGCACAAATACACGCTGCCTCCCGAACAAGCGTTCATGCTTGCCGACGAAGGCAGTCCGCTGTTCGTGCTCGGCCTCTTCGACATCATCCAAGCCGTACAAGCGGACGAGCCGAAGATGCGCGAAGCGTTCCGGTCGGGCAAGGGCTTCGGCTGGCACGAGCACGATGAGAGGCTCTTCGCGGGGACGGAGCGATTCTTTCGGCCCGGA
Source organism: Binatia bacterium (assembly GCA_035604635.1). Taxonomy (GTDB): domain Bacteria; phylum Vulcanimicrobiota; class Vulcanimicrobiia; order Vulcanimicrobiales; family Vulcanimicrobiaceae; genus DATNIC01. The sequence goes on from DATNIC010000075.1 coordinate 6,412, forward strand.
TACAACGCCCATCTGATCGGCGAATGGATACCTTCGTTGGAGGGCGTCGAGGCAAAGCTCAAGCGCGGAGCGAGCGTTGCCGACGTCGGCTGCGGGCTGGGCGCCTCCACGATCATCATGGCGCAGGCTTACCCGCAATCGCGTTTTCTCGGATTCGACTACCATGACAAATCGATTGCGCTTGCCAAAGAGCGTGCGCGGGATGCTGGCGTCGAAGATCGCGTCGAGTTCGCGGTGGCAAGCGCCAAAGATTTTCCCGCTCGGGACTACGACTTCGTGGCGTGTTTCGACTGCATACACGACATGGGAGACCCCGTCGGGGTCGTTCGGCACATCGGCAAGACGATGGCCGCCGACGGAACGTTCATGATGGTCGAGCCGTTTGCCGACGACACCCTCGAAAACAACTTCAATCCGGTCGGGCGCCTGTTCTTCGCGGCATCAACGATGCTTTGCACGCCCGCTTCGCTCTCGCAGGAAGTCGGGCTCGGTTTGGGCGCGCAGTGCGGCGAAGCGCGGATGCGGCAGGTCGTCGAGGAGGCCGGCCTCGGCCGATTCCGCCGCGCCGCTCAGACCCCGTTCAATCTCATTTACGAGATCCGGAAATAGGACCTAGACGGCGGCGTTGAGGACGACGCCGCTCAGATAGGCGAGTCCCGGTCCCGGTTCGAGCAAGACTTGCGTCAGTGCGTCCCGCAGAGCGCTCTCTTTGTTCTGCAGCAAGACGACGGCGGGCGAATTCGGATGCTCCTCGGGCAGATTGTCGAGGGTAATCAGCACCGTGCTCAACTCGGCTTGAATCTGCAGCGCGCTGGGCGCCGGATTGAACGCCGCGGGCGCGCGCGACTGGCTTGGCGCCGGAGCGGGCGGCGGAGCCGGCTGCGCCAGAATCACTTTTGCCGCGTCGCTTGTCGAGATGACGGGCTCGGAGGCCGGAACGTTCGACGGCGAAGCCGGCCCGGGCGCGCTCTGCTGCGTGGGGCCTGCGTTGCCGCCGGCCGGAGGCGGCGGCACCGTCACCGTCGTTACCGGGGCTATCGCGGCCATAAGGAATGGTTAGGCTTCGCAGCCCCTCCGCCTGCCTGGCAGGCGTCACACCGTCTACCCGGCGTACCTCCTCTCCATCGTGGTAGATCACCTTGAGCGGTCGCCATCGCGCGCTGGAAGCGCGCGGACGCTCCCCAGGCCGTGATCACCGCGCGCCGCATGGGTGGGACCGAGCGCATCGACGCCTACCGGCTCTACGCCCGGATCCCCAACCCACCCGAACCAGGCCTCCAGGCGGCGCTCAACCTGTTCGTCGAGCGCGAAGACTACGGTTTCGTCTGGATCGCCTACGACGAGGCGGAGCCGGTCGGGGTCTGCACCGTGACCTGGACGGTCTCGCTGGCCCACGGATCGATCGTCGCCTTCCTCGATCATCTTTTTACCTCCCCGGACCGCGACCGTGAAGAGGCTGGGACGGCGATGGTCGAACTACTCAAGCAACACCTGCGCCAGATCGGCATCCGGCGCATCGACGCGACGATCGTCGCGAATGTCGGTGAAGGCGCATTCTACGAACGGCTCGGCTTTCGTCCCGCCAACGAACAACGTGTGGTCTGCGAGTTGTGACGCTCTGCGCCCCGCGAACGTTTCCGGACGAGAGAGGGAGGTAACGACCCTATGAACTTCTTAGGACGGTGGATCGCGGCGCTCGCGATCGGCGCGCTCTGCGCGACACCGGCTTTCGCACAGCAGACGCTCCCGCAGGGCGCGGTCGTCAAGGGGACGCTCGCTCAGGCGCTCACCTCGAAGAACGTCAACGTCGGAGACCAATTCACCCTGACGAACGTCGCGTCGCAAGACGGTTCGGTCACCGGCGCGACCGTCTACGGCCACGTCGCAGCGGTTCAGCGCGCAAGTATGGGACGCAAAGCGGAGATCCAGCTCGCCTACGACCGCATACAGTTCGCCGACGGGACGTCGACCGACGTACGCGGCTCGACGATCTCGATGTACGAGAAGCGTCATCCCAACAACGCCGTGAAGGACGTTGTCGGCGCGGTCGGCGGGATGGTCATCGGGAACATCATCGGTAAGTGGACCGGGATGCCGACGAATCTCGGCGGCGGGCTCGGTGCTGCCGGCGGCTTCATCGTCGCGCACAACGTTCAGGAAAACTTCACGGTCCCCACGGGAACGACGGTCGCGATGCGGCTCTCACAGCCGGTCGTCCGGCCGCAAGCCAACCAGTAACCTAGTCGATGATTGCGCGCAGCCTGCCGCCGGCGCCGGCGAGCAGGCTTCGCGCCGTTGCCGCATCGACGGAACGGCGCGCCATGACGACTGCGACCTTGACGCTCCCGCCGGCATCGCGCAGTAAGCGCGTCGCGCGCTCGGAGTCGACGACGCCGAGCATGCAAACCAACTGCAGCGCGCGGCGGCGCAATTTCGCATTCGTCGCGACGACGTCGACCATCAAGTTGCCGTAGACCTTCCCAAGGCGGACCATCACCGCAGTCGAGAGCGCGTTGAGGGCGATCTTCTGCGCGGTCCCGGCGCGCAGGCGCGTCGAGCCGGCGATCGGTTCTGCGCCGGTCTCGAGGACGATCGCCAATTCCGCGGCGCGGGCAAGGGGCCCGTCGGCGACGCTCGTCATCGCAATCGTCGCTGCACCGCCTTCGCGTGCCGCGACGACCGCCGCGACGACGAACGGAGCGCCCCCACTCGCCGAAATGCCGACCACCGCATCGCGCTCGGTTATGAGATACGGACTCTCCAAGGCGCGGACGCCCGCCTCGTCATCATCCTCCGCACCCTCGACCGCCGCGAAGACGGCGTCGCGTCCACCCGCGATGTGCGCGCAGACGACGTCGGGTGCGACGCCGAATGTCGGCGGGAGCTCCGCAGCGTCGAGAATACCGATGCGTCCGCTTGTCCCCGCTCCGAGATAGTGCAATCGCCCGCCGCGGTGCTCGACCCGGTCGACGATGATCTCGACGGCGCGCGCGATGGCTGGGCTTGCGCCGAGGACCGCCTCGATCGAACGCTGATTGCTTTCAATCAAGGTGCGCACCAGGACATCGGTCTCCAAGCGATCGAGGCCGCGCGTTGCCGGATCGATTGCTTCGGTCCGTTCCGGATCGCTTGGACTCAACGCAACTGCTCTTGCGCGAGAGACTCCGCGATCCGCAATGCTCCCAGATGCGCCTCAGCGGTACCGCGGACGATTGTCGCGCCCGGGAGATCTGCCGCGATCCGCGCTTCGAGTAAGAACGTGAGCAGACTGTTCTCGTAGGTCAAGCCGCCCGACAACGCGACGGCCGGCGATTTGTCCGACAACCCGGCGACGCGTGCCGCGGCCTTCACGAGCTCCGCGAGTTCGCCCGCGGCGGCCTGCACGATCGCCGTCGCAGCCCCGTTTCCCCTGCCCGCAAGCGCGACGATCTCCGGCGCGAGGGCCGCGATCCTCGCGATCGCGGGCTTTTGGTCGTACACATAGTCGAGCAAGGTCGCGCGTGAATCGACGCACAGCTCGCGCGCGACCAAATCGGTCAGGTCGTCGCCGGATTCGCGTCCGTCATAGACGCGGCCGAGCTGGCGAAGCGCCGCCAAACCGATCCAGTACGCCGAACCTTCGTCGCCGAGCAAATACCCCAACCCGCCGATCCGGTACGTCCGCGTCCCATCGTCCGCGAGGGCGATCGAGCCCGTGCCGGCGATCAATGCGATCCCGGGACCCTGCGGGATCGCGCTGCGCAACGCGATCGATGCGTCGTCGCCGACCCCGACGACGGCGCGTGGAAAAGCGCTCGCGATCAGGAAGCGCAGCGTCTGGGCGACGTCCTCGCGGCCGGCCCCCGCCGCGCCGACGTAGATCGCGTCAGGCTGGACGCCGCCGAGGGCTTTGCGCAGCGTGCGCAAGATTGCGTCCGCCGCGTCGTCGATCCCAACGTTCGTCGGGTTTGCAGAGCCGCCGTGAGCCGTCCCGACGATGCCGGCGTCGCGTGACACGACCGCGATGATCTGCGAAGCACCGGCATCGACCCCGGCAGCAATCATGAACTCACCATCGTCTCTTCTTTGCGCACGAGCGCGAGGAGTTCTTCCAAGCGGCGCGGTGCGACGGCGCCGAGGACCGCCGGATGCCTCGCACCGGTGACGCGCGGCAGGCCGGCCGCGCGCCCGCGCAGCGTCTCGTAACCGAGGACGGCGAACGCAAGCGCTTCCTTTGCATCGGGATCGATCCCGAATTCGCCGCTGGTGACGAGCGGAAACCCATCGAGCGCGCCGCGCAAGCCGTCGACGAAGGCGTGATTGCGCGCCCCGCCGCCACTGACGACGAGCCGCGTTCCAAGCGGCGCGATGCGCCGGACTGCCGCGGCGATCGAGGTTATCGAGAGCGCGAGTAAGGTAGCGGCACCGTCATCGATCGAGAGGGTATCGATCCGCGGATGCGCCGCCAAAAACCCCGGACCAAACCGTTCGCGTCCGGTCGACTTCGGCGGATCGAGAGCGAAATACGGATCGTCGAGCATTTCGTGCAACAACGCTTGATCGACCGCGCCGCGGCGCGCACGCTCTCCCCCACGATCGAAACGAAGGGCGCCCCGGGTTCGCTCGGCGACGAGGAGATCGACGAGCATGTTCGCAGGGCCCGAGTCGAACGCAAGCACGTCGGCCGGTAACGCACCGGGAGGGATGAACGTGAGGTTCGCGATGCCGCCGAGGTTGAGCGCGATCCGCGGCTCGTCGGCGGCGAGAAGCAGCGCGTCGACATACGGGACGAGCGGCGCGCCGCCGCCGCCGGCGGCGCAATCGGCGGAGCGAAAATCGTAGACGACGGTCGCGTCGATCTTCTCCCGCAGCGCAAAGGCATCGCCGAGCTGCCAACTCACGTGCGCCGCGCCGTCGTGGAAGATCGTCTGCCCGTGCGAGGCGACGTAATCGATGCGAAGGTCATCGGCAACGGCGCGAGCCGCCTCTCCGAACGCGCCGCCCAGCGCGACATGCAAGGCCGCGAGCTGGGGGACTGCCGCCGCGTGCGGTGCGATCGCGCGCACGATCGACTCGTGTAAATCCGGCGCAAGCGGCAGCGTTTCGAAGCGCTCCAACGCGACTTCGTATCCGCGCGCGGTCGGCACGATGCGCACGCGCGCGGCGTCGATGCCGTCGAGCGACGACCCGGACATGAGGCCGATCGCGATCATCGAGCGGACGCGTTCACGGATCGATCGCTTCGACGACGCGGTCGCAGACGGACGCCCGAAGATCGCGCAGATCGTTTCGGCCGAAGTGGACGCCGTTCGTGAGGAACACGATCGTCAGATCGCGCTCGGGATCGGCCCAGACGGATGTACCGGTGAAGCCGGTGTGGCCGAACGTCGCAAGCGAGACGCGCACGCCGCACGAATTCTCGTCGCCGGTCCGGATCGCCCACCCGAGTCCGCGGCGCAAGACGGGATCTGCGGCTTGCTCGCTGATTGACTCGCGCACGAGCGAGGCCGGCAAAAGGCTTGACTCCGATCGCAGTGATGCGAGATAGACATCGGGAACGCGCGCGACGTCGCGGGCGGTCCCGAAGAGTCCCGCGTGCGCCGAGACGCCGCCCATCAGGTGCGCCTTCTCGTCATGCACGGTCCCTTGGACGAGCCCACGCCACGCGTCGCGTTCCGTCGCCGGGATCGCTGCTCGCTCGTTGTGCCGCGGGACGAAGCCCGTCGCCTCGAGCCCAAGCGGCGCGAGCGACTCGGCAAACACCCGCTCAAACGGGGCCTTTAGGCTTCGTTCGACCGCGACCAAGAGAGCGATAAATCCTAAATCGCTGTAGATCACGGTGCTTCGCGGCGCCTCGGCGAGCGGACGGCGTAAAGTGTACTCGATGACGTTGTGATCGAGAAGGACGCGATAGTCGGCGCCGGAGTGCATCCCGGAAACGTGTGCGAGAAGATCGCGCAACGTGATCGGTTCGTGCGCGGTCCCGCGCCATTCGCCGATGATCCCGGCCAGCGGGACGTCGAGTTCGAGCGCGCCGTCTGCGACGAGCCGCAGCGCGAGCGTCGAGGCGAAGACCTTCGTCAGCGAGGCGAGATCGAAGCGCGTATCGACCCGGACGGGCAGCCCTCCATCGCTGCGCGCCCTCCCGAAGGCCCGCTCGTAGACCAGCCGGCCTCGCCGCTCGACGCGAACGACCGCGGCGCTGAAGCGGGTCCCGAGTCCGGCTGCGATCGTCGCGTCGAGCTCAGCGAACACGCACGGCCATGAGCTCGGCCAAGCCATCGAAGCTGACCGCTTGATCTCCGTAGATGCACGCGACCGATTCCGCCCCTTCGAACAACGCTGCGTCGTAGGGCTCGCGGGCGCTGATCACGATCGCGTGCGGGCGCGCACGCACGAGCGCGTCGACCGCCGTACGCTGCGCCGGATGAAGGTCGGCACGGCGCGTGACCACGACGAACGCGCGCTCGCCGAGCCCACCGACGACGGAAAGGAGCAAGCGCAGATCGTCCGGCGCAGGATCGAGCGGGACGCGCATGATCTCGCTCTTGATGCCGCGGCGCCGCAAGGCCTCGTTGAGCGAAGCGCGCTCAGCGTCGGAAACGCCGTCGGCAGTCGAGTCTTCGAATGAAACGATCGTTGCGGCGTCCGCTTCGAGGACTACGCTGCCGCGCAGCACCGTTACCGCCTTCCCTGCGATCTCGATCCCGATCGACGGATCGTCCTGGGCGCCGACGCCACCCTTTCCGGCGAGACGCTCGAGACGCGACGCAGCCTCTTCGAGGCGCGCCGGCGCGAGCCGGCCGTCGCCCAGCGCGCGCACGATCTCGTCGACGATCGCCTTCGCGACCTCGAGGTGATGGCTGACGATCACGCCGTCGACGCCCGCTGCGAGCGCGGAGACGGCCGCGGGTGCGCTGCCGATCGAGTCGGCGACCGCTTTCATCTCGATGCAATCGGTAAAGACCGCGCCGGCGAAGCCGAGCTCATGGCGCAGCAGATCAGAGACGATAACGCGCGAGAGCGACGCCGGCCGATCGCAATCGAACGCACGCGCGACGATGTGCGCGACCATGACCGCGTCGACGCCGGCCGCGATGCACGCGCGAAACGGGACGAACTCGCGCGAGCGCAACGTCGCGGCATCGACGTCGATCACCGGCAAGGCCAAGTGCGAATCGATCGCGGTCGCCCCGTGGCCCGGGAAGTGCTTTGCGGTCGCCGCGACCCCGCTGCGCCGCAACCCGCGTGCGAGTGCCGCCGCCATGCTCCCGACACGATCGGGATCCGAGCCGAAGGAGCGCGCGCCGATCACGGTGTTTTGCGCCACGAGCGCCAGATCGACGACCGGCGCAAAATCGAGATCGACACCGATGGCCCGCAGATCCCGTCCGATCTGCGCCCCGGCTCGTTCCGCGAGTCCCGGATCGGCGGTCGCGCCGAGCGCCATCATCGTGGGGATCTCGACGGCATCAGCGCGCAAGCGCGCGACCCGGCCACCTTCCTGATCGATAGCAACGAAGGCAGCCCCGCTCGCGGCACGGACCGCTTCGACCAACCGCGCCGTTCGCTCGCGCGACGTCGCGTTGCGCGCAAAGAGAATCAGCCCGCCCGGACCGAGCGCGCGTAACGCGTCTAGCGGCGCCTCGTCGGGCGAAGCGCCCGCGAAGCCGACGCACAAGGTCCGCGCCGCCAACGCGCGCGGACTCACACGACGAGTGTTATCGTTCCTTTGCCCGATTGCGGCCCACCCTCTACGCGGTCAACATCTTCGTAGTAAGCGGCATAGGTGTATTGTATGCGATCGTAATTCTTTGTGACGAACGTCCCGGCAAAGACTATTTCCGGCGCCGGAAGAGCTACGGCAGGCACTTCGGTAATGAAGGTTTTCATCGGCGGGTTCGCTCGCACCGACACCATTCCGGGCCCGCCGCTGAGCATCGGGTATTGGCTCGGGATGGAAAACTGAAACTGGACTTTCGATGCTCTGGCTCTTCCAATGTTATGAGCCGTCACGCTGATATCGAACGCAAGCCCCGCAGGCGTTAGCCCAGGCACCGCTCTCGTCTCAAAATCGGAACCCAGCGCGTCATTAAAGGTGAAGAGCAGCTTCGGTAGTTTTGGGGTCCAGTCTCTCGTGATCAGATAGGCGAGAAGGCCAATCGCACCAACGACGACGGCGGCCCAAACTGCTGTCTTCGCGTACCAATCTAGGGACAATGGCGTAGCCGCTGCAGCCAACAACGTCAGCTCCATTTAGCGTAAGCGGATGATCTGCGCCGTAACTTTCCCTTCGCTGACGCTCGTGAAAATCTGGACTTGAGCGCCCCGAGCGATCTCCGCGATCGAATGATACCCACTCCCTTTACCTTGAATGCTCGTACTTGGAAGAACCGTCACGTCGACTTTGCGGCCGCTCGACATGACGCCGAGCAATCCACGCTGGTAATCGACGCTCGTCACCTGCCCGGAGATGACGCCGGCGATCGCCTTCGGCGCGCTTTGCGGCGGTGCGTCCGGACCCTTGCCGGCCTGCGAGGAGGCGGCCAAGGGTAGGAGGATCGCCGCCGCAAGCGCGACGGCCGGAAGGGCAAGCCCAGGGCGGAGAGGATGCATATCGACGTTGTAACGCAGAAGCGGACGGGATATGTTGCATCAATCGGCACTTCCAAGGACGAAACTAGGCTCGAGCGGGCGCTCCATTACCCGCCTCGGGTTGGGCGGCGAGGGGGTTCTGCGGACCTTCGGCCGCGAGTTCGAGGCCCGGGCGGTGATCGAGGCGGCCCTTGCCGGCGGCATAACCTATCTCGAGTCGGCCAGGGCCTACCGGGGCAGCGAAAGCTACTACGGAAGCGTCCTGCCGCAGTTTCGTCGCGAGGCGCTCTTCGTCGCCAGCAAGGCGTACGATCGGACGAAGCGCGGCGCGCGGGCATCGCTCGAGACGACGCTCGCCGCGATGAACCTCGAGTACCTCGACCTCTGGCAATTGCACGATATTCGCGAGTGGGCCGAAGTAGCGGAACTCGACGAACCCGACGGAGCATATGCCGCCTTCGCCGAGGCGAAAGCGCAGGGGCTCGTGCGCTATATCGGCGTCACGGGTCATGCTGCGCCCGACGTCCTGCGCGCTGCTTGCGAACGCGTCGCGTTCGACACGGTCCTCTTGCCGATCAATCCGGCGGAAGGCGCGAGTGCAGACGGGTTCGAGCGCAGCGTCGTCCCGGCCGCACGCGCGCGCGGGATGGGCGTGATCGGAATGAAGGTCCTGGCGCGCGGGTTGCTGGTCGAGCCGCACGTCGGGGTCACGCCGGGCGAAGCGATCGGCTATGCGCTCGGCGCCGACGTCGATACCGTCGTCATCGGTTGTGACGACGTTGCGCAGGTCGAGGCGAACATCGCCGCTGCGCGGCTCGATCCGCTCCCCGCCGACGCCCGGCTCGCGCTGCAAGAACGCGTGAAGCGGTGGGCGCCTGAGCTCACCTATTACCGCCATCCGGCGACTGTCTGATCTCCGCAGCATAGGCCGCGCGCGCGCCGTCGGCAGCGGATCCGCCGGCGCGCACCGTCTTCACGAGGCCGCGCAGCCGCTTCACGTGCTCATCGTCGCTGTCAACCCCAGCCAGGACGAGACGCAAGGCGATCAGCGCTTCGTCGGCAGCCCGCGCCCCGACCATCTCGAGCGCGCGGTAGAAAGGCGCAGCTTTCTGGTCGTCCGAGCGTGCCGCCAGCAGCGCCTCGATCGCGCGCGCTTTCGAAGGATGCCCGTCGAGCAGATATCCGTCGATGGCGGCCACCGCGAAACGATCAGTCAACGAAAACCGAACTCAACTCCCGCCGTAGAGTCCCGTCAACGTCCCCTTACCGAGCGTGTGGAAGTTGACGTTGAACATGACGAGCGCACCGGTCGCACCGGGTCCGAGATCGAGCTTGTCGATGTCGAGCGCGTAGACGTTGAAGTGGTAGGGGTGCGGCGGTCCGGGCGGCGGCGCAGGTCCGCCGTACGCGCTCGTGCCGAAGTCGGTGTAGCCCATGACGGTCCCCGCCGGATTCTTCCCAGGCGCCCCGGCGCCGGCTGGGAGCGACGTCGTTGAGGCCGGGATGTTGAACAGTATCCAATGCCAAAAGCCGACGGTCGTCGGCGCATCGGGATCGTAGCACGTGATCGCAAAACTCTTTGTGCCCGGCGGCGCGCCGCTCCACCGCAGATCGGGCGATTGATTGCCGCCGCTGTGACCAAAGCCGCTGTACGCCATCGACTCGGGGATACGGCCCCCATCGCTGAACATCGAGCTCGTCACGGTGAGACTCACGATATTTGTCGCCATATCGCCCGGGAATTTCGTCTGTGCGGGAGCAACTCCGCCCGAGTTTGAAGCTGGGGAACCGTGCTCGGTTTCGGCCGCGACATCTGCGGCGATTTTGCTTCCGCAACCCGCCGTGAGTGGCTCGTTACCAACGGTTTGGGCGGCTATGCGTCGGGGACGATCGGCGGGGCGCTGACCCGCCGCTACCACGGACTCCTGATTGCGTCACTCCATCCGCCGCTCGGACGGACTGCGACGCTCGCAAGACTCGACGGCGTAGCGACGTACTGTGACGGGACGTATGAATTTGCGTCCAATCGTTGGCGCGACGGCTCGACCTCAAACGGCGAACGATTCATCGAGAGCTTTGCGCTCGAAGGGACCATCCCCGTCTGGACGTATGCGTTCGCGGACGCGCTGCTCGAACAGCGCATCTGGATGGAGCCCGGCGCCAACGCAACCTACATCCAGTTCGTCCTCGTCCGTGCTTCGGCGCCGGTGCGCCTCTCGTTCTTGGCGCTGGCCGAGCAGCGCGACTTCCACGCGCTGACGCACGCGTACGATGCGCGGCCGTCGGAAGCGGTCAGCGACGGAATCCGTTTCGTCCCGTTCGATGGCGCCGGTGAGATGCTCGTTCGCGCGCGCCATGCCGTCGTCACGGCGCGCAACGAGTGGTACTACGGTTTCCGTTACGACCTCGAAGCCGAACGTGGACTCGATTGCGAAAGCGATCTCCTGCACGTCGCGGACATCGAAGCTGACCTGCGCGAGGGCGGCTCGTTCGCCGTCGTCGCATCGATCGGGGCCGCTGCAAGTCTCGACGACGCGCTTGCCCTGAAAAGGCGCCGCGATGCCGACGCCGCCCTTGCCAAGCTCGCGCCGGCCGATGCGCCCGGCTGGATCGAGCAACTCGTCCTCGCAAGCGACGCCTTCGTCGCCGACCGCGCCGTCGCCGGCGCTCCCGACGCGAAGACCGTCATCGCCGGATATCCGTGGTTCGGCGATTGGGGGCGCGACACGATGATCTCGCTCCCCGGATTGACCTTGGTTACGGGTCGACCCGAGATCGCGCGTTCGATCTTGCGCACGTTCGCAGCCTTTCTCGACGATGGGATGTTGCCCAACCGCTTCCCCGAAGCGGGCGAGGCACCCGAGTACAATACCGTCGATGCGACGTTGTGGTACGTCGAGGCGATCCGCGCTTACCACGCCGCGACCGGCGACGAGGCCTTCGTCGACGAGCTGTTTCCAAAGCTCGAGGAGATCGTCCGCGCGCATGTCGAGGGGACACGCTTCGAGATCGCCGTCGATCCCGCCGACGGCTTGCTGCGCGCCGGCGTTCCCGGCGTCCAGTTGACTTGGATGGATGCGAAGGTCGGCGACTGGGTCGTCACGCCGCGCATCGGAAAGCCGGTCGAGATCAACGCCCTCTGGTACAATGCGCTGCGCACGATCGAGACCTTCGCGCGGACGCGCGGCGACGCGGCGCGCTACGATCGCCTGGCCGCGCAGGCCTACGCGAGCTTCGAACGTTTTTGGAACGACTCTCGCGAGTATTGCTTCGATGTGCTCGACGGACCGGACGGCGACGACGCGGCGATCCGGCCGAACGCGCTGTTCGCCGTCGCGCTCGAGCACGCGCCGCTGGCGCCGGATCACCACCGTAGCGTCGTCGATACTTGCGCGCGCCTGCTGCTCACTTCATGCGGTCTGCGTTCGCTTGACCCGGGTGATCCGCGCTACGTCGGAGTCTACATCGGCGATCAACGCTCCCGCGACGGCGCCTATCATCAAGGGACGGTCTGGGCGTGGCTGCTCGGTCCATTCGTAAGTGCCCATCTGCGCGTTTATCGCGATCCGGCCGCAGCCGAGCGGTACTTGCACGCGGTGCGCTATCTGCTCGCGGACGGCGCGGTTGGGACGTTGGGCGAGATCTTCGACGGCGACCCTCCGTTTACGCCGCGCGGCTGTTTCGCGCAAGCATGGAGCGTCGCGGAAGTACTGCGCGCTTGGGATGCGATCGCACGGTATCGCTGACATGGTACATTGCGCGCCCTCGGGGTATGGTGCAACAGCAGAATCGCGAGCGCGCTTGAGGCTCGGGGGCCCCAAGCGGAGCTTGGGGGGCGCGTAGCTTGGAGCGGAGCGCCGTTAAAACAGACGCGATCGTCATCGGCAGCGGCCAGGGCGGCGTCCCGCTCGCCGTCGATTTGGCCGGCTCCGGAAAGTCGGTCGTCCTCTTCGAACGCGCGGAGCTCGGGGGGACGTGCATCAACACCGGTTGCACGCCGTCGAAATCCTTTCTCGCCGCGGCGCACACCGCGGGACGCGCACGGTCCGCGTCCGCCCTCGGCGTGCGCGGCGACGTCACGATCGATTTCGGAGCGACGATGGAGCGCGTGCGCGGGATCATCGCCTCATTCCGCGAGGGTGTGCAGCGGCGCATCGAATCCGCCGGCGTCCGTTGCGTGCACGGCGAGGCCTCGTTCGTCGACGCGAAGACGGTCGCGGCGGGCGAACATTGCTTCACCGCGCCGCTCATCGTCATCGATACGGGCGCGTCGCCGGCGGCGCCACCGATCGAAGGGCTGGCAAGCGTCTCCTATTTGACCGACAAGACGTTCTTCGCGCAGAAACGACTTCCAAAGCGCGTCGTCGTCGTCGGCGGCGGCTACATCGGCCTCGAGCTTGGACAAGGGATCGCGCGCTGCGGAGCCCGAGTCGACATCATCCAACATGCGGATCGCGTCCTCGAGCGCGAAGAACCGGATGTCAGCGACGTCCTGGAACGCGCGCTGCGCGCCGACGGGATCGCCCTGCATCTCGCTTGCGACGTCGTCAAAGTCGCGCGCAGCGGAGACGCCATCGCGGTGACCCTTTCAAACGGGACGGTGCTCGCTGCCGACGCGCTGCTCGTCGCGACCGGACGCGTCCCGAACACGGCGGCGCTCCGTTGCGACGCAGCCGGGATCGCGCTCGACCGCCGCGGATACATCACGATCGACGATCGTTTCCATACGACCGCCGACGGCGTCTATGCTATCGGCGATGTTGCGGGGCAGCCGGCCTTTACGCACGTCTCGTGGGAAGACTACCGCCGCGTCAAGGCGATCCTCGCAGGAAAAGAGCGGACGCGGCATGACCGCGTCCTCGGCTACGCGGTCTATACGGAACCGCAAGTCGGACGAGCCGGGCTGACCCTCGATGAGGCGCGAGCAAGCGGGATACCGGCTCGCGCCGTGACGCTCCCGGTCACGAACATCGCGCGCGGGATCGAATGGGGCCAGGAGCTCGGCTTCTACCGCCTGGTCGTCGACGAGCGCGACGACCGGATCCTCGGCGCAACGCTCGTCGGTTACGAAACGGCCGAGCTCGTTCACGTCTTCATCGCGCTCATGGAAGCCGGGGCGACGTGGCAAACGCTCGAGCAGATGGTCGGGATCCACCCGACGTACGGCGAAGGCCTGCCCAGCTTGGCACGACTCCTAGTTCATGGATGAACGCCGCATCGTCGTAACGGCGCCGGCCGAGATCGCAGCGATCGTCGCCGGGATCCACCGCGATCCGTTCGCCTTCTTGGGCATGCACCACGTCGGCCGGACGCTCGTCGTGCGCGCGTTCTTACCGCACGTGCAGCGCGTCGGCGTCGTCGACGAGCGCAGCGGCGAGCTCGTCGCCGACCTCGCCTGCGACGACCCGGCGGGCTTCTTCTCCGGTGCTCTTCCGCCGGAGCGGGAACTGCGCTTCCCCTATCGCTTGCGGATCGAGACCGAAACGCACACGCGGGACATCGACGATCCGTATCGCTTCGGTCCGGTCCTGCAAGAGCTCGATGTCTATTTGCTCGGCGAAGGGACGCACTTACGTCCGTACGAGAAGCTCGGCGCGCACCGCATGACGATGGAAGGCGTCGATGGGACGTCGTTCGCCGTGTGGGCTCCGAATGCGCGCCGCGCGAGCATCGTCGGCGACTTCAACGATTGGGATGGCCGCCGGCACCCGATGCGCCTGCGGGTCGAGTGCGGCGTGTGGGAGATCTTCCTCCCCGGCGTCGGAGACGGGGCGGCGTACAAGTTCGAGTTGATCGGCCCCAGCGCTGAGCTCCTCGCGCTAAAATCGGATCCGTACGCATTTCGAACGGAGCATCCTCCGGCGAGCGCCTCCGTCGTCGCCACGGTCGAGACCTCGCCGCGCGCGGGCATGGAATGGTTCGAACGCAGGGCCGCGGCCGCGCGCCGCGACGCACCGATCTCGATCTACGAGGTCCACCTCGGCTCGTGGAAACGCAAACCCGAAGAAGAGAACCGCTACCTGACGTACTACGAGCTCGCCGACGATCTCATACCGTACGCCAAATGGATGGGCTACTCGCACATCGAGCTCTTGCCGATCGCCGAATATCCCTTCGATGGCTCGTGGGGCTATCAGCCGATCGCGTTATTCGCGCCGACGTCGCGCTTCGGCGATCCGGACGGCTTCCGTGCTTTCGTCGACCGCGCGCACGCCGAAGGGATCGGCGTCCTCGCTGATTGGGTCCCGGCGCACTTCATCACCGACTCGCATGGCCTAGGTAACTTCGACGGGACGCACCTTTACGAGCACGCCGATCCGCGCCAAGGTTATCATCCGGATTGGAACACGCTCATCTACAACTACGGCCGGCGCGAGGTAGCGAACTTCCTGCGCTCGAGCGCGCTGTTTTGGTTCGACAAGTACAACATCGATGGATTGCGGGTCGACGCGGTCGCCTCGATGCTCTACCTCGACTATAGCCGCAAGCCCGGCGAATGGATTCCGAACCACTACGGCGGCAACGAAAACCTGGCTGCGATCGATTTTCTTCGGCGTCTCAACGAAATCGTCTATGCCGAAGAGCCGGGAGCGCTCATGGTCGCGGAGGAGTCCACGGCCTGGCCGATGGTATCGATGCCGACGTACTTGGGCGGGCTCGGCTTCGGCTACAAGTGGAACATGGGCTGGATGCACGATACGCTCGCGTTTCTGCGAGTGGACCCGCTCTATCGGAAGTACCACCTCTCGAATCTGTCGTTCGGTTTGCTCTACGCGTACAGCGAAAACTACATCTTGCCGCTTTCGCACGACGAGGTCGTCCACGGCAAGGGCGCGCTCGTTGCGAAAATGCCCGGCGACCGCTGGCAGCGCTTCGCCAACCTGCGCCTGCTCTACGCCCTCATGTACGCGCATCCGGGCAAGAAGCTGCTCTTCATGGGCGGCGAGTTCGGACAGGAACGCGAGTGGAATCACGACCAGTCGCTCGACTGGCATCTCACGAACGATCCGCTTCACGCCGGCGTTCAGACGCTCGTGCGCGATCTCAATCGAATCCTGCGCTCGACGCCGGCGCTCTACGAACTCGACGCCGATCCTGCCGGGTTCGAGTGGATCGATTTCAACGATCACGAGAGCACGGTCGTCTCGTTCGCGCGGCGCAGCCGCGACGGCACCCCGTTGATCGCCGTATTCAACTGCACGCCGGTCGTGCGCGAAGGCTACCGGGTCGGCGTCCCGTTTCACGGCGTTTATCACGAGATCCTCAACACCGACGCCGGAACGTACGGCGGGTCCAACGTCGGCAATCTTGGCAGCGTCATCGCGCTGCGATACCCCGCCCACGGTCGCGAGCACTCGATCGTCCTCACGCTCCCGCCGCTCGGGGCGGTCTTCTTTACACCCGCTTCTTAGGAAATCGCCGACCTGCACAACGCTCATCGTGTCCCCATTTGGCCCGGCCGCCCGTTTCCGCTTGGGGCCGCGTGGGATGGAAAGGGCGTAAACTTCGCCTTGTTCTCGGCGCATGCGGAGCGCGTCGATCTCTGCCTCTTCGATGCGCGCGGCCGGCGCGAGCTCGAACGGATCACCTTGC
The DNA here is from genome assembly GCA_035604635.1 of Binatia bacterium. Lineage (GTDB taxonomy): Bacteria > Vulcanimicrobiota > Vulcanimicrobiia > Vulcanimicrobiales > Vulcanimicrobiaceae > DATNIC01. The sequence goes on from DATNIC010000075.1 coordinate 22,579, forward strand.
CCGAATATACCGATCAAGTATGGCACGGCTATTTGCCGGAAGCGCGCCCCGGCCAGTTGTACGGCTACCGAGTCTACGGACCGTACGATCCGCAGCGCGGTCACCGTTTCAACCACAACAAGCTGCTCTTGGACCCGTATGCCAAGCTCCTATTCGGACAAATTCGCTGGAGCGACGTACACTACGGCTATCGCATAGGAGCGCCGCGCGAGGACCTTTCATTCGATCGCCGCGACAACTCATCGGGGATGCCCAAATGCGTCGTCGTCGACACGGCGTTTACTTGGGGTGACGACCGGCGGTTGCAGCATCGCTGGCACGAATCGATCGTGTACGAGTTGCACGTCCGCGGATTTACCATGCAAAACGAGGCGGTTGCGCCCGCGTACCGCGGCACGTTCGCCGGGCTCGGCTCCGCGCCGATGATCGAGTACCTGAGCAACCTCGGGATCACTGCCGTCGAGTTGCTGCCGATTCACGCATTCATCGACGAACGCACCTTGGTCGAGAAGCGGCTGCGAAACTATTGGGGATACAACTCGATCGGCTTCTTTGCGCCCGAGCAGCGCTACATGGCGACCCGCGATCTCGGAGAGTTCAAGACGATGATCAAGAACTTACATGAGGCCAGGATCGAAGTAATCCTCGATGTCGTCTACAATCACACCGCCGAAGGGAACGAGCGCGGACCGACGCTCTCTTTTCGCGGAATCGACAATAAATCGTATTACAAGCTGCCCGCGGGGTCCGAACGCAATACCATGGACTACACCGGGTGCGGAAATTCGCTCAATCTCGAGCACCCGCGCGTCTTGCAAATGGTCCTCGATTCATTGCGGTACTGGGTGCAAGAGATGCACGTCGACGGATTCCGGTTCGACCTCGCGACGACTCTTGCCCGAGGCGTCAACGACTACTCGCGATCGAGCAACTTTTTGGCCGCGATCGGGCAAGACCCGCTGCTTGCACGCGTCAAGCTGATCGCCGAGCCGTGGGATTTAGGCGAGGGCGGCTATCAGGTCGGGAACTTCCCGCCGGGATGGTCCGAGTGGAACGATCAATATCGCGATACGGTTCGACGCTTTTGGCAAGGGACCGACGGGACGGTCGGCGCGCTGGCCTCGCGGCTCACGGGATCGAGCGAGATCTTCGCGCGCGAGGGGCGCCGTCCGCGCGCGAGCGTCAACTTCGTCACGGCGCACGACGGCTTTACGCTGATGGACCTCGTCAGCTACAACGAAAAGCACAACGAGACGAACATCGAGGACAACCGCGACGGCGTCAACCACAACTATAGCTGGAACTGCGGCGTCGAGGGGCCGACCGACGATCCCGCAGTTCGAAATTTGCGCGTCCAGCAGCGGCGCAATTTCATGACGACGTTGTTGCTCTCGCAAGGGTTGCCGATGCTGCTCGGCGGCGACGAACTCGGGAATTCGCAGCGCGGCAACAACAACGCCTACTGTCAAGACAATCCGGTAGGCTGGGTCGATTGGCACAACCCCGAGGCCGACGGCGATCTGTTGAACTTCACCCGCTCGCTGATCCGCCTGCGGCTCGAGCATCCTGTTTTTCGGCGTCCGCGCTTCTTCCATGGAAAATCGATGCCGAACATGCAGGTCAAGGACATCACGTGGATGCGCGTCGACGGCGGCGAGATGACCGCTGAAGATTGGTACCACGGCGGCCGGCGGACACTCGGCCTGCTGCTCGGTGGCGATCCGGGTGACGAATTCGTCAGCTTGTTGGGGTATCCCGAGCGGGACGATAGCTTTCTTTTGCTCCTGAACGCGCACGACGAAGTCGTCCCATACATCCTGCCGAAGGCAGATCATCGCATCCACTGGGAACGGTTGATCGAGACGACGTGGCCGCAGCCGGCGCTGCCGGCGCGCCTCTTTCGCGCAGGCGAACCGTTCGACGTGCAGCCGCGCTCGATGGTCGTCTTGATCGCCCGCGACGCTTCGTGATCGAGCCCGCCTATCACGACTACTTCGGGCGCGAAGTAACCGTCCCGGTCGCAACGCTCGAAGCGCTTTCGCACGCAGTCGTCCTCGTCCCGCAGAGCACGTCGGCGCTCGATCCGGTCCACGTCGTACGCGAGGATAATCCGGCCGTCATCATCCCGTTACGCGCGGGACCGCGCGTCGACGCCGTCGATTGGCAGTTGACGCTCGAAGACGGCACACTCCGCAGCGGGCGGTCGCCGGTCGTCGACGGCTCGATCACGATCGCGGACCGCCTGCCGCTCGGCTATCACCGGCTCAGCATGCGTGAAGAGGCGATGACCCTGATCGTCGTCCCGGTGCACGCGTGGCTCCCTACGGCGCTCGAAGAAGGCTCCGGCATTTGGGGCTTCTCGGCGCAGCTCTATTCGCTGCGCTCGCAGTCGGATTGGGGGATCGGCGACTTCAGCGCTTTGCGGCTCTTCGCAGAGGCGGGGAGGGAAGCGGGCGCGCACGCATTCGGACTCAACCCGCTGCACGCTCCAAACATCGCCGACCCGCAGGCGCACAGTCCATACGATCCGGCGAGCCGCCTTTGGCTGAACCCGCTCTACATCGACGTGCAAGCGGTCGACGATTTTCGCGAGTCGCTGCGCTGCCAAACTGCGGCGCAGCTCCTCCGCCCCCCACACGGCGGCGCGCTGGTAGACTACGAAGCGGTCTCAACCGGGAAGCTCGGCGTCCTCGAGTTGTGCTACGACTGGTTTCTCGCCTGCCATCGCGACGACGAACGCGGCCGTGACTTCGTCCGCTTTGTCGAACGCGGGGGCGCTGCGCTGGACGACTACGCAACGTTCTGCGCGCTCGCCGAGCACGTGCGCGCGACGACCGGAGTGCGCGGCGGCTATACGGCGTGGCCGCTCGAGTATCGCGACCGCCGAGGCGCGGCGGTCCGCACCTTTGAGCGCGAGCACACCGCAAGGATTGGATTTCATCGCTATCTTCAGTGGCTTGCCGACGCGCAGCTCGAGCACGCCGCGCGCGCGTGCACCGGCCTCGCAGCCGGGCTGTATCGCGATCTTGCAGTCGGGACGGCGACCGACGGCGCCGATGCGTGGAGCGCACCCGATACCTTCGTCCGCGGCGTCTCCATCGGCGCGCCGCCCGACGCGGTGAACACGCTTGGACAGAATTGGGGCGTCGTGCCGTTTCATCCGGTGACGCTGCGCCGGCAGGCATACGCCCCGTTCATCGCGCTGCTGCGCGCGAACATGCGTCACGCCGGCGCGCTGCGGATCGACCACGTGATGGAGATTCAACGCCTTTTTTGGATACCGCACGGACGTCCGGCGAGTGAAGGAGCTTATGTCCGCTATCCGCTCGACGATCTGCTGGGAATCATCGCGCTCGAAAGCGTCCGCCAGCGATGCGCGATCGTCGGCGAAGATTTGGGGACCGTCCCCGAAGGCTTTCGCGAGCGCCTTTCCGAGCGCCGGATCCTCGGGTGCCGGTTGCTGACGTTCGAACGCGAAGCCGACGAGAGCTTCCGTCCGCCGCAGGCCTATCCGGCGAGTGCGCTGGTCAGCACGGGGACGCACGATCTGCCGAGTCTACCGAGCTGGTGGGCCGGGACCGATCTCGGCCTGCGCGAACGACTCGGCTTGCTCACACCGCAGGCTGCCGCCGAGAGTCGTGAAGAACGCGAACGGGCGCGCGGGCATCTGCTCGATGCGCTGAGAAATTGGGGCGATTTGGGCGAGGAGACCGGGATTGAGGCGCTCGTAGAGAGCGCGTATCGCTTCCTCGCGCGCAGCCCAGCGCGTTTTCTCATCGTTCAAGTCGAAGACGTCCTGTTGCTGACGGACGCGGTCAACGTCCCGGGGACCCTCAAAGAACACCCCAATTGGTGCCTGCGGCTCCCAGTCAACGTGCAGCAGATCACTCGCACCGCGTTGAGTGAACGCCTCACGGCCGCTCTGCGGAGCATGCGCCCGCCAAACTGAGGACGGAGCTAGTCATCTTTTTGACGAACGATTGCTCATGAGAGCCGTGGTTATGGCCGGAGGCGAGGGATCGCGTTTACGCCCCCTGACTTCTCGCTTGCCCAAGCCGCTGGCTCCGGTCGCCAACAAGCCGGTGATGCATCACATCGTCGATCTGCTACGACGTCACGGCATCACCGAGATCGTCGCCACCCTTCACTATCTCGCCGATGAAGTCGAGGCGTATTTCGGTGACGGAAGCGATCTCGGCGTGACGATGCACTACGTCGTCGAAGACACGCCGCTTGGGACCGCGGGGGCGGTCCGTCTCGCCTCCGGACTGCTCAAGGACGAGACGTTTTTGATCATCTCGGGCGACGCGCTCACCGATCTCGATATCTCGGCGGTCGTCGAGCATCACCGTCAGAGCGGTAATGTCGCAACGATCGTTCTGCAGCGGGTCAACAACCCGCTCGAATTCGGCGTCGTCGTCACCGGCGAGAACGGCAAGATCGAACGCTTTCTCGAGAAGCCCTCGTGGGGCGAGGTCTTCTCCGATACGATCAATACCGGGATCTACGTCCTGGAGTCCGAGGTCCTCAATTACATGGAGCCCGGGAAGGTGTACGATTTCTCCAAGGACATCTTCCCGCAGCTTCTTCGCGACGGCAAGCAGCTCGGCGGATACGTCACCTCCGACTACTGGACCGATATCGGCAGCCTCGAGCAGTACCATCAAGCGAATCTCGACGCCTTGCATGGACGCGTGCGTCTCGAGATCCCGGGCTCGGAGCTCGCGCCCGGAGTGTGGGCCGGCGAGGGGACGCGAATCGCCGGCGACGCGCGCATCGCCGCACCGGCAGTCCTGGGCAGAAACTGTTCGATCGAAAGCGGCGCGGTCATCGAGGCGTTCACCATCCTGGGTGATTCGGCGATCGTCGCCAAGAATGCGCTTCTCGAGCGCGTCATAGCGTGGAAAGACGTCTACATCGGCGAGTCCGCAAAGTTATCCGGCTGCACCATCGCCGACAAAGTGATCGTGAAGGACCACGTCACGATCGCTGAAGGGAGCGTGATCGGGAGCGGCTGCGTCATCGGGAGCGGCGCGCTCGTCCGCGCCAATCTGAAGCTCTGGCCGGAGAAAGCGGTCGCCTCCGGCGCGATCGTCTCAATGTCCCTGGTCTACGGAACGAAATGGCCGGGATCGCTCTTCGGTAACGCGGGCGTCAGCGGTCTCGCGAACGTCGAGATCACGCCGGAGTTCGCGATGAAACTCGGCATGGCGCTCGGCTCGACGATGAAGCCGGGACAAACGGTGATGACCAGCCGCGACACGCACCCGGCGTCGCGGGTCACCAATCGATGCGTCATCTCCGGATTGCTCAGCGTCGGGATCCACGTCGAGGATCTGCGCGCATATCCGATTCCACTCTCGCGCTACGCGATCAGCGTCGGTGGCGACGCCGGCGTCCACACGCGCATCGCACCGAAAGATTCCAGCGCTTTCCTCATCGAGGTCTTCGATCACAACGGGGTCAACGTCGACAAGGGGACGGAACGGAAGATCGAGAGCATGTTCTTCCGCGAAGATTTCCGGCGAACCCCGATGGACAAGGTCGGGACGCTCGACTTCCCGTCGCGCTCGCTCGAGCGCTATTCCGCGGCATTTCTCTCCGCGCTGCAGC
>DATNIC010000076.1:0-13188 GCA_035604635.1 Binatia bacterium
GACGGGGCCCTTGGGATCCGGCACGACGATGTTCCCGGCGGCGTCGTGACGCGACTCGACCGCCGGCGAGGGAAATTCCCGTTCGATCGCTTCGAGCAAGGCGCGCACTCCGGCGCCCGTCTGTCCCGATCCGGCCAGGACCGGGATGATTTGATCGTGCGAGCAGTCTTCGCAGAGATCCTTGCGGATCTCGTCGCGCGACGGCTCGATGCCCTCGAGCAGCTCCTCGAGGAGATGATCGTCGAAATCACCGAGCGCCTCGAGCAGTTTCGTCCGTTGATCCGAGACGATCGCTTGCAGGTCGGCAGGGAGCGCGGTCTCTTTGTGTTCGGTTCCCTCGCAGAGGTAAGCGATGTTCTCCGCCAAATCGACGAAGCCGCGGTAGGCCTCGCCCGCGCCGATCGGAACTTGTTGCGCGACGACGTGCATGCCGTACGCTTGTTGCAGCGCCGAGAGCGTTCCGAAAAAGTCTGCGCCCGGGCGGTCCATCTTGTTGACGAAGAAGATGTGCGGAAGCTTGTGCGCCTCGATAAAATCGATCAGCGTTTTCGTTTGACCGATCCGTCCGGGGTCCGCATCGATCACGACGACCGCAGCATCGGCTGCGAGCATCGCGATTTTCGTCTCTTCTAAGAAGTCGACGAAACCGGGACAATCGATGATGTTGAGGTCGACGTCGCCGCATACCGTGTATGCGAAGCCGACGCAGGTCGATTGTAAGTGTTCGATGCACTCGGGCTCGAAATCGGTCGTCGTCGTGCCGTCGCCGACGGAACCGCGCCGGGAGATCGCTCCGCAAGTTGAGAGCAACGCCTCGACCAGCGTGGTCTTACCGGAGTGATGGGTGCCGACGATTGCGATGTTCCTGAGGCGTGAAATGTCTTCCACTCCGGCCCTCCTCGTTGACGTCAGTCCAACGCTATATAGCGGGGCCTAACGGTTCGCCGCCCGGCGCCGGAATGCTGCTGGGCGGGGCACTTAGGTTGAAAGTGCCTTCAGCCCGCCGCCGCCTTGTGCCAGGGCAGCGCTCCGCCGATCTGATGAGCCGCTTTCCAACGGCGTGCCCACTGCACGAAATCGTTGGCCGGCATCGGCCGGCCGACGTGATAACCCTGACAGATGTTGACCCCGGCCTTGTAGAGCCAATGCATCTGCTCGAATTGCTCGACACCCTCGGCAAGGACGCGCCGGTCGGTCTTTTGCGCGAAGGTCACGACGGTCTCGATGATCGCTTCGTCGTTGCGTGAGTCGGGGACGTTGTCGACGAACGACTTGTCGATCTTGACGACGTCCGGGTTGAGCGACGACAGGTAGGCGAGCGACGAGTAGCCGGTTCCGAAGTCGTCGATCGCGATTTTAAAGCCGCGCTCGTGCAAGCCGCCCACTGTGTCGAGCGTCAGCTTCGGATCGCGCATCGCCATCGATTCCGTGATCTCGAAGCCGAGGTTGTGCGACTCGACGTTGCGGCTGTTGATGATCGCGACCAGCGAATCGAGCAGCGTTGGATCGCTGAGCTGGCCGCCCGAAAGGTTGATGTACAGCCGAAAATCCGGATTTTCGCGCGTGAGCTGCTCAATCGTCTCGCAGGCGCGCTCGACCGTCCATGCGCCGATGCGCCGGATCAACGTTGATTCTTCGGCATAAGGGATGAATTCGCCGGGTCCGACGATCCCGCGCTCGGGATGGCGCCAACGGATCAGCGATTCGGCGCCGACGATCGCGCCCGTGCGAAAGTCGACTTCGGGCTGATAATAGAGGACGAACTGATTCTTGGCCAGCGCCTCGCGCAACTCAACCTGCAACGAGCGCCGTTTCTCGAGCCGCACGGCGATCGCCGGATCGAAGAGCCGGAACGAGCCGCGCTCTTCACGCTTGGCTTCGTAGAGTGCGGCGTCGGCTCGCGGCAGGAGCTCGTCGGATTTCTCGGTGTGATCGGGGAAAATCGCGCCGCCGATCGTCGTCCCGACCTGCAGCTGCATCCCTGCGGCCGAGACCGGGGCGTCGAAGAGGGCGAGGACCTCCTTCGCGCGTTGGGTTGCGGCCTCAGGGGCATCGATGCCGAGCGAGATCGCGAATTCGTCGCCGCCGAGCCGCGAGACGAGCTCGCCTTTCTTGAGCGCGCGCTGGAGACGCTGGCCGATCGCAACCAGGACTGCATCACCGACTGGATGGCCGAGCGTGTCGTTGATGATTTGGAAATTGTCGAGGTCGAGCTGCAGGACGGCGAATTTGCGGCCCTTGCCGACTTCCGCCGCGCGCGCGAGCGCGCGACGGAGGGTCTGGCGGTTCGGGAGCCCGGTGAGATCGTCGCGTTCCGCTTGCCAGCGCAGTTGCGCCATGCGCTTGCGTTCTTTGAGCAGCATCGTGACGATCGCCGCGATCAGCTCGACGTACGTGCTGTCCTCCTCGGTGAACGGCGCGTCTTCGAACATCTTGCGAGAGACGAAGGAGAGGCAGAACTGCTCGCGTTCGACTTTGAACGGGAGTCCGATCGCGGTGCGCAAGCTCATCTCGCGAACGCGCGGGAGCGAGACGGCACTCGTGTCGGCCCAGAGATCGTCCCAAACCGAGACGTCGTCTTTGTTCAGCATAAGCGCGAGGAGCGTCCCGACGAGGGGCGTCTTTTCGCCGACTTTCGGAACGTTCTTAACGAGCTCGGTGTCGAAGTCCTCATCGGCGACCGAGAGCGCCTCAGCCGTCCCGGCGGCCACGCGCGTCAGCTCGCCCAAGAAATGTCCGCCTTCGCGCAGCGCGTGCGCGCCGGCGTTCAACAGCGCCGAGACGCGCTCGTCGTCGGTTAACTCGCCTTCGACCGCGGCCTTGTACAGCGTTTCCAGCCGGCGCAGATAGCGGGCCGAGCGCGCGTCCGATGTTTGGACCCGTTGGCGCGCCTCCTTCACCTCGACGGCGAGCTTGCTGCGAATGCGCGAGAGCGCGAGCAAATTCTGGATCCGGTCGACCATCTCGGACTGATCGCTGGTCCCGCTGGCATCGGTTGCACCAAACGAAATCGCTCGGCGCGGAGCCTCGGGGTCGTTGGCACAAATGAACATCTTCGGAATCGCGGCCAACTCGGGCGAGCTCTGGGCGCGCCGCAAGAACTCCAGCCCCACGTGGGACGGGCGCGCATCCAGAAGTACGATCAGTTCGGGCTGGCTGGGGATCGCCCACAAGAACGCGTCCTCAACCGTTTTGAACGGGACCGCGGCGCAGTTCCTGACGTTCCCGAGGAGCCGCACGAAGGCCGCGCAGTGTGCCTCGTTATCCGAAAGAATAAGGGCCTGCGCCGTCGCGGTTTTGTTCTGCGTCTCGATCGCGGTCAACGTCCCTTCCCGGCAAAGAAACGGCGGCCTCGCCCAGTAGACGAGGCAGTAAGGGGTCCTTTCATTCTATCTTCACAGAATGGCGGCGCGCAATGACCCAGCGCAACGAACTAACCATATGATGACGAACGTAAACTCTCTGTAAAGAAGGACTGTCCTGGTCAGCGGAAGATCATGTCGGCCGCGGCGATCGACTTGTCCAAGACGTTGTTCTTGAAGGCGAGATCGAGCGGCGGCTGGACGATGCCCGGTGTCAAGGAAGAGGCATAGGTCGAGCGCGTCATCGTGCGAGCCGTGTCCGCGTTGATCTTCGAGTATTTGGCCAGGATCGCGGCCGAGGCCGGCTGATTGCCGTTTGCCCAGCGTCCCGCTTCATAGATCGCGTTCTGAAACTTCTTGATGAGATCGGGATGCGCTTGGGCGAACGGTTTCGTCGTGAACCAGGCACCGATCAGGAACTCCCGCGCGATTGCGCTGAACACCGGCGCGAACACGCGAACGTCCCCGCGTTCCTTCGCCGCCGTCAACGACGGCTCGGAGATCACGGCGGCGGCCACGGTGCCGCGAACGAGCGCCGGACCCATTTCGGCGAACGGTATCTCGACGAACGCTATCTTCGAGGTGTCGGCTCCGTTTTGCGCAAGCCACGCGACCGCGCCGAGTTGCGTGAGATCCCGCAGGCCGGAGACCGCGATCGTCTTCCCTTCAAAATCCTTGGCGGTTTTCAGCGGGGAGTCTTTGGCGACGCACATCACGGTCGTCGGCGCCTTCGACGAGTACATCCCTCCCCCGGCGATCAGCGTGAAGGGAGCGCTGTGGGAGAACGCGTTCGCCAGTCCAACGGGATTGGAGATTCCGACGTCGGCCGCGTTGCCGGCGACGGCAGACGTCACGGCCGCGCCGTTGGCGAACGTTTGAAGGTCGACGGCCAAACCGGCCTTCTTGAAGAAACCCATATCCTGCGCGTAGTAGGCTTCGGCAAACGTGTCGTTTGCGGTTGCCGCGACTTTCAATGTCGGTAACGTTTGCGTTTGCCCGCCGCTCGGGAGAGCGAGCGCGGCGATCGCCAGCGCCAAGGCCGAAAAGCAAAACGAACGTCGTCCCCGCATCGTGGTACCTCCGCAGACCGTGTTACTACGCGAGGGATTTTACCCCGGCCTTTGCAAGAACGCCGGGATGCGCTTTCTCGCCGTTCTTTTCGCTCTTGCTTTGCTCGGCGGAGCCGGTGCGCAGGCCGCGACTTCGGGGGCCGACGACACGCTGATCGCGGCGGCGAAGAAAGAAGGGGCGGTCGTCCTCTACGGCTCGATGACGCTGCCGCAAATGACCGCGCTTGCGGACCGCTTTCACGCGCAGTACGGGATCGCGGTAAAAACGTTGCGGATGGAGAGTCAAGAGCTCCCGGCGCGGATGATCACTGAGGAGCGCAGCGGCCGTTACGAAGCCGACGTCGTGGACGAACCCGGATTTCAGACCGATCAGCTCAAGCGCCAAGGGATGCTCGTGCAGTATCGCCCGCCCGAAAACGAGACGTTGATCAAGGGGACGGTCGACCCCGAAGGTTACTGGACGAGCATCTTCCTCAATACGGAAGCGATCGCATACAACCCCAAGAAGCTGCAAGAGTACGGGCTCAAAATCCCCGCCGCATGGTCCGATTTCGCAAAGCCCGAGTGGCGCGGGCACTTCGGGATCTTTGTCGGCTCCTACGAATGGTACGCCGCGATGAAGAAAAAATACGGCGAAGACGGCGGGAACAGGCTGATGAAGGCGCTCGCGGCCAATCAGCCGCGCATGCTCAACACGCACGTCATCGGGATAACGATGACCGTCACCGGGGATCTGGCCGGCGTCCCGAACATCTACGCGTATCAGGCGGAGCAAGAACGGCGTAAAGGCGGCGCGATCGCGATCGTCAATCCAGATCCGACGGTCGTCGAGCTGCACTGCGTCGGGATCGTCAAGAACGCGCCGCATCCCAATGCCGGCCGGCTGCTCGAGCGCTGGATGCTCTCAAAAGAGACGCAGAATTGGGTCGCCAGCCTGAACGGCCTCGGCCGCGTCGCGGCGCGCAAGGACGCTGAGAACGATCCGATGATTTGGAACCCCCGGGTCAAATACCTGATCAGCGACCCCGCGACCAGCGGGAACTACGCGCAGGATGCGACCGCGTTTAACGCGATTTTCGGGATCCCGGGATGAGCTTGCGCGTAGCCGTCGACACCGGCGGCACGTTTACCGATTTCGTCGTGCTCGACGAGAAGACGGGCGCGCTCGACGTGTTCAAGGTCCCATCGACGCGCGGGTCGGAGGCCGACGGGATCATTGCCGGGCTCGAGCAGTACTTGAAGAGGCAGCGCCGAGCGGCCGGCGACGTCGGTTTCTTCTCGCACGGAACGACCGTCGGGACGAACGCGATCCTCGAGGAGAAGGGCGCGAAGACGGGCCTGCTCGTGACCGAGGGCTTTCGCGGCATCTACGAAGTCGGCGAACAGAGCCGTCCGTACGGCGCGACGACCTACGATCTGTTTTATCAGAAGCCGCCGCCGCTCGTCCGTCCGCGTTATACGGCGGAGATCGGCGAGCGCGTCCTCTTCGACGGTAGCGTCCTTCGCGAGCTCGACGAGGAGACGGTGCGCGCCGCCGCGCGCAAGTTCCGCGCTCACGAAATCAAATCGGTCGCCGTCTGCCTGCTCTTCGCATTCCGCAATCCAGCGCACGAGAGACGCATAGCTGAGATCTTCGCCGAAGAAGCACCGAACTGCAACGTCTCGCTCTCGAGCGAAGTGATCCCGCAGATTCGCGAATACTTCCGGCTCTCGACGACGCTCGTCAACGCGTATCTCAATCCGCTGCTCACGGGGTACGTCGCGGCGCTCGACGGCCGCTTGAAAGAGCTCGGCTGCCGGACCGATCAACGCTTCATCATGCGTAGCAACGGCGGTGTTGCGACATTCGAAACCGCGGCACGGCGCAGCGTGCAGACGATCCTGAGCGGCCCGGCCGCCGGCGTCGTAGCGGCCGAGAAGCTTGCCGCGCAGATGCCCGGCTATCGCAACGTCGTCACGTTCGACATGGGCGGGACGAGCACCGACGTCGCGTTGATCGAAAACGGATCGCCGGCGCGGCGCAGCGGCGGGAAAGTCCATGACCGTTACGTCCTCGTCCCGATGCTCGACATCCACACGGTCGCCGCGGGCGGCGGGACCCTCGCGTACGTCGACGCATCCGGCGTGCTCCAAGTCGGCCCGCAAAGCGCCGGCGCAATCCCGGGACCCGTCGCATACGGCCGCGGCGGAACGCAGCCTACCGTAACCGATGCCAACTTGGTCCTCGGCTACCTGAGCGCCGGGAATGCGCTCGCCGGCGGGACGCTCTCGCTCGACAAGGACGCGGCGGAACGTGCGATCCGCGAGAAGATCGCCGAGCCGCTCGGCCTCTCGACGATCGACGCGGCGCGTGGAATCGTCGAGATCGTCAACGTGAAGATGCAGGAAGCGATCAAGGTCGTCTCTTCGAATCGCGGTTACGATCTGCGCGATTTTTATCTGCTCGCGTTCGGCGGCGCGGGGCCGCTCCACGCGGGGCCGATGGCCGAGGAGCTCGGAATGAAGGGCGTCCTCGTCCCGCCGTTCCCCGGCGTCACGAGCGCGCTCGGGTTGTTGCTTTCCGACGTCCGCCACGATTACGTCGTCTCCGATCTGCGAGCGCTCGAAGCCGTCGACGCGCGCAAAGTCAACGAGGTCTTCGAAGGGATGCGCAAACACGCCGAGGGCGAGCTGCTCGGCGAGGGTTTCCGGCACAATCAGCTCGTGTACGAATACGATCTCGATCTGCGCTACGTCGGCCAAGGCTACGAACTGACGGTCCGCGTCGAGCGCGTCCCGCTGCATGAAGGCGACTTGCAGAAGATCCGCGGCGACTTCGATCAGCAGCACCTCGCGCTCACCGGGCACTCCGCACCCGACGCGGGGGTCGAGATCGTGAACTACCGCGTCACCGGCGTCGCGATCGTCCCGAAGGCGACGTTAGCCTCACCCTTCTCGGCGAAGGGGACGCTCGATGATGCGTTCGTGAGTTATCGCGACGCGTATTTCGGTTCGGCCAAACCGGTCCAGACGCGGCTCTACGATCGCGCGAACTTGCCGGAAGGCGCTCAGATCGACGGCCCTGCGATCCTCTTGCAGGCCGATTCGACGACGGTCATACCGCCGGGACAGCGCGGTCGCGTCATCGAGCTCGGGCTGCTCGAAATCATGCGAGCGTAACGGAGCGTCGTGGATCCGATCACCTTTCAAGTCATTCAAAGCCGGCTCTCCGGGATCGTCCAAGAGATGCAGGACAGCATCTTCCGGACCGGCTACTCGACGATCATCCGCGAATCGCAGGACGCGAGCTGCATGCTGATGGATCCCAGCGGCGACGTGATCGGAGAGCACGTCGTCCTCCCGCTGCACATCGCGTGTCTGCCGCAATGCGTGCGCAATATCCAGCAGACGTTCGGCGCCGACATCCGGCTCGGCGACGCGTTCTTGACGAACCATCCGTACTTGGGCGGCGTCCCGCACTCGATGGACATGGCCGTGATCACGCCGTTCTTTCATAACGGCCGGCTTGTCGCGTTTTGCGGCAGCATCGCGCATAAGAGCGATCTCGGCGGCGTCGTCCCGGGGACCGGCTACGGCAATGCGCGCGAGATCTTTCAAGAGGGGATTCAGTATCCGCCGGTCCGGTTGATCAGCCAAGGCGAGATCATGCAAGACATCGAGGCGATCTTACGTGCGAACTCACGCACGCCTGAGCTCGTCCTGGGCGATATCCGCGGCCAAGTCGGTGTCGCGCGCTTGGGCGAAAGGCGGCTCGCCGAACTCATCGAGCGCTACGGACTCGAGCCCGCGCTCGAAGCGTTTGCGATGCAGCAGAGGGTGACCGAAGATCGCATCCGAGCGACGCTGCGCAGCTGGCCCGACGGCGCATTCGAGGCGGAGTCGTGGGTCGACACGGACGGGATCACGCTGGACAAGCGCGTCCGCTACCACATCCGTATCGAAAAGAAGGGCGACGGCATCGTCTTTGATTCGACCGGATGTCAAGACCAGACGCAGGGACCCGTGAACATCGTCCCGTCGTTAGCGCTCGGCTGTTACTACTTTGCCTTGATCGCGATGATCGATCCGAAGTTGCCCAACAATGGCGGCGTAGCACGCGTCGTTCAAGCGAAGTTTCGCAAGGGCTCAGTCTTAGACCCATACTTCCCAGCTGCGACGAACACGTACATGGCGGCGGCAACCGCGATCACGGAAGCCTCGCTCCAAGCGCTCAGCGGCTTCGTCTCCGAGAAGCGGATGGCCGGCAACGGCGGCGTCGGCGGGATCACGATCAGCGGGACGACACCTGCCGGAAAGCCGTTCGTCCAGTACGAGTCGGTCGGTTCGGCATACGGCGCGCATGCGCACGGCGACGGTCCGTCGGCCGTGACGGTCCTTCTCTCGAATGCGCGCATATCGCCGGTCGAAGTGCTGGAGAGCGAGTTTCCCACGCGACTCGTCCGCTTCGAGTTGATCGAAGACTCGGGCGGGCCGGGAAAATACCGCGGCGGGCTCGTCCAGCGCCGCGAGTATGAGATCTTGACCGACGACGCGCAACTGACGTTGCGCGGCGGCCGCCACGAAGTCCCTGCCTTCGGGCTTGCCGGAGGACAGCCCGGAAGACTGGGCGGCTGCGTGCTCAATCCGGGGATGCAGAGCGAGCGGCGGATGCCGAGCCGCTTCAGCGGCCTTCGTTTGAAGAGCGGCGATCGCGTGTTGCTCGAACGCGCCGGCGGCGGCGGCTTCGGCGGACCACGCGAGCGCTCGTTCGAACGCGTCCTCGACGATGTCATCGACGGATACGTCAGCCGCGATGCGGCGATCGCCGAATACGGCGTCGACGAGCGCCGGCTCGATGAGGCGCTGGAACGCTGGGAGCACAGGCTGCGGGAATTCGCGAACGTTCAACGATGACGCCTGACTACGGCCGCCTCGTCGACGTGGAGCGCGGGATCGTCAGCCGCGAGATTTTCGTCAGCGAGCATGTCTTCGAGGACGAACTCGAGCACTTGTTCACTCGGACATGGCTTTTCGTCGGCCACGAGAGCCTCGTGCCGAAGTCGAACGACTTCTTCGTTTCACGGATGGGGACCGAATCGGTCATCCTCTGCCGGGATCGCGAGCAGAAGCTCCATGTCTTCCTCAACACGTGTCGCCATCGCGGGATGAAAGTCTGTCGCTACGATGAGGGGAACACGCCGCTCTTCACCTGTCCCTACCACGCATGGAGCTACGCGACCGATGGCCGGCTCCTCGGCGTACCGATGTACGAGCAGCTCTACGACGGTGTCCTCGACCGCTCGCAGTGGGGACTGATCGAAGTCCCCAAGATGGTCAACTATAAAGGGACGATTTGGGCGACCTGGGATCCCGATGCACCATCATTCGAGGACTACCTCGGGGGAGCGCTCGAGCATCTCGATCTCGTCCTCGATGCGCGTGACGGGCGCGAGGGCGGATCCGAAGTGCTTGCCGGGATCCAGAAATGGGTCGCGCCTTCGAATTGGAAGCTCTCGACCGAAAACTTCTGCGGCGACTCGTATCATAACGTGAGCCACCGTTCGGTCGATCTCGTCGGGATCGGGCCGAGCGCGAAGTCGGGCGTCAAGGGGCGACGCGATCAATACTCGCCGGGGAGTCAACACGTGTGGCTGACCTTCCCGCAGGGCCACGGGATTCACAGCGTCCTGCTCCCCGAAGACAACTGGTACGTCGAAGGCTTTCATGACAATGCAGCGGTCGAAGATTATTATCGCCGGTGTTTCGAAGAACGTCGGCGCCGCTTAGGGGCGCGCTCGCGGCTCGTCGGCTGGACCGGCAGCATCTTCCCCAACACGTCGTACCTCGCCCATCAGCCGCGCGCGCTCTTCGTTTGGCATCCAAACGGACCAGCGTCGATGGAGGTTTGGCGCTTCTTTCTCGTCGACAAGGACGCGCCCGAAGACGTGAAGGCATTCTTGCGGCACTACTACATGCGGTATTCGGGCCCGGCCGGGATGACCGAGCAAGACGATTTGGAGAACTGGAACTACGCGACGTCGGCAAGCCAAGGGACGATCGCTCGCCGCTACCCGTACAACTACCAGCAGTCGCTGCACGCGACGAAGACCGACGATCCGCTGCCGGGGCAGGTCAGCACGCAGATCACCGAACAGAACTCGCGCGGCTTCTACAAGCGCTGGGTCGACTACGTCAGCGGACGAGCGCTATGAGGTCAGCGCCTCGTAGACGCGCTCGGCGGTGATCGGGAAGGTGGTCAGCTGCGCGCCGACCGCATTGTAGACGGCGTTTGCGACGGCCGGTGCGACGCCGCTGTTGCTGAGTTCTCCGGCCATCTTCGCACCGTACGGACCATTCGCGATGCCGGCTGCGACGTGGATGGTCCGTAGCGGTGGGACGTCCATTTGCGTGGGCAGCTTGTACTCGCCAAGGTTGAGCGCGCTCAGCTTGCCGTCCTCGTCGATCAGCTCCTCGAAGAACGCGCCGCCAACGCCGTAGACGAAGCCGCCCTCGATCTGGCCCCGATGCGCGACCGGATTGATGATCGGTCCGACCTCGACCGAGAGCGTCGCGCCGAGCAGCGTGACCTCGCCGGTCGCGCGATCGACCTCGACGTCTACGGCGAAGGCTGAGAAGCTGTAATCTGCCGGATGCTCGGCGTCGTGATGCTCGCCGTTGTACGCGCCGCTTACCTCGATCGTGTCGCTGCGCTTCTTGCCGACGTGCGGGCGCAACTTTTCGACTGCATCGAGCGTGGCTCGTCCCATGATGTGCGTGACGCGACTCGCTCCGGCCCCAGGGTCGTTCGGCGCTTCGTCGGTCGACCCGCGACGGATCGAAATCTTTTCGGGCTCGAT
This sequence comes from Binatia bacterium, assembly GCA_035604635.1. Classification (GTDB taxonomy): domain Bacteria; phylum Vulcanimicrobiota; class Vulcanimicrobiia; order Vulcanimicrobiales; family Vulcanimicrobiaceae; genus DATNIC01. The sequence continues at coordinate 11,269 of DATNIC010000076.1, forward strand.
GCCCAGCTCGGCGCTGATGATGCGTCGAATCACCGTGGCGGAGCCGCTGCCTTGATCCGGTGTGCCGTAGAGCACGTCGACTTCATCGTTCGGATGCAATCGCAGGCGGAGCGACGTCTTGCCGCCGCCGGTGTGCCGGCAGACGAACGAGATACCGCGACCGCGTCCCGGCGGCATCGGCGTGCTCCAATCGGTCTCCCGCCGCAACGTTTCGAGGACTTCGCGACCCTTCGGCTCGAGCATATGCTCGCCGGTCAACGCGGTGTCGCCGTCCTTGATCACGTTGCGCAGGCGCAGCTCGAGCGGGTCGACCCCGAGCTCGCGCGCGATCACGTCGACGTGAATCTCCCAGGCGAAGAAGGTCTGCACGTCGGCGGGCGCGCGCATGTGGCCCGACGGGGTCGTGTTCGTGTACGCGCTGCGGACTTCGAGCAGCACGTTGGGGACGTGGTAGCCGACCGTTCCCCAACCGACTTGCCCCGGGATGAGATCCTTGCCGGGCTTTGTCGCCGCGTAAGCGCCGCCGTTGTAAATGATCTCGCCGTGATGGACGAGGAACTTCCCGTCCTTGTCCACGCCCGTCCGCACGCGGATCTCGGAGGGGTGCCGGCAATTCGTCCCTTGCAGTTCGTCGACATACGACATCACCGCTTTTACCGGACGTCCCGTCGCCCTCGCGAGGTAGTAGCAGGCGAACTCGTCGACGACGAGCCCTTTCCCGCCGAAGTCGCCGCCGATGTACGTCGGCTCGACGATGATCTTTTCGGCGGGGACACCGGTGACGACCGACATTTGCTGGCGCAGACGAAACGGCGATTTGCACGGCGAGTAGACGCGGACGACGCCGTCCGGATCGACCTGCACCAAGCACGCGCGCGGCTCGATATAGCCATGGTGTTGGCGCGGCGTCGTAAAGCGATGATCGAAGACGCGATGCGCCGCTTTGAAAAGCGGCTCGAGGTCCGGCGCACCCTTGCGGTGCGTCACTCTACCTTGCAAGTTCGGGTGATCGACCGGGGGCCGCTTTCCGCTGGCGAAGATGTACTTCGCCGAGTCTTCATGCAGGATCGGAGCGTCGGGCTTGAGCGCCTCGGAACCGACGAAGACGGCGGGCAGCTCATCGTACTCGACGTCGATCAGGCGCGCCGCTTCTTCGGCCGCATCCTTCGTCTCGGCGGCGACGGCGGCGACGCGCTCGCCGATGAAGCGGACCTTCTCGAACGCGAGGACGGGCCAATCGTGCATGTGACGGCCGAAGCGCTTGTCGCCGATGTCGGCGCCGGTGAGAATCGCCCGAACGCCGGGGACCTCCTTTGCGGCGCTCGTGTCGATCGAGACGATGCGCGCATGGGGGACCGAGCTCACCGCGAACGCGGCCCAAAGCATGTTCGGCTTCGTGACGTCGCCCGTGTACTGCGCCTTGCCGCTGACCTTGTCGCGGCCTTCGACTCGAATCTCCGGATCGGCGAACGTTTCGAGCGGCGTCTTGCGCCGCGGGAGAGTGACCGTCATCGAGACCGGGATTTACGGCCGCTGCCGGGAAGCTCCTGGCCCTTAGCACCGTAAGCAAACGATAAACAGCGAGGGGTGGACGTGAAGATAACGCGGTTCGACGGCGGGCACATCGGCGTCGTCAAGGACGAGAAGATCTACGACGTGAGCGCCGCATGCGGCGTCGATCCCGGCGAATGGCCGCCGGTCGGCATCGTGCGCGTCATCGGGTCGTGGGATTCGGTGCGGCCGAAGATCGAGGCTGCAGTCAAATCGGTGACGGGGAAACCGCTCTCTTCGGTCAAGCTGCAAACGCCGGACCCGTGGCCCAACAAATTGTTGGCGCTGCCGAGCAACTTCCGCGATCATCACGAAGAGATGCGCGGCCGTGCCTACGCTACGGCGGGCGGCGTTACGGCCGACAACGCC
>DATNIC010000077.1:0-18583 GCA_035604635.1 Binatia bacterium
AAAAAAGCCCGTCGTTACGGGCCTGAGTTGGTAGCGCCAACGGGAATCGAACCCGTCTTTACGCCTTGAAAGGGCGTTGTCCTAGCCGATAGACGATGGCGCCGCGTTGCTTGGGCCCGGTAGGATTCGAACCTACGCGCAACCAGTTATGAGCCGGCCGCTCTACCGCTGAGCTACAGGCCCCGGCGAATAGCCATTTCCGTAGTATCGTCGTCCCGGGCGTGATCCCTCTTCGCGCTGAGGGGAAGCCCCGGCATGCCTGGAATCTCGTTCCCCACGACGTTTCTGGGAGTGGTCCGGCATGCAGGGAACCGAGTCAAAGCTAGCGGCACTTCGCTACACGGGTTATCGGCGTGATCCAGCGCCGCAACGCGACCTCTACATGACGCAGGTCGAGCGCGGGACGCCCGGTGGCGAATACCATCGCCGCTTTTGGCAGCCGGTCGCGTACGCCCACGAACTCGGCGATCGGGCCTTGCGCGCGCGCGCGTTGGGCGAAGATCTCGTGATCTTCCGCGACAAGAGCGGCCACACCGGCGCTTTGCAGCTCCATTGCTGCCACCGCAACGCATCGCTCGAGTTCGGGCTAATTCAAGAACGCGGCATCCGGTGCTGCTACCACGGACGCGTCTTCGACGTCGACGGGACGATGCTCGAGATCCCGGGCGAGCCCGATCGCCTCAAGTACGCGATGAGCCAAGGCGCTTATCCGACCCACGTTTACGGCGGCATCGTCTTCATTTACATGGGTCCGATGGAACGCAAACCCGTTTTCCCGACGTATGACTTCATGGATCTGCCCGGCGTCGAGATCGTGACGGGCATCCGCCTGGAAGTCGATTGCAACTGGCTGCAAATGCGCGAGAACACGATGGACCCCGCGCACACGTTTACCTTGCACGCGATCCCGCAATGGCGCGGCATGCGGCACTTCTCGCCGCAAATGGAAGTTCGCCCGGAGTTCGTCTTCACCGATACGCCGATCGGGATGATCTACAGTGCAGCCCGGCGCGTCGGCGACAACGTGTGGGTGCGCTCCGCAGAAAGTCTGGGACCGAACTTGCGCCGGATCACGTCGATCTTCGAGGAAGCAACGGAAGTCAGGAGCTGCAGCCCGCCGTTCGTGACGTTCTGGACGTTACCGGTCGACGATGAGCACAGCATCTCGTTCTTCGTCAGCCACGTTACCGACGACGAGCCGATGCCGTTCGAAAAACGTCGCGCGTTGGAAGTCTTCGGCCAATACGACGACCGGCCGTACGAGGAGCGGCAGTGGATCCCCGGCGACTACGATGCGCAAGTGAGTCAAGGTCCCGTGAGCAGTACAAAAGAGCATCTGGGCAGCCAGGATCGCGGTGTCGTGCTCTTCCGGCGATACATTCGGCGCAACATCGAGGCCGTCGAACGCGGCGAAGATCCGCACGGCGTCTATCTCGAGGACCCAGGTGTCCTTCCGAGCTATGCCAACGATCGCGTCGTCCCAGTCTCGGAGATCAAGGGCGATCCCGACGACCCGGCAGCGCTCGTCGCGTTCGCCGAACTGACGGCGCAAGATTACTTGGCACACCCGCCCCTGACGCCGTTGCGCGCACCTAGTCCCGTCATCGCAACGTGAAGCGCTCCCGCGCGGCAGCGCTAATCGCCTCGGCGCCGTTTGCTCGCGCGCTTGCCGCGACGGCGCAAACGCCCGTGATTCGGATCGCGACGGCACCCGCAGATTCGTACGCGGAACCGTTTTTCGCGGCCGACGCCGGCTTCTTCACGCGCGCCGGCCTCAATGTCGACCTCACGCTCCTACCGAACGGCGGAGCCGTCACGCAAGCGATGGCCGGCAACGCGGTCGATGTCGGGATCGCCGATCCGATCAATGTCGCCAATGCGATCAATGCGGGCTTTCCGGTCGCGATCCTCGCCGGCTGCGGGCTCTATTCGTCGGACGCGCCGACGACGCTCCTCCTCGTGCCCAAGAACAGTCCGTTGCGCCTCCCGAAGGATCTCGAAGGGCAAACGATCGGCGTCGTCGCCCTCGCCTCGATCAGTTCGCTCGCGCTGCAAGATTGGCTGCGCGCGAACAACGTCGACGTCCACAAGGTCAGCTTCATCGAGATGCCTTTCCCGACGATGGTCCCCGCGATGGAGGCAGGCCGGATCGGCGCGGCCTTGCTCAGCGAGCCGTTCATCACCGACGGGCGCAGCGAGACGCGCGTCTTCGGCAAGCCGTTCGATGCGGTCGCCAAGTCGTTCTACATCTCGGTGTGGTTTGCGACCCAAACCTGGATCGGGAAGAATCCGGAGACGGCGAAGCATCTCGTCCAGACGATCTACGAGACTGCGCGCTGGGCCAACGGACACCATAGCGACACTGCACCGATCTTGGTGAAGTACACCAAGGCCGATCCGGTTCGCACGCAGTCGATGACGCGCGTCATGTTCGCGACCTCCCTGGATTTGAGCAGGATCCAACCCGTCATCGATGCCGGGTATCGTCACAACCAGTTGCAGAAGCCGGTCCGCGCCGCAGATATCATCGCGCGCCTTTAGCGCGCCTTTCCTCGCGCGTCGTCGACGTGCGCGCCGAGGTAAATCGCCTGGACGCGCGGATCGGCGGCAAGCGTGGCCGCCGAGCCGGCCAACGCCACGCTGCCGTGTTCGAGGACGTAGGCCCGATCGGCGAAGCGCAGTGTCACCCGCGCGTTCTGCTCGACGAGCAAGATCGATGTGCCCTCGGCCCGCAGGGCGGCGGCGATCGCGAAGATGCTCTCGACCACGCGCGGTGCGAGACCGGTCGACGGTTCGTCGAGCATCAGCAGCGACGGCTTCGCGACCAGCGCGCGGCCGATCGCGAGCATTTGCTGCTCGCCCCCGGAGAGGCCGAACGCGATCGCGCGTTTGCGCGCCGCCAAAGCCGGAAAGCGCTCGTAGACGGCCTCCACGGCGGCGTCGATCTCCGCCCGCGGCCGCCAGAAACCGCCCAGACGCAGGTTGTCGTCGACGACGAGTTCGGTGAACAGCCGCCGCCCCTCGGGCACGTGCGAGAGTCCGAGGCGCACGATGTCTTCGGCCGGCAGAGCGGTGATCGCGCGGCCTTCGAAGGTCACGCTGCCGCCGGTCACGCGCGCTTCGCTGTGCGAGATAGCGCGCAGGAGCGTCGTTTTGCCGGCGCCGTTCGCACCAAGCACGGCGACGAATTCGCCCGCGCCGACTTCGATCGAAATCCCGCGCAGCACTTGCAGCTGGCCGTAGCCGGCGTCGAGGTCGCGCACGACGAGCCGGTCGGTCACGCTTCCGCTCCGAGATAGGCTTCGACGACGGCCGCGTTCTGCTGCACCTCGCCCGGCTTGCCGTCGGCGATCACTTTGCCGAACTCGAGCACGATCACGCGATCGCTCACGTCCATGACCAGCGACATGTCGTGTTCGATCAATAGCACCGTGATGCCGTCGCGGCGCAACGCCGTGATGTCGTCGCGCAGGCGCCGGCGTTCGTCGGCGTTGAGGCCGGCCGCAGGCTCATCGAGCAGCAGCAAGCCCGGCCGCCCGGCCGCCGCACGGGCCAGCTCGACGCGGCGCCGGTCGCCGAACGCCAAATCGCGAGCGGGCGTGTCGCGCATGTGCGCGACGCCGTAGCCAGTCAACGCCGCAGCGATGTCGGCGTCACCGACGCGTTTCGACGCGAACGCGCCGATCGCGACGTTTTCGGCGACCGTCATGTCGCCGAACAAGCGCGCGTTTTGAAACGAGCGCGCGGCGCCGAGCGCGGCAACCCGGTGCGGCTGCCAGCCCGTCACGTCGCGCCCGCCGATGCAAACCTTTCCGCCGTCGCTGTGCACGACGCCGCAGATCGCGTTGAACAGCGTGGTTTTCCCCGCGCCGTTGGGTCCGATCAGCGAGGTGACGGTGCCGTTCTCGAGCGCGAACGAAACGTCGTCGACTGCGACCAAACCGCCGAAGTGCTTGGAGACGTACTCGATTTCGAGCCAGCGCGTCCCGGCCGGGATCTCGGCCCGCGGCACCGCGACGGCCGGCGCCGGCGGCAATGCGGTTGCTTCCGTGCGCCGCCCGGTGCGGTACCACAGCAGACCGGTGAGCCCGCGCGGCAAGAAGATCGCGACGCAAATCACGGCGATGCCGTAGAGAATCGGGCGCAGATTCTCGTACGAGTGTCCGTACAGATTGGTGAAGCCAATGATCGCGGCGCCGAGCACGGCGCCGGAAACCGTCCCGGCGCCGCCGAGAATCACCATCAATAACACGTCGATCGAGACCGTGATGCCGACCGCGTCGGGCACGACCAAACCGAGATACGACGAGTAGAACGTCCCGGCGAGACCGGCCAGCATGCCGGCGTAGGTAAACGCGCCGATCGTATAGCGGCGCACGGGTATGCCGGCAACCTCGGCCGCCAGCGGGTCGTTTCGGATCGCCTCGAACGCACGGCCGATGCGGCCGCGCAAGATCAGCGTCGTCGCGAGCGCCGCCAGCGCGACCAAGAACCAGGCATACCAGTACGCGCCGATGCCGCTCATTGCGAACGGACCGATCTGCGCGTAGGGGACGTTACTGATCCCACTGACGCCGCCGAAGGCCGGCGCATACCGCAGCAAGCCGACCACGATCGCACCGAACGCAAGCGTGGCCATCGCGAGGTACGGGCCTTGGAAGCGCAGCGTGATGAAACCGAGCACGACGCCGAGCAACCCCGACAAAACGACCCCGAGCAGCGTCGCGAGCAGGTACTGTTCCCATGGCGCGACGCCCGCCGGCCAGGTGAACGACGCCGTCAAGTACGCGACCGCATAGGCGCCGATCGCAAAGAACCCGGCCTGACCGATCGAAACCAGATTCACGTTGCCCAACAGCAGCGAGAGACCGATCGCGACGACGGCGTAGATCGCACCGTAGGTCGCGGCTTGAATCAGCGTCGCATCATGCGCGCCCACGACGCCGAAGACGACGACCGCCGCGGCGAAGATCAGCAGCAGGCGGAGATCGACGCTCAGCCGCTGTCTCAATCGCGTGCGATCCGGCGGCCGCCGAAGATTCCTTGCGGCCGCAGCAGCAACACGACGAGCAGAATCACGTACACCAGCGGGTCGACGAGATCGTGCGCGAATCGCGAACCCAGGAACGTCTCGATCAAACCGACCAGCAACCCGCCGACCGTGCATCCGATGGGCGAGGCCAATCCGCCCAGAATCGCGCCGACGAACCCCTTCACGGTGATCGTGATGCCGCTCGAACCCCCGACGAGCGTGATCGGACCGACGATCGTCCCGGCAAAACATGCGAGTGCAATCGAGATCGCCGCGCTCACGCTGCGCGCCCGATCGACGTTGATGCCGCTGAGCCGCGCGCCGACCGGATCGTTGGCGGCGGCGCGAATCGCCTTACCGTACATCGTGCGTTCGAAGAACACGTAGAGCACGCCCAGCATCACGGCCAGCAGTCCCATCACCCAGATGCTCTGCACCGCGACGGTCGAGCCGGCCACGGTCAGCGACTGTGCCACGCTGAACGTCGGCAGCGGCTGCGGCTCGTTGCCCCAGATCATCGCGTGCCCATAAAGCAGTACGTAGACCGTGCCGATCGACGCGATCATCACCGCACCTTCGCTGACCTTCGCCGCCGGACGCAGAATGAAGCGTTCGTAGAGCGCGCCCAGCCCGAAACCGAGGATCGTCGATCCGATCAGCGCCAGCCACACGTTGAAGTGCAACAGCGACACGAACGAAAGCGCGAACAGACCGCCGAGCACGACGAAGTCGCCCTGGGCGAAGTTGACCGCCCGCGTCGCGCGCAGAATGATATGGATACCGAGCGCGACCAGCGCATATGTGCTGCCGACGGTCAAGCCGGCAATCAACAACTGTATCAAGCGAATCCGTGTCCATGCCGCGGCCCGAACTCTCCTGCCCGGCGGACGTGGAGAGGGGCCGGGTTCGCGTTCGGCGCACTGCGTTTCGACGCCAAAACACTGAGGGAGAACGGCATGCCGAACAACGGAAAACGCGCGTGGGACAACGTCATCGTGGAGGTCGACAGCGATCGTATCGCGTGGGTGACGCTGAACCGCCCCGACAAGCGCAACGCGATGAGTCCCGCCCTGAACGACGACATGGTGGAAGTCCTCAACGCGCTCGAGATCGACGATTCATGCGGCGTCGTCGTGCTGACCGGCGCCGGCGATGCGTTCTCCGCCGGGATGGATCTCAAGGAATTCTTCCGCGAACTCGACGGGCTGCCGCCCGCTGAGGCGGCGCAGCGCCGTCGGTCGGCCCACGCGTGGCAATGGCGCATGCTCATGAATTACGTCAAACCTACGATCGCGATGGTCAACGGATGGTGTTTCGGCGGTGCGTTCACGCCGTTGGTCGCGTGCGACCTCGCGCTCGCCGCCGAGGATGCAACGTTCGGTCTTTCCGAGATCAACTGGGGAATCATCCCGGGCGGAAACGTCACCAAAGCGTTTGCGGCCGTCGTGCCGCAGCGAGACGCGCTGTACTACATCATGACCGGCAAGACGTTCGACGGCCGCAAGGCGGCCGAGATGCGCTTGGTCAACGAAGCGGTGCCGAAGGAAGCTCTGCGCGAGCGCACGCGCGAGCTCGCCCTCGACCTGATCGGCAAGAACCCGACGATCCTGCGGGTCGCGAAGACGACCTACAAGTTCGCGCGCGACATGGTGTGGGACGTCGCCGACGATTACACCGCCGCTAAGTCGGCGCAGGCGCAGTACCTCGACCGGGAAGGCGGGCGCGCGAAGGGACTCAAGCAGTTCCTCGACGACAAAACGTTCAAACCAGGATTGGAAGCCTATCGGCGTGACGACTGAGGCGGCACCCGTGATCGATCGGCTGCTGCGCCCGCGCTCGATCGCGATCGTCGGAATCTCCCCCCAACCGAATTCTCCGGGGGCGGCGGTCCTGGACAATCTCGAGCGCTTCGGCTACCCGGCCACCGTGCATCTGGTCAGCCGCAACCGCACCGAAGTGATCGGGCGTGCGTGCGTCTCGACCGTCGACGAACTGCCGGAAGGCATCGATCTCGCGCTGCTGTTCGTCCCGCAGGCGGCGGTCCTCGAGGCAATGCGTGCGTGCGCGCGCCGGAAGGTCGGTGCGGCGATCGTCTACGCCGCAGGCTGGGCCGAAACGGGCGACGCCGGGCGCGCCGCCCAGGAGGAGCTCGCGCAGATCGCTCGCGACGGCGGCATCGCGCTGCTCGGTCCCAATTGCTTGGGCATCGTCAGTTACGTCGACGGCCTGGCGCTGTCGTTTTCCCCGCTGCGGCCCTCCCCGCAGCCCGCGGGGCGCCAAGTCGCCTTCGTGAGCCAGAGCGGCGGTACGCCGACGGTCGTGCGCTTCGCGCTCGCGGCGAAGTCGATCGGCGTCGCCTACCACATCTCCGTCGGCAACGAAGCGGTGCTCGGCATCGAAGATTTTCTGGAACCGATGATCGCGGACGACCGCGTCAGCGTCATCGCGGCATTTTGCGAGCAGATTCGCAAACCGCAACAGTTTCTCGCTGCCGCGCGGCTGGCGCGCGAAGCGAATAAACCGATAGTCGCACTGCAGCCGGGCGCGAGCGAAGCGGCGCGCGAGTCGGCGCGCTCGCACACCGGCGCGCTGGTCGGCGATCACGCACTGATCCGCGCGGCGATCGAACGGGCCGGGGTCGTGCCGGTCGACACGATCGAAGAGCTGATCGACGTCATCGACTTGCTGATCCGGTTCGAGACGATTCCCTCGCGCGGACCCGCGCTGGTGGCCGACTCCGGGGCGTTCAAGGCCGTCGCGCTGGATTATTGCGAGCGGCTCGGTTTGCCGCTGCCGGCATTTGACGCGCCGAGCGTCGAGCGGCTGAGCGCGGTGATCCCGAAGTTCGTCGGCACCGCCAATCCGCTCGACCTCACCGCGCAAGCGATTATCGACACCCAGATGTATGCCGACGCGATCGATGCGGTGGCTTCGGATACCGCCACGGGATCGACGATCGTGTCCGGGATCTTCGGCACCGGCGAAGGCGGTCTCGGCAAGGTGCGCACGATGATTCCGCCGTTAAAGCGCAATTGGGCGACGCGGGCCGGTGCGATCGCGATGCTGGTCTACGACGCCGAGATCCTCCCCGAAGTGTTCCGCGAGTGTGCGGACGCCGGCATCCCGTTCTTCCGCTCGCCCGAGCGGGCGTTTCGCGCCCTGCGCCGCGTGACGACCTATGGTGAGTTCCTGAAACGGCCGGTGCGGGCGGCGCGTGCGCTGCCGCCGCCGGTGGAACTCGGCGCGGGCGGGATCGTCCCCGAGTACCGTGCCAAAGCGATCCTCGCCGCAGCCGGCATCGCCGCCCCGCGCGGCATTCTCGCCGCCGACCTCGAAGCGGCGCAGCGCGCGGCGACCGAGCTCGGTTTCCCGGTAGCGCTAAAGATGCAGTCCGCCGCGCTCGCGCACAAGAGCGATGCCGGCGCGCTCGCGTTGAACGTCACCGGCGCGCAGCAACTCGCGGCGGCGTGGGAGCGCATCCACGCGAACGTGCGCGCGGCCCGCGGCGCGGTCGCGATCGACGGCATGTTGGTCGAAGCAATGGCGAAGCCGGGCGTGGAATTGATCGCCGGCGCGCGCCGCGATCCCGAGTGGGGGACGACGCTGGTGGCCGGACTCGGTGGAATTTGGGCCGAGATGCTGCATGATACCATCGTCATCCCGACCGACGCGGACGACGACGACATCGTCGCGGCGCTCCGGCGGTTGCGCGCCGCGCCGCTCTTGGCGGGCGCGCGCGGCGCGCCGCCGCTCGACGTCCGGGCCGCGGCGCGCGCGCTGGCGATCCTCGGCGCGCTTATCGAGGCAACGCCGGACATCGCCGAGATCGAGATCAACCCGCTGATGCTCTATCCCGACGGCGTCCTCGCGCTCGACGCGCTGATAACGACTACTCGATAACGACTACTTCGGTGCGTCCGTCCAGACAAGGCCATTCGGCACGATCACGTGCACCGAGTCGATCGTCATCCCGTTGTGATCCTTGGGTGAAAAACGGTACGTTGCCATCACGCCCTTGATCGGACCGCCTTTTTCCAAGTAATCCGAGAGGCTCTTGCCGTCGGTCTTCCCGTTGGTGCCTTTAAGCGCGGCGGCCACGATCGTCGCGGCGTCCCACGTCTGAGCGGCGAAGGTGACGGCCGGCGTTTTGTACGTCGCCAGATAGAGATCTTCGAACGCCTTCTGCTCCGGCGACGGATGGTTTTTCGAGAGCGCGCCGATCGAGTAGACACCCGCATCGGCAGGACCGGCGATCCTCAGGAACGCCTCGGAATCGATTCCGCCCGATGACAGGATCGGTTTGGTGTAACCGAGCTGACGGAACTGTTTGACGACGAGCGCGGGCGTCGTCGTCGCTCCCCACATCACGATCGCATCGGGATTCGTCGCCATCAGCCGCTGGATCTGCGGGGTGAAGTCGGTCGCGTCACCGGCATACGCCTCGCTGCCGAGGACCGCGATGCCGTGATCTTTGGCAGTACCGGTCGCGATCTCCGCACCGTTGGTGCCGAAGAAGTTGGCGTCGTGGATGATCGCGACTTTCTTCAAGCCGAGTTTGGTCTTGCCGAAAGCGAGCAGCGCTTGCGCCGAGATCTGGTCGCTCGCCTGCGATTGGAAGATCGTCTTGACGACGCCGTTCTTCGCATTCCAAATCGATTGCGTCGGCACCATGATCATCTGCAGCATGCCGGCTTGCGCCGTGACGCGGGCGACCGCGCCGCTGGTGTCGACGCGGGTGCCGCACAGGATGATGGAAACGCCGCTAGAGATTTGCTGCGTCGCCAACTGTGAGGCGACGTCGGCCTTCGCTTCGTCATCGACGATTTCGAAGTGGATCGGCCGGCCGTTGATCCCGCCGTGCGCGTTGATCTCGCTTTCGGCCATTTTCAGCCCGTTGACTTGCGGCAGCCCGAGCGGCGCCGACGGACCGGAATACGAGAGAATCGCGCCGATCCGGTACGGCTGCGGTTGTTGTTGGGCCGAAGCGCTGGACGAGCACAGCGCGAGGACGAAGACGGAAAGTCCGGCCGCCACGGCCCGCGTCAATCGATTCATGCTACCTCTTTAACGCCGCGATCGCGGCAAACGAAAACTTCCTGTCAGCTTCCCTCAAACCTCTAGCTGGGGATGTCGAAAATCGCGTTGAACGCCCTAGCGTCGTCGTTGTAGTAAATACTATCCGTGGGATTGTTGACGACGTAACGGACCTTGCCATTGAGCAATTCCGGATCATTCTTGGCGTCTTTTCGCGGCGAGAGCCGTCCGAGCGCTTCTTTCTGCCATTCCTGCGTCGGGAGTGAGAGCCACCACCGTACCATCAGCCGTGCCGCGCTAGGATGCGGCGCATCCTTCATGATCGCGACGGGATAAAGCTCGATAAAGGTCGGCGTCGGATTTACGAAATCGATCGGCGCGCCTTTCCTTTTTTCCAACAGCCCATCATACCCGTACATGTTGGGGGCTGCCAGAATGTCGCCGGCTTCGATGAACTGTATCCCGATCTGTTTGCTGCTCAACAGGTGCGGCTTGTTTGCGGCATACGCTCGCATCAGCCCGTCGGCTCGGTCTTGCCCGTAATACCGCCGAAGCGCTTGGTACCACTCATATGATCCCACAAACAGGCCGAATTGGCCGCGCCATTCCTTTCCGGCCAAATCATCCCACGTTCGCGGCGGCTTGATTCCGGCAATCTTGAGCCGGACCGGATTGAATGCGATCGTCTCCGTGTTGATGATGACCGACGACCAATAGCCTTCGGAGTCAAAAGTCCCCGGCAAGAGCGCCGCATTCTCGGGCGGACGGTACTGCGTGAAGAAGCCCTGTCGCTTGAGCAGATCCATCTGGATTCCGCCGTCGCTAACGACGTCGATCCCGGCGCGGCCGCTGCGCTCTTCGGTCATGACTCGACTCGGGAGCGCGGTGCTCTCCAAGCGCAGCACCTGCACTTTGATTCCATAGGTCGACTCGAAGCGCTGAGCGACGGCGCTGAGTTGCACCTGGTTCAACGCGCCGTAAAACACAAGCGCGCCGTCCTTTTTTGCCGCCGCGATCAGGGCCGCATCGGCGACCGGGACGCTCGGCGCTGCTGACGCGAATTGGGCCGCTGCAAGGATGCAGCCGATGCCGGCCAGCGCGCGCAGGCGCGTTAGCGCACCGCCTCGGCGATCAACGAGTCGTCGTAGAACATCTTCAGATCCGGCATCGCGGTGAGTATCCCGGAGCCGACGGCTCCGGCTGCGACGGCACGCATCCCGGCGAGATCGAAACGCAAGTTCGGGTCGAATGCGCGCCACTGCCTCCAGTTCAAATCGTAGGCCTTCCGCGCGACGTCGGGGTCGATGTTCGTCACCGCCGTCAGGATCGCGGCGGTCTCGTCGGGATGCGCGTAACCGAACCGGATCGCCTTGCGGATCGCGCGCAGGAAGTGGACGGCGACCGGACGGTTCGCGGCCAGCCATCCCGTATTCGCCACGAACCCCTCGAAGAGCCAGTCCTTGATGTAATCGTGAGCAGCCCCGAGCTGGTGCATCCCCTTCGACATAGCGACCAAGTCGTACGGCTGGTTCAGCATCGCCGCTTGGACGTTGCCCGACGTGATCGCCGCGTAGCGCGCGGTCGTGCTCGTGCTGACGATGACGTTGAAATCCTCCATCGTCATCCGGTGCGCCTGGAGCATCTTGCCGAGCGTGATCCCGGTAACGTCGAGCTTCGGGCCGATGACGATCGTCTTACCTTTGAGCTGCGACCAGTCGGTGATCGAGGGCAACGCGACGAGCGTGTACGGGTTCGTCTGAAATCCCGGCGCGATGAACTTGAGCGGCAAGCCGTGTGTGATCGCGCCCATCACGCTGTCCGTGCTGTCGGCCCCCATTCCCACGCTGCCCGACGCGAGGAGGTTGATCACGTTCGCGGGGCTTCCCCCGGTGATGAGCGTGACGTGCAAGCCTTCTTCGCGAAAGAAGCCCTGCTTGTCCGCGATGAAGAGATCGAGTTCGACGGCTGTCGGGCTAACGATCGCGAACTGCAGCTCGGTGAGCGCATTTTGCGCGGCGGCCGGGACGCTCGTCGCGAGCGCGAGGCACGCGACGAGCGCTAGGAGCGGGCGGATAGGAACACTCCGTCGACGTCGGCGAGCAGGTATTGGCAGCGCTGACAGCTCTTGCGCTCGAGCTCGGCGCGCACTTTGCCTTCGGCGCCCGACTCGAAGGGGTAGGGCGCGAGGCGCGGGTTGCTGTCGGTCAGCGTCGCGACGTCGGCTTTGAACTTTTCGAGGTCCTCGACAGCGAATCCGATGTGATCGAGCGCTGCTCCGGCGATCCCCGTTCCGGCGAAGTCCGTAATGTGCCAGGGCATGATGACGAGCGTGATATGTCCGTCGCTGAGGTAATAATTGGCGTCACCGTTGGTATGCTGCTCGAGGCCCAAGACGTCGCAGTAGAACTCCGCCATCCCCTTCGGGCGCATCGTTCGCAGTGCGAAATGATCGACGTGCCGCTCGGTCAAGGGCTTGCCGCTCTCGGCGTAGACGTCAGCCCGATTTTCGGCGTCCTTTTGCGATAGGTCGAAGATGTTGCCGTCGGGATCGTGCGTGGTGTAACTCGCGAACGGCCGGTTCGACGGGCGTTTGAGCCATTCCACACCGTGCTTTTCCAGTCGTTTGAAGGCAGCGTCGACGTCGGTCACCTCCGCTCCGAAGTGATCGAAGCGCGCCGCTCTGCCGGCCGACCGCGGATTCAGGTTGATCCCGACGTAGCCGTCGTGCACCGCATAGGCCCGCCCGGCGATCGATTTGCGCGAGCTGCTGAACGCACGCAGGCCGAAAAGCTCCTGATAGAACGTCCCGGAGAGCGTGTAGTTCTCGGTGACGATTGCAAGGTGATTGAGCTTCGCGGCCATGACGGTTCCCTTCGTTTACGCTCCGGCGAAAGCGCGGCGTCCCGGATAGCGGGCCGTTCGACCGAGTTCTTCTTCGATCCCCATCAAACGATTGTATTTTTCAACCCGGTCGCTGCGGGCGAGCGAACCGGTCTTGATCTGTCCGGCCCCAGTCGCGACGGCCAGATCGGCGATCGTCGTGTCGGCCGTCTCGCCCGAGCGGTGCGAGATCACCGCGCGCCAACCGGCTTGGTGCGCCGTCTCGACTGCGTCAATCGTTTCGGACAGCGTCCCGATCTGGTTGACCTTAATCAAGATCGCGTTGGCGGCGCGCTCGCGAATTCCGCGCTCGAGCCGCTTCACGTTCGTAACGAGCAGATCGTCGCCGACGAGCTGAACGCGCGCTCCGAGCCGTTGAGTCAAGAGCTTCCAGCCGTCCCAATCGTCCTCGGCTAGCCCGTCCTCGATCGAAACGATCGGATAGTTCTTCACCAAGCCCTCGTACATGCCGACCATCTCGGCGGCGTTCATCGGATGATCGGGCAAATGCGGATAGTATTTCCCGTCGCGGTAAAACTCGGTCGCCGCCGAATCGAGTGCGATCGCGATCTCGTCGCCCGCCTTGTAGCCGGCCTTTTCGATTGCCTCTATTAATAGCTTCAGCGCCTGATCGATCGAATCGAGCGGCGGCGCATAACCGCCCTCGTCGCCGACGAGCGTCGACAGCTTGCGATCGCGAAGAAGCTTTCCGAGGGCATGAAACGTCTCCGCGCCGTAGCGGACCGCTTCGGTCAGCGACGGCGCCCCGAGCGGGACGATCATGATCTCCTGGAACTGCAGCGCGCCGTCGGCGTGCCTGCCCCCGTTGATGACGTTCATCATCGGGACGGGCAACGTCGTCGCGGTCGGCCCGCCCAAATACCGGTAGAGCGGGATCCCAAGGCTGGCCGCGGCGGCGCGCGCGACGGCGAGTGAGATCCCCAGGAGCGCGTTCGCGCCGACGTTCGATTTGTTCTCGGTCCCGTCCATCTCCATCAACTGTTCGTCGATCTCGCGCTGGGCCGTCACGTCAAGGCCTTCGAGGGTCGGGCCGAGCAGATCGTTGACCGCGTCGACCGCTTTCCGCACGCCCTTTCCATTATAACGGGCTTCGTCGCCGTCGCGCAGCTCGTGCGCTTCGTGTGCGCCGGTGGAAGCGCCCGACGGAACCATTGCCTCGGCGAAGGCACCGTAGTTCGTCGTCACCAAGACCGCGATGGTCGGATTCCCCCGGGAGTCGAGGACCTCACGCGCGTGGACGCGCTCGATGGCAGGGCGCTCCATCAGTTGCTCACGAGCCAGTCGTGCAGAACGGTCGGACGCGCGAACAACTCGTCCGGTTCGAACCAAATCGCGATCTCGCGCTTCGCGCTCTCGGGCGAATCGCTGCCGTGAACGAGATTGCGCCCGATCGTCTGACCGAAATCGCCCCGAATCGAACCCGGCGCCGCTTTGATCGGATTCGTCGCGCCGATCGCCGCCCGGCAACCTTCGATCGCGTCACTCCCTTCGACGACGATCGCGACGACCGGAACGCTCGTGATGTACTCGACGAGCCCCTTAAAAAACGGCTTTCCCTCGTGTTCGGCGTAATGGCGCTTGGCGCGTCCTTCGTCGACCTCCATCAGCTTGAGGCCGACCAGGCCGTATCCTCGCCGCTCCAAGCGCGCAATGATCTCACCGACCAAGCCGCGCACGACGGCGTCTCCCTTACAAAGAATCAGCGTTCTTTCCATTGGCATAGCGCAGGGGGTTACGTGGATCAGAACGGCGGGGCCTCTCAATTCGACGACGAGGCAATCGTCCGAGCACTGGCGGGGACGCGCTTCGATCGCGTCGATTTCCGAGCGACGACCGGGAGCACGAACGACGACGCGCTAGAGCTCCTGGGCGATCCCTCGAGCGCGGGGCTGACGATCTGTGCCGATTTCCAAACGGACGGTGCCGGGCGCAAGGCCGGACGGCGCTGGATTGCGCCGCCCGGGTCCTCTCTGCTGGTGACGACGATCCTCGCCGGGACGATCCCCGCTACGCAGCTTTGGGCCGTCCCCTTTTGGGCCGGGATTTGCGCGTACGAAGCGATCGAGGACGCGGCCGGGGTCGCGCCGCGGCTGCGCTGGCCGAACGACGTCCTGCTCGGCGGAAAGAAGTGCGCCGGGATCCTGTGCACCTCTCGGATCAGCGGCGAGGCCGCGCGCGCCGGTTGCGGGATCGGGATCAACGTCATTCGGCCCGCGCAGAGCCACGATCTCGAAGGAATCGATGCGGCCTTTCTCTCCGATCACGCTCCGGCGATTTCGCGCGACCAGCTCCTCATAACGCTTTTGAAAACGTACCACGCGTACTGGCCGCTTTTGCAGAGGCCTCTCGAGCTCGTCGCGGCCTGGGAGCTGCGCGCTCACCTCGCGGGCGAAACGTACCGGCTGCGGCTCGACGAGAGCGCCGAGGAATTTACGGCTGCCGGATTACGATTGGGACCGGACGGGACGCTCGTCGTGCATCACGCCGGCGCAGAGCGCGTCGTCACTCTCGCCGACGCTACCGTTATTTAGCCTCCCGATTGGCACGGCTGCGCTTGTCGCACGAGTCGCAGAAGTACGATTGCTTGTTGTCGGCGTCGTAGATCGAATTGGTCGCGTACATCGCGCAGCGCGCGTTGAAGCAGTGCCGCAGTCCCAAGACGTGACCGAGCTCGTGCACCGCTTCCTTCAACGTCCGCTGGAACAGGACGTTTTCATCGCCCTGCTCGCCGTAGAATTCAGACCGGAGCCGATGGATCGAGACGACCGCGCAGTGCTGCGTCTCGTCGGCGCCGCCGAAGATGAACTGATGCGAGGTTTTGTAGAGATCGTAGTCGGTGATCCCCAGAACCAGGCCCTCTTCGACGGGATGCGCTTGAGCGATGCGATGCAAGATCGAGCTCAGAAAGAGCTGCTTGCGGACGCTGTTGAGCGCCGCCTTCGGGACGTGCAAGCTCGCGCGCACAATCGCCGGGAAGAGAAACCGTTCCTCCAGGCACGACGAGAGGCGCGCCAGAAACATCGAGTCGATCGTATTGATCGGGACGATACTGATCTGACTCACGCCGTCGTGGCTTCGCGCAACTGCATTCATCATCCTATAGCACAGATGGTGTTTGGCGCGCCCTCGGGGAATGGTTAAGTTTGTGATAATGGTGAGCGCGCCAGCGACATGGGGGCCCCACGCGAAGCGTGGGGGGCGCGGAGCCCGGGGCGGAGCGCCTTCCAATTGATCGTGGGGATTGGGACCGATTTGGCGGAGGTGGAGCGCTATCGCTTTGACGAGAGGGCGCGTGCGTGGTTTGCGCGCAAGGTCTATACAGAGGAAGAGATGGCGTACGCGATGCGCAAGCGGAACTGGCCGGAACGGCTCGCCGGGTTTTTCGCCGCAAAGGAAGCGACGCGCAAGGCGTTCGGACATGCGATCCCCTGGCGGCTCGTCGGCGTCTCGCACGAGCGCTCGGGAAAACCGATCATCCGGTTTTACGGTGCCGCCGAACATCTGCCGCAGGAACGCCGCGTGAGGACGATTCACCTGACGATCACACACACGGCGACGCTCGCCTCGGCGACCGTCATCCTGGAAGGCTGACGTGTACGTCCTGACCGCGGAAGAGATGCGCCGCGCCGACGCAGCTGCGGTCGAGCGTCACGGGGAGGTCGCGCTCATGCGCGCGGCCGGGGCGGCGATCGCGCGCGTCGTTCCCAACTACGCGCGCGGGCGGCGGATCGTCGCCTTCGCGGGCACCGGGAACAATGGCGGCGACGCGTTCGCCGCGTTGGCCGAGCTCGACTCCTCGTACGAACGAACGATCTACGCCGATCAAAGCGGGGCCCGCTCTGCGGCGCGCGCGGACGCGGAAAGTCGCGCGCGAGCCGCCGGCGTGAGGATCGAGCAGCTGCCCGATCCCGAAACGCTCGCGCATCGCTGTTCAAATGCGGACGTGATCTTGGACGGCGTCCTCGGCGTCGGGGCACGCCTTCCCGTCCGTGAACCGTATGCGACGATCGTCCGCGCGATCGACGCTTCTTCAGCGCGGGTCATTGCGATCGATATCCCGACGGGTATCGATCCGACAACCGGGCGAACCGGTGATCCCGTGATCGCGGCAACCGCGACCGTCACGCTCGGTGCGCCGAAGATGGGGCTCTTCCTCGACCCGGCGCGGCTTTGCGCCGGCGATCTGTGGTTCGCCCCGATCGGCTTCGACGCCACGGTCGTCGCCCCGCACGCCGGCCGGTTCCGCGCGCTCGACGATCGCGAGTTTACCACCTTGCTCCCCCAGCGCCCGGCCGTCTCCGAAAAACGCAGCGCCGGCGCGCCCTTGATCGTTGCGGGTTCCGTGCAGTTCCCCGGAGCGGCGGTACTATGCGCGCGCGGCGCGGCGCGCGCAGGTGCAGGCTACGTGACGGTCGCCGCGCCGCGCTCGGCGGCGAAAACGCTGCGCAACCATCTGATCGAGCAAGTCGTCGTCGCGTACAACGACGACAAGCCGGCGCGCGCGATCGAGCAGATCATGGACGTGACGCGAAATTGCAGTTCGATCGGGATCGGCCCCGGGCTCGGGCTCGCGCCCGAGATGGGCGAGATCGTACGCGGGCTACTTGCGGCGACCGACCTTCCGGTCGTCGCCGACGCAAGCGCGCTCTTTCACCTGGGCAAGTACCTCGAACTGCTGCGCGGCAAGCGCGTCGTCTTAACCCCGCATGCCGGCGAGTTTGCGCGTCTGAGCGGGAAAGGGACCGTCAAGGAAGAGGAGCGCGTCGAGCGCTTGCGCGCATTCGTCGCGCAATACGGGATCACGACGCTGCTCAAGGGTCACGTCACGTTGATCGACGACGGAACCGTAACCCACGTCAATACGAGCGGCGATCCGGCCCTCGCAACGGCCGGGACCGGCGACGTGCTGACCGGGATGATCGCGACCTTGCTTTCCCAGGGTCTCGCGCCGGTCGACGCGGCACGGGCCGCCGCCTTTTGGCATGGCCGCGGTGGGAGCGTCGCCCGCAAACACCGCCCGATCGGCGTCGTCGCCGGCGATATCCCCGACGTATTAGGCGCGGCCCTCATGGAGAGCGAGAGCGTTCGTGAGACGGACGGACTCCTGCGGATCTATTGACCCGAGGCGCGCAAGGTACCGATGCGCTTCCAGATCAGACGGACTTGCCGTTTATCCTCGACCGGCGTCCGCAACTCCAGAGTGTCGCCCTCGAGCCGTATGCGACGCCGTATGTTCGTGAAATTTTTCGGATCGAACGTCAACTCGGCGCGATGCAGCACCTCGTTGTCCTTGAGCTCGAAGGTCCCGGCATAGAAGATCATCGGCGGCGCTGAATTGGGCGGCATCTCCACGCCCGGCGCTTCGCTCGTGATCGTCACGCTCATATGACCGGTCGGGACGTAAATGAGCAGCCCCTTCGCGTTCGTGCCTCGCGGCACAAACGTCCCATTTTTCTCGACCTCCCATGCCTGCAGCTCCCAGACCCCGTAGATCTCGTTATTATCCGTAGCCATCGTGGTGCCGGACTATCGCGCAAGGAGGTAACGCCACCTGCTACCCACGTATGAGCAAGGGAGCGCGCCGTGGGAGTACTGTAAATTGATCGCAGCGATGTT
>DATNIC010000078.1:0-9825 GCA_035604635.1 Binatia bacterium
TCGTCGGCTCGCGCCCGATCTTGGTCGAAGTGCAAGCGCTGGTCGGCGAAGCTGCGTACGGGACGCCGCGGCGGCTGGCCGCAAACCTCGATGCGGCGCGCTTGGCGATGATCATCGCGGTCCTCGAACGCCGCGTCGGGATGGCGCTGGGTGCGCACGACGTCTACGCCTCGGTTGCCGGCGGCTTGCGCATCAATGAGCCGGCCGCTGATCTGGGGATCGCGCTTGCGATCGCATCGGCGTTTCGCAACGTCCCGCTCGCGGCCGATGCCGCGGCGTTCGGCGAGATCGGGCTCGCCGGCGAAGTACGCACCGTTGGTCAGGGTGCGCGCCGTGCCGGCGAAGCGCGCAAGCTCGGTTTCTCGACGATCTTCGCGCCGCCGGAGATCGCCGACGTCGCCGCTGCAATTCGCACCGCGCTCGGATGAGCGCGCTCTACGAGATCGTCCCCAACGTCAGCGAAGGCCGCGACCCTTCGACGATCGACGCGTGCGTCGCCGCGATCGAAAGCGCAGGCGCGCGCGTCATCGATCGGACGAGCGACGCCGTCCACCATCGCAGCGTCATCACCGCCGTCGGCAGCGCGGACGCAGTTCTGAGCGCCGGAGTCGCGCTCGCCGGGGTCGTCCTCGAGCGGATCGACCTACGGGAGCACAGCGGCGTCCACCCGCGTATCGGTGCGCTCGACGTTCTCCCGTTCGTGCCGCTGCGCGATGCGACGCTGGACGAGTGCGCGGGACTGGCTCATGCCGCCGGCGCGCAGATCTGGGAGCGTTTCCGCATCCCTTCCTATTATTACGGCGCGGCCGCGCTCCGCCCCGAGCGCGCCGACCTTCCGGCGATTCGCAAGCACGTCGCAACTTGGCCGCCCGACACCGGCGACGTCGCGCATGAGCGGGCCGGCGCGATTGCGATCGGTGCGCGCGACGTCCTCGTCGCGTTCAACGTCGAGCTCGCGACCGGCGATCTGACGGTCGCTACCGCGATTGCCAAGCTGATGCGCGGTCGCGACGGCGGCCTGCGCACGCTCAAAGCGCTGGGCTTATGCTTGGGGCCCGATCGCGTTCAGGTCTCGTTCAACATCACGAATTTCCGGGCAACGCCGATCTATCGCGTCGCCGAGGTAGCGCGCAAATTGGCGGCGGACCGGGGCGTCGCGGTCGTGCGCTCGGAACTGATCGGGCTCATCCCGCGCGAAGCGCTCGAAGCGACTGCCCGCTACTACGCGGGACTCAAGCCTCCCGCTGCTGACGCTTCCCCAACATAAACGCAACCGGGACGCACGCCGCCATCAGGATCGCGCCCGCCATGAACGCGGCTCGATACGCATAGACCGGGGTGCTCGCCGCGGTGCGAATCTGCAAGTAGGCTTCACCGACTGCGATCGCGACGCTCCCGCCGAGTTGCCAGACGGTGTTGATGATCGCGGACGCCTGGCCGGCACGGTTGCGCGGAATGCTCGCCAACGCGGCTGCCGTCAACGGCGTGAACAGCAGCCCGAGGGCGCCGTTGCGGATCACGTTGTACCAAATGAATTGCGAGTGGTCCCACGTCCCGTCGAGGCTCGTAAACAGGAACGTTCCGATTGCGGCAAGCGCGGCCCCGACGATGACGATCGGGCGCGGGCCGATGCGGTCGGACAAGAAGCCCGAGAGCGGCATGATGAGCGCCAGCGCCACGCCCGCGGGCAATAACATCGCTCCCGACTGCGCGGCCGTCCAGCCGAGCAGATCCTCCACGAAGAGCGGCAGCAGAAACACCGGAACGTAATAGCCGCCGGCGACGACGCCGCGCAGCGCGATCGCGACGGAGAACGTTTGGTCCTTGAAGAGCCGCAGATCGATCATCGGTGCGGGCGAACGCAGCTCGTGGACTGCGAACGCCGTAAATGACGCGGCCGAAATCGCGAGCCCGATCCAAACCAAGTCGTTGCCCCAGCCGATCCGGCTGGCTTGGGTGACGGGAACGAGAAAACACACGATCGCGACGGTCAGCAGCGCGCACCCCAGCGTATCGAAGGAGGAGCGTTTCTCGTTCGCCCTACCGGCCGGTAACACGACAGCGCCGATGATCAGCGCCGCGAGGCCGAACGGCACGCCGAGCAAGAACACGGGACGCCAGTCGAAAAACTTATCGAGAATCGTCCCGCTCACCCAGGGACCGATCGCCGGCGCGAGCATGACGCCCATCGCCCACAAGCCGAGTGCTCGGCCCCTTTGCGCTGCCGGAATCACATCGTTGACGATCGCCAGGCCCGTCGGCGAGATCAGCCCTCCACCGAGCGCCTGCAGCATGCGAAACGCAATGAGGGCGCCGGCACTCCATGCAAGCGACGCGCACACCGAGCCGATGAGAAAGATCGCTAACCCGAGCAAGAAGACCCGCTTGCGACCGAAGGTATCGGAGAGCCAGCCCGAGACCGGCGTGACGACGGAATAACCGAGCATGTAGCCGGTGACCGTCCACTCCATCGTTTCGACACCGACCTTGAACGAGGCGATCAGCTGCGGAACCAGGACGTTGGCGACGCTCGAATAGAGCGGCCCGATGAAGTTGCCGAGCGTGACGACGGCGACGATCAGGTATGGATTGTACTGGGGACGTGACGAAGCCGCGGCCATGCAGAAACGTTGCCCTTGGGCGTTAGGCTCCCCCGCTATGACCGAATATCACGATCGTGAATGGGGCGTCCCGCTACACGACGAACGCGGGTTGTTCGAATTTCTGATCCTCGAAGGCGCGCAAGCCGGGCTGAGCTGGTCAACGATCCTCAACAAGCGCGCCGCGTATCGCAAGGCGTTTGCGGATTTCGATCCTGATCGTGTCGCGCGTTTCGACAAACGCAAGATCGAGTCGCTAATGCGCAACGAGGGCATCGTGCGCAACCGCCTCAAAATCGAAGGCGCGGTGAAGAACGCACGCGCGGTCCTCACCTTGCGGGAAAAAGGCATCTCGCTCGATTCTTTTACGTGGAGCTTCGTCGACGGAAAACCGATCGTCAACCGCTGGAGAAGCAGGTCGCAGGTTCCGGCCTCCACGCGCGTTTCCGATGCGATGAGCAAAGCTCTCAAGGCGGCCGGCTTCACCTTCGTCGGTACGACGATCTGCTACGCGCACATGCAGGCAACGGGACTCGTGAATGACCATCTCGTCTCGTGCTATCGTCATCGAGAGCTGGTGAACTCATAGGCCAAGCAGCGTGCGCACCTTTTCGAACGCCGCGTCGCGTTGTACGGTGACGAACTCGTACCCGTAGGTATCCATATAGCGGACGTTCTTGCGCGGAATCTCGTAAGGCGGCATCTCGCTACCCGAAACGTCGTTCCGTAAGCTCAGCTCCATCATCGATCTTGCAAATGCGTCGGAGCCGTCACGACTCGCTATCCAGTTCACGAACAACTTTGCTGCATTTGGATGTGGGGCGCGGTTGATGAGCGAGACAAGACCAAAACCGCCTGAGAGAATACCAGGTCCGTCGGAGGCGGTAACCATCTGAAGTGGATAGCCCTGCTGCTGGAACAGCAAGACCGTGGTGAGATCGGCGCCGACGAAAATCGGGTAGTTTCCCTGCGCGAGCCACTGCACGGCCTGCCGCTGGTCGCGCGTGAGAACCGGCTTCTGCACACTGTAGAGCCGCTTGACGAACTCCGGGCCGAATGTGATGTAGAAGTAGCTGATCAGCGAGGCGCCCGCACCCGAAATCGTCGGATCCTTCGCGATGAACTTGCCCTGCCAGCGTGGATCGAGCAGCGACTTCCAGGTCGTGATCTCGCCCGGCTTTACGAGTCGCGTGTTGATCGCAAGGTCCGGCGTCACGAACTGTGACAGACGCAGTATCGTGCGCTGAGGATCTGCGTAGAGGAGGTGGCCGCCTTTCCAAACGCGGGGATCGGTGACGCGCGGGTCGACGAGAACCGGCTCGACGCGGTCGAGCCAACCATTTGGTAGGAAAGTCAACAGCGGCGTGTCGGGCCCCGAGATCATGACGTCGAGAAGGTACTTGCCGGCGGCGCGCTCCGCGCGGACGCGCGCTGCGGCTGCCGGACCTCCCCCGCTTTCGTAGAGGACCTTGATCCCGTAAGCCCGCTCGAACCCGGCCGTCAAGGCTTCGCGGGCCGGCTCGAGCGGCGGCCCGTTGACCGCCACGCTCCCCTCTTGCTTTGCCGCCGCTACGAGCGCGTCGAAGGCGCTTGCCCCACGCGCAGCCGACCCGACGGACAGGACGGCCGCTGCCGCCGCGAGCCCCAATCCGAGCAGTCTGCGAATTCCGCGAGGCGCGACCGCCGGGTGTATCATCTTATGAAGAGAGATCCTTTCAATCGCGCTCGTACCGCGGTGGGGATCAACATCCATTCAGGGGAACTGCGCCAGGCCTTCCCTTCGTTCGCTCGAAGGGGGACCGCGCATGCTTAGAGCTCGATTTCTGAGAGCGAATACCGCTCTACTTTTGTTTGCCGCGCTGGCCGTACAATTCGGCAGCCCAGGCGCCCGGGCGCAGTCCATGGCGCCGACGCCGAGTCAGGCGACGCAAGCGCAGGTCCGGACGCTCGCAAACGGCCTTCGTGTCGTCGTCGTCGAGGATCATAGCGCGCCGGTCGTCCAGACCGGGATGTGGTACCGCTTCGGCTCGCTTTACGAGACGAAGGGGAAGACCGGTCTCGCGCATGCGCTCGAGCACATGAACTTTCGCGGGACGCCCTCGCTCTCGAGCAGCGGCCTCACCGATTTCACCGCGCGGCTGGGCGTTCAAGAAAACGCGGAAACGTCGAACGACTACACGCACTTCTACTTCGTCTTGCCCGCCGACCGCCTCGAGACGGCCGTGCGGATTGAAGCCGACCGGATGCACAATCTGCTCTTGCGGCAATCGGACTGGAACCTTGAGAAAGGCGCCGTCCTCACCGAGATCGACTCCGACTTCTCGAGCCCGCCGAGCAAGCTCTACTACACGGTCCGCCGCGCGGCGTTCCCGCAATCGAATTACGGTCTAACGGCGCTCGGCGAACGGGCCGATGTCGTTCGCTCGACCGCGGCCGACCTTCGTCACTATTATGAAGAGTGGTACGCTCCGAACAACGCGACGCTGGTCGTAACGGGCGACATTCACGCCGATGACGTCTTTGCGATGGCCCAGAAATACTTCGGGCCGATCGCCCGCAAGACGCTGCCGACGGTCCACCCCGGATCGGCCCCAGCGGCGATGCGCAATCAGCAGGTCACGATCTCGGGCGACTATCCTTACAGCGTCGTTTTGCTTGCCTATCAAATGCCCGGCGATCTCGATCCGGCGGCGCCGGCTCCGAACGTCTTGCCGTCAGTGATCAACAACCAGCGCTCGCCGTTCTTCAAAGCCCTCGTCGAGAGCGGAATCACCCTCGGCTACAACGCGTTCGCCGACACGCAACTGCGCGGCGGCCTCTTCTACGTGCAGCTCGTCGTCGCGCCCAGCTCGACCCCGCAAAAGGCGATCGCAGCATTCACGACGACCTTGGCGCAAGTCGAGCGCGACGGCATCGCGCCCGACCTCGTCGACGCTTCTAAGAAGAGCGTCGCGATCCAAGCGATTTACGCGCGCGATTCGATCGCCGGGCTTGGCGATCGCTTCGGCGATGCCTATGGCGTCGAACAGCGCTCTCCCGAGGTCGACGATGCGCGGATCGCCGCCGTCACGGTCGCCGAAGCGAATGCGGCCCTCAAAAAATACCTGGCCCAGCGAAGCGTCACCGGCGTCCTCACGCCGCTCGTCCCCAAACCGGGTCAGCGCGCTTCGTCGCTCTCGGCAACGACGATGGTCTCCGAAAGCTTCGCCAGCCGTGCGCCGTCCGGCCCCATCATTCAGCCCGCGTATATCAAAGCCGCGCTCGCGCAGCCGATCGATCAGCAGAGCAAGGTCGATCCGAAACTCTTCACCTTGCCCAACGGTCTGCGCGTACTCGTCCAAGAGGTCCATACCAATCCGACGGTCTTCGTCTCGGGCCTCATCGACACGTCGCCGAAGTTCGATCCGCCCGGCAAGGAAGGACTTGGCGGTTTGACGAGCGCGCTCCAATCATATGGAAGCCAACAGTACGATTTCAATGCGCTCGGCGCGCTGCAGGACCGGCTCGCCGCCAACGTCGACCTCGGCATGAATTTCGACGCACACGGACTTTCGCGCGACTTTGATACGCTTGTCGACGTCCTCAACGACGGCGAGCGTCACCCGACGTTCCCCGCGCAGTACGTCTCGCTCGTCAAATCGGAGGAACAAGCCGCGATCTCGCAGCGCAACCGCAACCCCGATTACCTCGCGAGCCGCGCCTTTCTGAAGCTCCTGCTCCCGCCGGGCGATCCAGCGCTTCGGGAAGAGACGACCGCGTCGGTCAAAGCCGTCGCGCCGACGGACATGCGCGATTACGTGAGCCGCTACTATCGTCCTGACCTGACGTTGATTACCGTCGTCGGCGACGTCGACGCGAAGCACGTCGTCGACAAGCTGACGGCAACGTTCGGCGCGTGGACGGCCGAAGGCGCCAAGCCGGATATCGCCCAGTCGCCGATCCCGCTTCGGCCCGCCGCGTCGGCTTACGTCCCCGCCAACCGCGCCGCGGTCAGCGCCCACCTGGGACAGACCGGAATCGCTCGCACGAGCCCCGACTTCTATGCGCTCAATCTCATGAACGAGATTCTGGGCGCCGGCGGCAGCTTCGACACGCGGCTGATGGACGAGATCCGTAGCAAGCGTGGCCTCGTTTACGGGGTCTCGAGTTCGCTCAACGTGAACCGTTGGCGCGGGACGTTCGACTTCTCCTTGACCGCGGCGCCGAGCCGCGTCCGGCCGGCGGTCGCCGTTCTCAAGGCGCAGCTCGTCCGGATCCAGACGCAGCCGGTGAGCAGCGACGAACTCGTTCGGGCAAAGAGCAGGATCATTGCGGGAGCACTGGTCGCCGAGCAGGCAACTCAGACGATCTCGGACCGCTTGGCGAACATCGGGATCAACGGGCTCCCCACGAACTACTATGCCACCTTGGGGACGCGGTACAATCCGATCGACGCGACGGATATCGAACGCGTAGCGCGCACCTATCTTCATCCGAAGAATCTCATTGAAGTGTACGAGGGACCGAAATTCTGATGGCTACGAAGATCCGAACCATCGAGACGATCAACCCGGCTACGGAGGAGCATCTGGAGAGCTTCGACCCGTTCTCCGCCGCCAAGATCGACGCAACACTCGATCGTGCTTCGCGGACGTTTTCGTCGTGGAGGACGACGACGTTCGCGCATCGTGGAGAGCTGATGCGGAAGGCCGCGAAACTGTTACGCAACGAGGCCGGAGATTTTGCGAGACAGATCACCCTCGAAATGGGCAAGACGATCGGCGAAGCCGCGGCCGAGATCGAGAAGTGCGCGTGGAACTGCGAGTTCTACGCGGAGCATGCCGAGAAGTTCCTGGGCGATGAACGCGCCGAATCAACGGCGACGGAGAGTTACGTTGCTTTTCGTCCGCTCGGCGTCGTCCTCGCCGTCATGCCGTGGAATTTTCCGTTCTGGCAAGTCTTCCGCTTCGCCGCCCCGGCGCTGATGGCGGGAAACACGGCGGTTCTCAAGCACGCAAGCAACGTCACCCGCTGTGCGCTCGAGATCGAGCGAGTCTTCAACGAAGCGGGTTTTCCGGAAGGCGCGTTCGCGACGGTCATCGTCCCCGGTAACGAAGTGCGGTCGATCATCGAAGACCGCCGGATCGCCGCGGTAACGTTGACCGGGAGCGAAGCCGCCGGGATCTCCGTCGCCGAAGCGAGCGGAAAAGTCCTCAAGAAGAACGTCCTCGAGCTGGGCGGTTCGGATGCGTTCATCGTCCTCGCCGACGCCGATATCGCGCTCGCGGCGCAGTGGGCCGTAAGGTCACGTTTTCAAAACGCCGGTCAAAGCTGCATCGCCGCCAAGCGCTTTATCGTAGAAGTGCCGGCCTACGATGCGTTCCTCGCCGCGTTCGTCGCGGAAGCCAAAAAGCTCAAGGTCGGTGATCCCTTCGATCCCGCGACGACGGTCGGTCCGCTGGCGCGCGGTGACCTGCGCGAAGACCTTACCGCGCAGATCGACGCCTCGGTCAAAGGCGGCGCCCGCGTTGCACTCGGTGGACATGCGCTCGCCGGCAAAGGCTACTTCTTCGAGCCGACGATTCTCGAGGTCAAGGACAACGTCGTAGCATTCAACGAGGAGACGTTCGGCCCGGCGGCCGCCGTCGCGCGCGCGATCGACGTCGATGACGCCGTCGCGCTCGCGAACAAGTCGAAGTACGGTTTGGGTGGGAATCTCTGGACGCGCGACATCGCACGAGCGAAGCAGATCGCCGCGCGCTTGGAGTCCGGCGGCGTCTTCATCAACGGAATGACGGGATCGGATCCACGGCTCCCGTTCGGCGGCATCAAGCACAGCGGTTACGGACGGGAATTATCGCACTTCGGAATCCGCGAATTCACGAACATCCAGACGGTCTGGATCGGCCCGCCCAAGACTGTCGCAGCCAAGAAGGCCGCGTCCGAGTAAACAGGACCGGGGAACCGGCTTGCCCCAGTAGGCGTTTATAAGGAAACAATCTTGCCCGAAAGGACGTTGGGGCCATGCGCCGTTCCCGTGCTCTCTTTGCCGCCCTCATAGCGGCCGTCGCTCTTTCCATTGCACCGCTGGGCCCATCCGTCGCCGAGGACCCCTATGAAATCAACGTCATCCTCGCGTTGACCGGGCCCGGGACGTTCTTGGGAACCTCGCAGAAGGCGTCGCTCGACGTCCTCCAAGAGGTCGTCAACAAACAAGGCGGGATCAAGGGGCGGCCGATCAAGTTCGTTTACTACGACGATCAGACCAATCCGCAGCTCGCGGTCCAGCTGACGAACACGATCATGGCCAAGAAAGTCCCGATCATCCTCGGCTCGGATCTCTCGGCGACGTGCCGCGCGATGGATCCGCTCTTCAAGAACGGACCGGTGGAGTATTGCCTCTCGCCGGCGATCTATCCACCGAAGGGCGGATACGTCTTCACTTCGAGCGTCAGCACGAAGGACCTGATCACCGCGACGATCCGCTATTTTCACCAGCGCGGCTGGAAGCGGTTCGCGCGCATAACGACGACGGACGCATCGGGCCAGGACGCCGACGTGAACGTCCCCGAAACGCTCGCGCTGCCTGAATTCAAGGACATGACGGTCACCGCCAACGAGCACTATAACCAGACCGATCAGTCCGTCGCCGCCCAGATGGCGCGGATAAAAGCCACAAACCCGCAAGCGCTCTTGATCTGGGCGCCGGGGACGCCGTTCGGCACCGCGCTGCGCGCGATGAAAGACGCCGGCCTCGACATCCCGACGGCGACGACCAGCGCCAACATGGTCATCTCGCAGTTGAAGCAATACACCGGCCTGATTCCCAAAGATGGGCTCTACTTTCAGGGTTACGCGCACATGGCCGGGCTCGCTGAGAACCCGCAGATGAAGCGTGCGATCGACACGTTCACCGCGGCGCTCAAGGACCATGGGCTCGACAACGACGTCCAACACGGGATGGCCTGGGACCCGGCCATGATCACCGTCAACGCGTTTCGCGCCCTCGGCACGAATGCGAGCGCCGAACAGATTCGCGACTGGATCGGCGGCCAGAAGAGCTATGCCGGGATCACGGGGATCTACGACTTCAAGGACCTCGATCCGCACGGGCTCGCTGCAAGAGACGCGCTCATCTTCCGCTGGGACCCCGACAAAACGGCCTTCGTCGTCGTCAGCAAGTTCGGCGGATACCTCTAAGCCGCGAGGGAAGTCTTCATGAGAACAATCGCATCAAGCATAGCCG
>DATNIC010000079.1:0-5683 GCA_035604635.1 Binatia bacterium
CGTCACGAAGGGCTGGCTACGCGCGTCGCACAGCTTCGAGCGCCATCCGACACTCGACTCGCAGGAAATGGCTTACTACTCACACGAGCGCTCGATTCCGCTGCGCCCCGGAGAGATCTACGAAATCGAAGTACCACTGCAGCCGATGGCGTACCGGTTCCGCAAAGGGAATCGAATTCGCCTGGAGATCGCCAACGGCGACTCGACCTTCACCGATACGCTCTTCGCCCACGCCTACCGGCCGGACAAGGTCGGGACCGACACGTACCACCACGACGCGGCGTATCCGTCGCGGCTCATCCTCCCGGTGCTCGAGGCACCGTAGACCGAAGGAACTCGCATGTCGCAAGCACCACCCGTTCGCCGCGTCGTCACCGGACACGACGCCACCGGCAAAGCGATCGTCCTCTTCGATTCGGCCGATCCATACAAAGAGGTTCGCGGGCGCGTAGGCGTCGCCACCCGGGCTCTCTGGATGACCGAATCCACACCGGCGCAGATGGACGGCGCTGCCGACCGGGCCGCGGGCGTCAAGAGCATCGCGCCTCCATCGACGGGGACGATCTTTCGCATCGTCGATTTTCCGTCGATGACCGACGAAGAGATGGCCAAGCTCGATCCGCATCTGATGGCGCATCAAGTCGGCCAAAGCGATGAGCCGTCGAAGTACCGTCCGCCGACGCATCCGTTCATGCATCGGACGCGCAGCGTCGACTATGCGATCGTGATGTCGGGCGAGATCGACATGCAGCTCGACGACTCGACGATTCACGTCAAAGCCGGCGACGTCGTCATCCAGCAGGGGACCAACCACGCCTGGATCAATCGTAGCGGCACGACGTGCCGAGTCGCCTTCGTGCTCATCGGAGCGCAAGACCCCTTCGCATGAGAGGGCTGGTGCCATGAAACGATCGACCGCAATCGGATTGCTCGCCGGTGTATCGGCGGCTCCCCTCTTGCGCACGCCTGCTCGAGCCGACGAGACGCTGCTTCGCATGGCGTCCATCAACATCGACAGCGGTGCTCAACCCTACTACGCGCAGGAGTCCGGCTTCTTCAAAGAGGTTGGGCTACGCATCGACTTTCAGACCTTCAACAACGGACAAGCGATCGCGGCCGCCGTCGCGGGCGGCGCACTCGACATCGCAACCTCCAATCCCGTCGCGATGACGGCGGCCCACGCGCGCAACCTCCCATTCGTCATCGTCGCTCCGGGCGCGCTTTACGTTTCCTCGGACCCGACGACGGTCATGATGGTCCCGAAAAACTCGCCGATCCAGGCGGCCAAGGACCTGGCGGGCAAGACGATCGCGTGTAACGGAGTCAACGGCATCCCACACTATTGCACGCGCGCATGGATCGACAAGGCCGGCGCCGATTCATCGACGACGAAGATCGTCGAGATGAACTTCTCGCAAATGATGGATGCGCTCGGCAGCGCTCGGATTGACGCGGCTTGCGTCACCGAGCCGTACATCACCGAAGCGCGGACGACCGGACGGGTGATCGGGACGCCTTTCGACGCGTGCGCGCCGCGATTCATGATGTCGGTCTTCATATCGACCCAAACCTGGGCCCAGGCCCATCCGGACGAGATTCGCCGGTTCCAGGCCGCCATGCTGAAGACGGCAGCGTGGGCGAATCGCAATCATGACAAGACGGCTCCTCTGCTGATGAAGTACACGCAGTTGCCCGAGCAGACGATCCGCACCATGCACCGTGCCGTCTTTGCGGAGCGCTGGAACAGCGTGGAAGCTCAGCCGCTCGTCGACCTCACCGCCAAGTACGGCAACGTCCCGCGATTTACGATCGAGGAGATGCTTTATCGGGCCTGAGGGGGCGGGCTTTTCGCCGGCTTACGCGAGGGCAGCCTTCACGCGAGCCGGCGTGTACGGCAGCTCGCGGATGCGAACGCCGATCGCATCGTAGATCGCGTTGCCGATCGCAGCGGGCGGCGTCGTATTCGGCGGCTCGCCGATCCCGCCCGGCGGCACCGTCGGACGGTTGATGAGCGCGATCTGGATTTCCGGGACCTCCGTAAACCGCAGAATCGGGTACGAGAGCCAATCGGCGGTCGTCACCTTGGACTTGCCGTACTTCACTTCTTCCTTTAATGCGCGGCTCGTCGCGTAGATCGTTGCGCCTTCGATCTGGGCACGAATCCCATCCGGATTGACGACCAGACCCGGATCGACGGCGGCGGTCATCCGTCGCACGCGGACGTTGCCGGTCTGACGGTCGACCTCGACCTCTGCAACCGTCGCCACGTAGGTGCTTCGCTGATTGGCAACGACCGCGATCCCTCGGCCGCGAGCAATCCGCGCCCTCGAACGCGCGTCCGGTCCAGGGGACGGACGGGTTTGCCAATTCGCGGCCCTCGCGGCTTCGTTTAGGACGGCGACGGTTCGCTCGTCGGTCACGTGCCGCAGACGAAATGCGAGCGCATCTTGACCGGTCGCTGCCGCAATCTCGTCCATGAACTGCTCGCCGGCGAAGTTCACTTGAATGCGCCCCGGGGAGCGCATGTACAGCCCACGTAAGAGCGGCGGTACGGCATGCCCAACGACCCGCGCCGCGGCAAACCCATACGCGCTGTTCTCCCCGCCGCCGGGCGGACGGACGTGCGGCGGGGCTTCGGCTTCGATCTGTCCACGCGGGATGAGCATGACGGGGAGCTCCTCGCCGACAAAGCCCCACGTCCACTCTTGATGGTCCCAGGCTGCGATCTTGCCGCTTGTGTCGACGGCTGCGCGGAAGCTGAATGTCGACGGCGGCTGCAGCGGTTCCCACGTATGCTCTTGCCCGCGCATCATTTGGACGCGCACCGGCTTACGCAACTGCTGCGATAAGAATGCTGCGGCTACGGTTGCATCGTCGAGGCCGAGGCGGCCGTAACAGCCCGACGGCTCGTACGGCAGTACGCGAACCATCTGCTCCGGTAGGTCTAGCAGCTTTGCGATCGAGGAACGCACCTTGGCTGCATCTTGGGTTCCGGAATAAACCGTCGCCTCGTTACCGCGCACGTCCGCAACACCGCATGACGGCCCGATCATACCGTGATTTTGAGACGGATAGTTGTACGCGGCGGAAAACACTTTGGATGCCCCCGCTAATGCGGCGTCGACGTCCCCTACCCTAAGTACCGTCTCCGGCTCGACGTCCGAGTGTGCCGTCCGTAGATAGTTGAAGATGCCGTCGTTGCCGGGCAGCGTCTGCGCGCTAGTCCAGTCGACATCGAGGCTCTCGGCTCCGCGAATCGCCGCCCACTCCGTCTTAGCAACGACGGCGACGAAATCACCCTTATGGATAACGCCGACGATATCGGGGGCGTGCGGTATCATCGAGCCGACGCGCGTCACGTGCGCTCCGGGTGCGGGGGGCAAAATCAGCCGCGCGTGAAGCATCCCGGGCAAACGGACGTTATGAACGCGCGGCCATGTCGCCGTAACCTTTTTCGGGATCTCGGCGGCTGGGATCGACTTGCCGACGATCTTGTATTGGCTCGGATCTTTCGGCTGCGCGATCCCAACTGCATCGAGCGTCGGCTTGTCGTAGTTCGTCACCTTCAGCGTCGTGTTGAATTGACGATTGCCGATCAACTCGCCATACGAGACCTTCTTCGAAGGATCGCTCGCGATGCTGACGATGCCTTTGTTGACGACTAGTTCCGACGCCGGCACATCGAACTTCTTCGAGGCGAGGTCGAGCAGCACGCGGCGTGCTTCGGCCGCAGCGTGACGCAACGGCTTCGCGCCGTCGAGGATGCCGTCGCTAGCGGTCGAGGGGCCTTGACTCACGGTGAGCGAGGTATCGCCCATTACCATGACGACGCTCTCAAATGGGACGTCGAGCTCTTCGGCGACGATCTGCGCAAACGCGGTCCGCTTGCGTTGACCGAAATCGATCCGGCCCGTGAAGGCGGTGACCGTTCCGTCGCGCGAGACGGCAAGCCACGAATCGAGCTGTGCCGCATCCGGGCGCCCCGGTGCAACCGCCTCAGCGGCTCGGAGAGGCAACGGGAAACCAAATGCAACGACGACGGCGCCGCCGGCCTTGAGCAAGGTCGAACGCGTCAGCGTGGTACTCACGCCATCGACCTCGCTGCGCGAGCGACTGCCTTGACGATGCGCGGTTGCGTCCCGCACCGGCACAAATGGCCGTTCAATCCCTGCTTGATCTGGCTTTCATTCGGCTGCGGGACACGCTCGAGCAAGCTGACCGCCGCGATCATCATCCCGCTTTGGCAGTAGCCGCACTGCGGCGCCTGTTCGTCGATCCAGGCCTGTTGCACGGGATGGAGCTTCGCGCCGTTCTTCCACAACTTCGGCAAGCCTTCGACCGTCGTAATCGCTCGATTCCCAACGCTTCCGACGGCCGTCGTGCATGAGCGGATCTCCCGCTTGTCGAGCATCACGGCGCAGGCGCCGCATTGCGAGAGGCCGCAACCGAACATCGGCCCGTCCAATCCGAGCTCATCGCGCAAGACGTAGAGCAGCGGCGTATCGGGCGCGGACTCGACCACGTGGGCTTTCCCATTGACCACGATTGTTAGCGGCACGGAACTAGTCCCAGACCTCGTGTGCGACCTCGACGATGAGGCGCAGCTTCGCCTTTTCGTCCTCGATCGACAGCTTGTTTCCCGCTGCCCCGCTTGCAAACCCGCACTGCGGGGAGAGCGCGAGCTGCTCGAGCGGGACGTGCTTGGCCGCTTCAGCGATCCGGCGCTTGAGATCATCCTTACTCTCGAGCCGCCCGTGCTTGGTCGTGACGAGTCCCAACACGATCGTCTTCCCCTTGGGGACGAATCTCAGCGGCGCGAAATCGCCGGCGCGCGGCGTGTCGTATTCAAGGAAGAAACCGTCGACGTCGACTTCGTTGAACAGGACCTCGGCGACCGGTTCGTAGCCGCCCTCGGCCATCCAGGTGCTGTAGGCGTTGCCGCGGCAGAGATGGACGCAGACCGTCATGTCCTTCGGCCGTGACGCAATCGACTCGTTGATCAGTTTCGCGTAAGTCTGCGGTAGCTTTTTGGGATCTTCGCCGATGTTCGTGCGGACGTCGGCGGCCAGCTTAGGGTCGCAGAGATACGCGAGGTTGACGTCATCCAATTGCAGATACCGGCAGCCGGCTCGCCCGAAGGCGGCAATCTCCTCGCCATAGACGCGGGCAAGATCGGCATAGAATGCATCCAGATCGGGGTACGCCGCGGAATCGATCTCTTTGCGGCCGCTTCGGAAGTGCATGTTGCTCGGTGACGGAATGGTCTGCTTCCCGGTGACGTGCGTCACCGATTTTAAGAACTCGAAGTCCTTGACGAAAATGCCTTCCGGCGGCCTCCCGAGTTTGCCGATGATGCGCGTCCCGGGCGGCGCGAAATCGATGTCGCCCGCTTCGGAGTGAAAGCGCATCTTGATTCCGGCGTCGACGACGGTGACGTTCTTGAATTTCGCCAGGAAATCCATATGCCAAAGTTCGCGCCGAAATTCACCGTCGGTCGCTACGCTTAGGCCGGCGTCCTCCTGCAGCTTGACCGCTTCACGAATCGCATCGTCTTCGAGCCTCCTTAAGTCCGCGTCGGAGAGCTCTCTCTTTTTCCAGCGCTCACGCGCCTCAAGCAGCGCCGGCGGGCGCAACAAACTCCCGACGACGTCGGCACGAAAAGGAGGGGTAGTTCGTTGCGTCA
>DATNIC010000080.1:0-25790 GCA_035604635.1 Binatia bacterium
TCGCCGTCCTGCCGTGGGCTTATCCCGAAGGGATGGTCGCGGAGCTCGAGCGCTGCGTCAATGAGCTGGGCTTCAAAGCCGCGCACGTGATGCCGTACATTTCGACCGACAAGGTCAAGCGCACGATCGACAACGAGGTATACTATCCGTTTTACGAGGCGGCGCAGCGGCTCAACGTCCCGTTGATGCTGCATCCGAACTCGCAGGGCGACTTGATCAACCTCTATGACAACTTCTACGCGATGCACGTCCTCGGCCGGCCGTTCAATTGCACCGCGGGACTGATCGCGCTCACGATCGGCGGGATCTTCGAGAAGTTTCCGAAGCTGCGCGTCGCTTTCTTCGAGTGCAGCGCCGAATGGGTGCTCTATTGGATGCACCGCATGGACGACGACTACCGCAAGATGCAGCACGGCATGGCGCCGAAGATCACCAAGATGCCGTCGGAGTACGTGAAGAAGAACTGCTATGTAACGTGCGAGGCCGACGAGCGCGATCTGAAGTACGCGATCGACGGCTTTAGCGAAGATCGGATCCTGCTCGCGAGCGACTATCCGCACTTCGATTCCGAGTATCCGGGGACGGTCAAGGAATTGCACGAGCGGACCGACATCAGCGAAAAGCAGAAAGAGAAGATCGTCTGCCATAACGCGATGGAGTTCTTAGCGCTCTAGGGGACGCCATGAAGCTGCTCGCCTGCACGCTCGCGTTGGCGTTCTGTGTCGGGATCGCTGTTCCCGAGCGCCTCGCGAGCCAGGAACTCACGACGATTCGGGTCGCGATGGTCCCCAACGACGACGTGACTCCATTCCTGTACGCCCAGCAAACCGGGATGTTCCGCGATGCCGGGCTCAACGTGCAGATGCAGAAGTCGACGAGCGGCGCGGTGATTGCGGCGAGCGTCGCCGGCGGCTCGTTCGATGTCGGTTTGGCGAGCATGATGGCGCTGATCACGGCCCACGTGCGCGGCATCCCGTTTCAGATGATCGCGGCTTCGGGCGTCCACGTGACGAACGCGCCGATCTCGCAGCTCGTCGTCCTGCGGGACTCGCCGATCAAGTCCGCCGCCGACTTGAACGGGAAGCTCGTTTCCGGCGCGGCGCTCAAGGATCTGATGACTGTCACGACACAGGCGTGGATGGATCAGCACGGTGGGAATTCCGAAACCCTGCGCTTTGTCGAATTGCCCCAGCCCGTCGTGCCGGCCGCGCTTGAGGACAAACGCATCGATGCCGGAACGCTCCTGCAGCCGGTGCTGGCCGATGCGATGGCGACCGGAAAGTTCCGCTCGATCGGCTCGCCCTTCGACGGTGTCGGGAAGCGCTTCATGTACGCAGCCTGGTTCACGACGGCCGATTTTGCGGCGAAGAACCCGGATGCCGTGAAACGCTTTGCCGAAGTGATGCGCAAGGCGACGGTTTACACGAACGCGCACCCCGCGCAGACGGTCGGCATCATCGCGGCTTTCACGGGGCTCGATCCGACGCGCATCGCCAACATGACGCGAGCGCTGTGCGCGGAGTACCTCGATCCCGCCGACATTCAGCCGACGATCGATGCAGCCGTCAGGTACAAGGTGATCGACAAGGGCTTTCCGGCGCGCGAGTTGATTAGTCAGTATGCGCCGCGCAAATAGCGCGCCGCTCGTTGCGCTTGCCCTCGCTGTCTTTGTGGCCGGATGCACCGGCGGCAGTAACGTGCCGATCTCCGGCGTCGCGGCCGCTCCTACGCCGGTTCCGTCTCCAACCGCCACCGTGCTCAAGCTGTCCGCGTTTGCGTTGGGCGGCGAGCAAAACGTGGTCCCGCCGGGAACGGCAAATCTGCAGTTCACGCCGGACATCCATATGTCGTTCCAGCGTCAAAGCGACGGGACGTACAAGTTGTGGGCGTCGGGAGGCGGCGCTTTCGGAACATTCGGCTTTACGACGCCGGATTTCCTGACGCTGACCTCGATGAAATCGGCGGGCGGAAAACCGGCCGGCGTGCTTTTGCCCGCCGGAGCCGGGACGACGGCGGCAGATGCCGACTACGCCGGTGCCGGCAGCGTCTTTCCGGCTGCCAACGGCACCGATCTGCTGATGATCTATCATGCCGAGAACCATCTCTTCAGCGGCACCGACTACCTCGTCATTCCGTTTTATGCGACGGTCGTGCTCGCGCGCTCGAGCGACGGCGGCCTGACCTGGACGAAGCAAGGCGTCATCATTTCGGGACTCGACGCGCAGCAGGCGACGCAAGCCGCGACGGGAGCCGGCGCCTTAACGCCGACCGCGATCGTCAGCGGCGGCTTCATTTACGTACTCTATCGCGAGATCGATTTGCAGAGCGGGATCGACGGGGTCGCCATCGCGCGCGCCCCGGTGAGCAGTGACGGCGCTCCCGGAAGCTGGAAGAAGTACTTCGGCGGATCGTTCAGTACGCCGGGCCTGGGCGGCGTGACGACGCCGCTCAACATCGTCCTCGATCCGACGAATAAGGACTTGCGTCAGCCGCACGTTTCCTTCAATACGTATCTCAATACGTTCCTGATGACGATGGTCGGCAACGGTGGGATCTACGTCTTGACCTCTCCCGACCTCATCAATTGGTCGGCCGGGCTTCTCGTCCTGAACGCGCCGGTCCCCGACTCGACCGTGAATCCCCCGACCACGCCGTTCAATTGGAATCCCACGATCATCAGCCCCGGCCAGGCGTCCGATACGGCCTCCGGACAGACCGGATATCTGTACTACGCGAAAGGTACCGGCGCGAACTCATTCCACTACATGTACCGCCGGGCGTTCACGATAACTGGATCGTAGCGCGGCTACTGCGGCGCGCTCGCGATCAGGACGGTCCCGGCGACTTGCGTCCCGAGGTGACGCGCCGTCAGGAACTCGACGATCGTCGCGTGCGCGATCCGGCCGTCCAAAATCTGGGCCGCGCCGACGCCGCCGCGCACCCCCTGCGCCGCTGCGCGAATCGCGGAACGCAGATCGTCCGGTAACCCGGGCGACTCCGCGATCGCGAAGGCCTCAGCGGGCGTGAGTTCGTCGATCAGCGACGCCGTCATTGCATCGATGACGCCGCCGCTCTCGTGAAAGAAGATCGCGCGCGCCGCGGTCGTCGCGCGGGCGATCGCGCTCGCAACCTCGTCGGCCGCAACCTCGATGTCCGCGCCGGCGATCCCGATCGCGGTCGGCTCGATCACGGGCACGTACCCTGCGCCTATCAGCGTCGTCAACAAGCGAATCTGCACGGAGCCGAGCGTCTGCTGCGATGAGGCTGGAATCATCCCGGCATCCGCTCCGGAGAGCCCGACCGCCATCTCGCTCGAGCGATTCATCGTCCGCACCACGGACCGGGCCAGCTCGGCATCCGGAGCTACGACGATCGGTCGTACGTGATGCGCGGCGAGAAAAGCGATATCTTCATAAAAGGTCGTGCCGTCCGCGATGCTCTCGATGTCGACCCGCAGGACGAGCGTCCTGCCCAGAAATTCTTCCAAAGGTCCTCCCCTTGCACGTCTCCTTATTATCTGTTGTCGGCTAGTTCACCGTCGATTCAGTAACGCAAAAAGCACGGTCAACAGCACGCTGATCGCTATAGATGTCCCAATCGGGAGGTAGACGCGCCACCCGTCGCCGCCGAACGAGATGTCGCCCGGGAGCCGTCCGGGGCGCAGCGCCGGAAAGTATTCGATCGCCAGGCCTAGGATGATCGCTGCCGCGCCCAGGACGACTAGGACGCGGCCCGCGTTCATGCCGCCTGTGGAGTCCACGAATTCGCGTACTGCATCGCCGCCTCGACCCCGTCGGTGAGCCAACGCTCGACGCTGTCGGCAGCGGCCCCGATGATCGATGCAAGCGCAAGCTGCTCCACGTCGGAGAACTTTCCCAGAACCCGCCCGATTGCCTCGCCCTCGTGATCGCGGCCGATCCCGATACGGAGCCGCGGAAAATCGTCGCCGAAGTACTCGATGATCGATCGCAGGCCGTTATGCCCGCCCGAGCCCCCGCTGCGCCGCATCCGCAGCTTGCCGAAGGGGAGGTCGAGATCGTCGGAGATCACGAGCATCCGTTCCGGGGGGACCCGATACCAGAGGGCGATGATACGCAACGGCGAGCCGCTGTTGTTCATGAACGTCTGTGGTTTGACGAGCAGCAGATCGCGCTCGCGCAAGAGGCCTTGCTCGGCGCCGTCCTTCTTGCGCCACGAATCGAGCCCGAAGCGTCGCCCCAATTCGTCGGCGACCATGAAGCCGACGTTGTGACGAGTGAGTACGTATTCTCGCCCCGGATTTCCGAGGCTGGCGACGATGCGAAGCTGCTGGCCGGTTATGACGGTTCGGCCGGCGGCGTCTCCGTCTCGTCGATCGTCGGGACCGCCGCTTGTTCCACAGGCGCAACCGCCGCCGCCGCGGCTTCTTCGGCCTCTCGCTCCGTCCGCGACGGCTCGACCGACACGACGATCGTATTCGCCGGCGTGTACATCGTGAAACCCTCGGGGAGCTTGATGTCCGCCGCCATGATGTGATCGTGCAAGCCCAGCTCGGTCACGTCGACCTCGAGGTGCTCGGGGACCCGATCAGCCGGGCCGACGATCTCGAGCTCGTGCGTGACGACGTCGAGGACGCCGCCGAAATCTTTGACGCCGAGCGCGACGCCGAGCGTAACGACTCCGATGGTCGCGTAAATCGTTTCCGTCCGCGAAACGCGCTGGAAGTCGGCGTGGATCACGCGGCGCGAAACGGGATCGCGCTGCACCTCGCGCAGCAGCACCGTGTCGGTGCGCCCGTCGACGGTCGCTTCGATCAGCTGGTTGCGCCGGCCGCCGTGCAGCAGTGCGTCGAGAGCTCTGTATTCGACGGAAACCGAGAGCGGATCGGAGCCATGCCCGTAGACGACGGCGGGGACGCGCCCGGCATGACGCTCGGCGTGGGCGCCGGTCGTCCCGACGCGGGCACGAGGATGCAGGGCAAGCGAAGCGGTCTGCTCCGCGTTCTTTGAAGTCGTTGTTTTAGCCATGAATGATCGTCATACTGCTTTGCCGATGGGTCCCCTGGGCCGTCGCCGTCGCGCGCTCCGCGCGCGGACGCTCACCCCTCAAGGGGTCGCCGCGACGGCTTCCTGCAACTCCTCGATGACCGGGTGGTAGCTCTCGCCCTCGAGCTCCTCGCGCGCGAAGAGCTCGGAGACGGACCGGTTGGCGGTGATCCGCTTGATCGCGTCGGCCAGGATCTGGGCGATCGAAAGCGTCTCGATCTTCGCACTGCTCCCGACCCCTGATGTCGCCTGCGGGATCGTGTTGGTCACGATCACCTTGCGGATCGGCGAGGCCTCGAGCTGCTCGATCGCGTCGCCGGCGAAGATCCCGTGCGTCGCGAGCGTGTAGACTTCGGTCGCGCCGCGCGCGATCAGGCCCTCGGCTGCCTTGACCAAGGTCCCGCCGGTCGAGATCATGTCGTCGACGACGACGGCGATCCGGCCGCGGACCTCACCGACGATGTGGGTCACCTCGGAGACGTCGGGTTCGGGACGACGCTTCACGATAACGGCCAGATCACTGTGCAGACGTTTGGCGAACTTCTCGGCCCGCGGCACGCCGCCCGCATCCGGCGAGACCACGATGATCTTGCCCTCTTGCAGCCCCTGCCGCTTGAGATAGTTGCACAGGGTCGGTGCGGCTTCGAGATTGTCGACCGGGACCTCGAAAAAACCCTGAATTTGTGCCGCGTGCAGATCGAGCGTGACGATGCGCTCGGCCCCCGCGACCTGCAGGGTGGTTGCGACGAGCTTGGCCGAGATCGGCTCGCGGCCTTTCGTCTTCTTATCTTGCTTCGCGTAACCGTAGTACGGAATCACTGCGGTGATGCGCGCGGCCGACGCACGGCGCAGCGCATCGATCATCAAGAGCAGCTCGACGAGCGCATCGTTGACGCTTCCGACTGCCGACGAATTGCAAAGCGACTGGACGACGAAGACTTCGGCGCCGCGAACGTTCTCTTTGATTTCGATCCGGCACTCTTCGTTGCGGAAACGATCGACGAGAGCCGAGCCTACGCGCGTCTCCATCTTTTTCGCAATCTCTTCGGCGAGACCGCGGTTCGAATTCCCGCTGAACAAGAGCGGCTTTTGAATCACCGGCGCCCTCCTGGGTGGGGTCTTTCCCGGGCGCACCCTCGACCCCTCGCCGCATTCGGCCAATTTCCTTGCCTGCTGTGACAAAAGCGGCACCGCCCGGGGCTCAGGGGCGAACGTAGCGGTCGATCAGCCACGTGAAGGCGTCCGGATCGGTTTCCGGTAGGAGCTTTCTCGGATACGGATTCCAGGACTGAAAGACGACCTGCTCAGGCGTACCCACCGCCCGTTCCGCGTCGCGCATATGCTCTTGCGCTGAGGCAATCCACGCCGCATCGGACGCGTCGCGGGAATTGCCGTTGTAGATGATGCCGAACGGTATCCCTTCGCTAGCGACCATGCGGCGCACCGCGACGATATCCGCTGGAAAGGTCGCCGGCTGCCATGCTTCGTCGACGTGAAAAAAAGCCGGTGAAAAGCCGAGAGCTTTCTTGAATGCTTCGAGGCCTTCACGATAGCGCGCGATGTACGAGAGATCGATGAATCCCGCCGGCTCGACGTCGCCGACTTTGACGCCGGGGAATTCCTTGAGCAGCGCTTTGATGTTCGTTGCGGCATTGGCTGCCATTTCGGCGGGCTGCCAGCGGCACGCGTTCGGTCCCGAATAAAGCGTGAACCAATATTGCGGCTCGTCCATCGCCAGGTAGCGCAGGGTCCCGCCGTTTGCGGCGATCCTGTGCGCGATCGTGACGAGTCCCTCTCCTCCAAAGCCTTCGATGCCGTGCCCGCACTGCTCGGAGGCGGTGATGACGCCGAACTCGAGACCGAGCGCGATGCCGCGGCGCTTGAGGTCGGCAAACTGCGTCCGCAACTGCTCGTCGGTGGCCTGTGCCGCCCACTGCGGGTAGATCTTGAAAACGCCGATGTGCTTGGCGGCCGCGCTCCATGGCGCACCGGGCGTAAAGAGTGCCATGTACTCCGGCGATCCGCCGTAGCCCAGTTGGGGCTTATAGAGCGGATCGAGCGGGCAGAACCAGATGAGCGTGGCGAGCAGGGCGAACAGACGCATACAACGTTCACCGGTTCGTGTCTGCACTAATACATGTCCCGCTTCGAACTCGTCACGCCCTACGAACTCGCCGGCGACCAGCCGAAGGCGACGACCGCCCTCGGTGAGGGCGTCTTGCGCGGCGATCGCGTGCAGACGCTCCTGGGCGTTACGGGCAGCGGGAAGACTTTGGCGATGGCGCGTGTCGTCGAGATCGTCCAAAAGCCGACGCTCGTCCTTTGCCACAACAAGACGCTCGCCGCCCAGCTTTGCGCCGAATTTCGTGAGTTCTTTCCGAACAACGCCGTCGAGTATTTCGTCTCGTACTTCGACTACTACCAGCCCGAAGCGTATATCGCGCACACCGACACCTACATCGAGAAGGACAGCTCGATCAACGACGAGATCGAGCGTTTGCGCCACTCGGCGACGCAGTCGCTGCTGACGCGGCCCGACACGCTGATCGTCGCCTCGGTCTCGTGCATCTACGGCCTGGGCTCGCCCTCGGACTATATGGAGATGTCGGCGAAGGTCCGTCTCGGCGACGAGATCGACCGCGATCTCTTGCTGCGGAAGCTCGTCGACATGCAGTACCGCCGC
Source organism: Binatia bacterium (assembly GCA_035604635.1). Taxonomy (GTDB): domain Bacteria; phylum Vulcanimicrobiota; class Vulcanimicrobiia; order Vulcanimicrobiales; family Vulcanimicrobiaceae; genus DATNIC01. The sequence continues at coordinate 7,708 of DATNIC010000080.1, forward strand.
AACGACATCAACCTCGTGCGAGGAACCTTCCGGGTCCGCGGCGACACGCTCGAGTTCGTCGGCGTCGATGAGGAACTCGTCCACCGGATCGAGTTTTTCGGCGACCAGATCGAGGCGATCAACGTCATCAACCAGCTCACGGGCGAGTACGCCGGGAGCAAAGACGAGCTGCTGATCTTCCCGGCCAAGCACTTCATCACGCCCGACGAAAAATTGCGCCGCGCGGTCGACGCGATCGAAATCGAGCTCGCCGAGCGTCTGCAGTGGTTCCGCGGGCAGGGCAAACTCTTGGAAGCGCAGCGCCTCGAGATGCGCACGCGCTACGATCTCGACATGTTGCGCGAGGTCGGCTACTGCAACGGCGTCGAGAACTACTCGCGTCATCTCGCAGGCCGCGAAGCCGGCTCGACCCCGTGGTGCCTGCTCGACTTCTTCCCGAAAGACTGGATGCTCTTCGTCGACGAGTCGCACGTCACGCTCCCGCAAGTCCACGGGATGTATCACGGCGATCGTTCCCGCAAGGAATCACTGGTCGAGCATGGCTTCCGCCTGCCGAGCGCGCTCGACAACCGGCCGCTCTTCTACGAAGAGTTCGACCGGCACATCAATCGAGTCGTCTACGTCTCGGCGACGCCGGGGACGTACGAGATCGGGAAATCGGCGCAGGTCGTCGAGATGATCATCCGCCCGACCGGGCTCGTCGATCCCGCAGTCGAGGTGCGGCCGACCAAGAATCAGATCGACGATCTCATCGAAGAAGTCCGCCTGCGCGTGGACAAGAACGAGCGCGTCCTGATTACGACCTTGACCAAGAAGATGGCCGAAGATCTGACCGACTTCTTGCTCGAGAACGGCTTGCGCGTGCGATATTTGCACAGTGAGATCGAGACGCTCGAGCGGATCGCGATCTTGCGCGACCTGCGCAACGGCGTCTTCGACGTGCTGGTCGGGATCAATCTGCTGCGTGAAGGGCTCGACTTGCCCGAAGTTTCGCTCGTCGGAATCCTCGATGCGGACAAAGAGGGCTATCTACGCAGCGGGACGTCGCTGATCCAAACGATCGGCCGCGCGGCGCGCAACGTCGAGGGCAAAGTCATCATGTACGCCGACGTCGTGACCGAATCGATGGCGCGCGCGATCGGCGAGACGAGGCGCCGCCGCGAGATGCAGGTCGCATATAATGAAGAACACGGGATCGAGCCGCGCTCGATCCGCAAGCAAGTCCGCGACATCCTCGACCTCGTCGGTGCGCCGGCGGAGGGCGCAGTCGAGGCACTTCGTGCGGAGAAAGTGCCGCGCGACGTCGCGATCGCGATGGCCCACGAAATCGAAAAGAAGATGCGCGAGGCGGCGGCCAACCTCGAATTCGAAAAGGCGGCGGCGCTGCGCGACGAGCTCCTCGAGCTGCGCAAGCAGATCGGCGGCAACGAAAGCGTCCTCTTCCAGGGCAAAGCCCCGAAGATCTTCGCTCACGCGCTGCGCGAGCTCGTCGGCTCCTGAGAAAGCCGCCTTAGCGCCTGGTTGATGCTTGGGATGATGGGTAACAGGTAGCCATGCACGCTATCCTGCTCGCACTGCTCCTGGCGCAAAACCAGACGTGTTCCGCACCCGATCTGGCAGTTTCGGCGCGGGTCGCCGGTGTGACGCAAAACGACGGTCTAAACCACTACGCCATCGCCGTCACCGTGCGGAACGTAGGATCGGCGCCGAGCGGCTGGCAGTTCGTCGACGTTTACAAGAACGGCGAGAAGAAGGACGCCAAAGGCATCCCCTCGCTCGGCCCAGGCAGGTCGTACACGTATACCTACGGCTACAATCGTTCGAGGGAGGCCGGAAACGGGACGATCGACCTCTCGTTCCAGCCCGCGTCGCGCTCCGGCTGCAATACTTCCAACGAAGGCTACGTCTTGACGTTCTGAGGCGGGCGGCAAGCGGCGTCCCCCGAAGGGGGTGCGGATGCTCGCTATTGTGATCGCGACGGTCCTGCTCGTGGCGCAGGGCCCGACGCCGCAGCCCCAGCTCAACATCAAGCTGCCGGCGCCCACGATCATTCCGGAGCCGCCGACGAAGTGCTCCGGCGTCGACCCCGAATTGCTCGCGCTCTCGGTCAAGAGCGTCGCTCGCGCCGGCAAGTACGACCTCTACACGGTGACGGCCGAGGTCAAGAACGTCGGTGCGAGCGCCGAGCCGACGAACTTTCCGCAAGAAGTTGACGTCTTTCGCGACGGACATCCGGTCGCAACGATCCCGGTCGCGCAGCTGAACGCGGGGCAAGCACGGACGGTCAGCACCGTCATCGAAGTTCCGCAAACGGAAAGACATCCGTACTTCACCTTCCGGCTCGTCGACGGCGAAGCGCAGTTACCGGCGCCGAAGCGGTGTAAAGTGCTTCACGACCGGCTCGAAGTGCATCTCTGAGAGGAACCCAGCGATGATGACCGATGAAGCGACCCTGCTCCAGCGAACCGCTCTCGAAGGGATCTCGATGTGGTCGCGCTGGCAGCCCGACCGCTCCCTGTTCTTCAACTCGTTCTTCATTCGGGGGAAGGAGAACGTCATCGTCGATCCGCTCGCGCTTGACGAGCGCGATCTCGAGGCGATTCGCGCTCAAGGCGGAGCGGCTTGGATCGTCATCACGACGCGAGATCACGAGCGCGAGGCAGGTGTGCTCGCCGGGAAGCTTGGCGCAAAGATAGCGGCGCCGGCGCTCGACGTCCCGGAGATGAAGGTCAAGGTCGATCGTCGGTTACACGACGGCGACGCGATCGGACGCGTGCGGGTCGTCCAACTCGATGGTATGAAGTCGCCGGGCGAGTTCGCGCTCCACGTCGCCGATTGCGCGACGGTGATCGTCGGCGATGCTCTGTGGGGTGACCCGCCTGGTTCGCTGCGCATGGTCGCCGACGAAAAGCTCGGAGACCCCAAGCGGGCGGCGCTGAGCTTGCGACGGCTGTGGGCGCTCGAGCCGAAGCATATCCTGGTCGGTGACGGACACTGCATCTACGCAAGCGCGACCGACGCGATCGGTTCCTACCTGGAGTCTCGTACCGACGTGCTCGCCAACAAGATCAACGTCGACGAAGTGTTTTGGGCGCCGCGCAACGGCCCGGGAAATTTTGAGAGCCGGCGTGGCGAAGTCGGTCTTCTGATCGGCGCGCGCAAGCTCGGCTATCAATTGATCGAGATCCCGCCCGGGAAGATCTGCGTCCCGCTTCACGGTCACACCGCCGAAGAAGAGCTCTACATCGTGATGGAAGGGGCGGCGACGATCCGCTTTCCGCGCGGAGAATTTCCGATCCGCAAAGGCGACTTCATCGCGATGCCGGTCGGCGAGCGCGGAGCGCACTCGATTCGAAACGATACGAAGGAAAAGTGCCTCGTGCTGGCCCTTGCGAACATCGATCCAAGCGACTGCTGTTTCTACCCCGACTCCGACAAGCTGCTCTTCGCGCGCGGCGTCATGCGCCGGATGGTCAGCGGCGCGGGCGGCGTCGATCTCGACTACTGGCACGGGGAGAAAGGTTAGCGCCGGTTTTCGAACGAGCCCTGGAAGAGGCGCAAGAGCTCTGCGCCTGGTGTATCGCTGTCCGTGCTCCGCGCAATCTGACCGCAGCTCTAGCGCGCGATCTCGGCGCCGCCCGCTCGATCGGCGACGTCGAGCATATCTATGAGGCGGCGCGCTCGATCCTCCCGCGCTCGGCGCTCGTCGAGCGCGAGCAACGCATCGTCTCGCCGACGCGCGACGATGGCGATTGGGTCTTCGACAACGGGTTCATCAGCGCGCGCGTCCGCGGCACCGGAACGCTTGTCGAGCTGATGACGGCGCGCGGGCGCAGCGTCGTCGCGCAGGCGAACGTGCTCTGGGCAGCGGTCGGACGCTGGCCGAAGCGAATCAGGCGCGAGAACGCCGAGCTCGCGGAGGGCGCGCTCGACGTCCGGTTCGCGCTGGGGGGCTCGGCGTTCTTGATGCGCTTGACCTTGCGCGAGAACGAGCCGTTCTTGCGCGTCGATCTCGCCGCCCACTGGCGCGAGCGCCGAACGACGCTGCGTTCCGAACACTGGCTCGCGCTCGCCACACGCGACGACGTCGTTACGAACGAGCGCTACGCGCGCGCCATGGCAAGCGACGGGACCGGCGTCGCAGTCTTCACCGCCGAGCCGCGCGAATGGCAGGTGCGCAGGCTCAAGCGCGGCGGGATCCACTTCGCGACGACGCTGCTGCGCGGGAGCGGTTTGCTGCGCCCCGCGGCCGCCGCCGATACGTCCTTCGCCTTCGCTTACGCACCATACGAGCACGCGCCGGCGAGCGCCGTCGAGCGCGCCTGGGATGCGTTCGTCCATCCCAATCGCGTCGCACTGTTCGAATCCGGCGACGAGGCCGTCATCGTGACGGCGACCACGCCGACGCCGGAGGGCGACGGTGTCATCGTCTCCGTCGTCGAATGCGACGGAGCCGCGCGCCGCGTCCGGCTGCGCTGCGCCGGACGCGCGAAGAGCGCGACGAGCGAGGTCGCAGGCGAGGTCAACCTCGAAGACGGAGCCTTGGTGTTCTCGATCGATCCCTACGCGCAGCGCTCGTTCCGCGTCCTCTTCTGACGATGCGGCGCCTCGATACGGTCCTCTTCGATCTCGACGACACCTTGCACGACGACACCGCGTCGTACCGTGGAGCAGCCGAGCGAGTTGCCGAAGAGATCGCCGCGATGCATGCGATCGACGCCCTCGCGCTCAAAGCTGCGTACGTCAACGAAGCAGAATCGTTCTGGCAGCTTCTTTCGCCGGATCAGCTCTCCGTGAAGCTTGCTCCGATCCGCACGCGGATGTGGAGCAACGCGCTCAACGCTGTCGGGCTCGACGTCCCGAACCTGCCCGAATACGCCGCCGACCGCTACGTCGCCGTGCGCAACGAGCGGCTCGAGCTCTTCCCGGGCGCGATCGATCTCCTGCGTTCGTTGCGCGAGCGCGGGGTCAAGCTCGGACTCGTCACCAACGGTTTTTCCGAGACGCATCGCGAGAAGATCGAGCTCTTGCGGCTGGGTCCGATGTTCGATGCGATCTTCATCGCCGACGAAGTCGGGATGGTCAAGCCCGATCCGCTGCTCTTTGCGCACGCCTGCGTCAAGCTCCAGAGCGCGCCGGCGCGCAGCGCGATGGTCGGCGACCGGTACGACCGCGACATTCGCGGCGCCGCGCAGGCCGGCTTGTTCACCGTCTGGGTGAACGTGCACGCGGCCGCGTTGCCCAAGGGCGCGCCGCCGCCCGACGCGACGGTCGAGCGCATCGGTCAAGTAGAAAATGTGCTACCCTTAGCGAGGTAGGGGGCCTGTGCGGCGAAGTCCCCCGTTATAAAGAGGAGCGCGCGGTGCACACCCATTCCGTTGAGGGCGTTTTCGCCCGGTCTTGGCATCTACTCACCCATAATTGGGTCTTAATCGTCCCGGGCTTGATCATCGGCGTGATCGTCGGCTTTGCCCAGGGTCTCTTCGGGAACTCCGGCGACGACATCAGCACGGGGAGTCTCGCCTCGAGCGCCGGCCACGCGGTCGCCGGAATCGTCTTGATCGTGATTACGATCCTGGGCGCGATCGCGAACACCGCCTTCACGACGGGGATGGCCGGTGCGGCCTGGGAACGGGGAAGGGCGACCTTAGCCGACGGCAGGCGCGCCTTCGAGCGCGACTCGGCGCACATCTTCGTTGCGATGGTCGGACTCTTCGTCCTCGGGATCGTCGCCGCGATCCTCGCCGTCCCGACGCTCGGTCTAGCGCTGCTCGCCTACGTCCTGCTCTTCATCTACACGATGCCGGCAGCCGTCGTCGGCGGGCGGCGCGGCCTCGACGCGTTGGCCGAATCGTATCGGATCTCGACCAAGCGCTTCTGGACGACGTTGATCGTCGTCGTGATGATCGGCGTCATAGCGATCGGCGCATGGTTCATCATCCTGGCGTTGCGGTGGGCTCCGTTCGTGGGGCCGCTGATCGGTGCCGTCATCGATCAGATCGCGATCGCGTACTTTACGCTCGTGGTGGTGGGCGAGTATCTCAATCTGCGCAACGCGCCCGTCGGACCGACCGCTGCGCCCTAAGCGCAACGCCTGGCGCTGCGGACCGGTCTAAACCGAAGCAATGTCCCAGGCGTCCCCCCGGGCCCTCGATTCGATCGTTATCAAGGGCGCCCGCGAACATAACCTCAAGAATGTCGACCTTACTCTGCCGCGCAACCGGTTGATCGTCATCACCGGGCTCTCCGGTTCCGGGAAGTCGTCGCTGGCGTTCGACACGATCTATGCCGAAGGGCAGCGTCGCTACGTCGAGTCGCTCTCGGCGTATGCCCGTCAATTCCTCGGGCAAATGGAGAAGCCTGACGTCGATTACATCGAGGGGCTCTCGCCGGCGATCTCGATCGATCAGAAGTCGACGTCGAAGAATCCGCGCTCGACGGTCGGTACGGTCACCGAGATCTACGATTATCTGCGCTTGCTCTACGCTCGGATTGGGAGACCGCATTGCTACAACTGCGGCCGCGAGGTCAGCGCGCAGACGAGCGACCAGATCGTCGATCAGATCATGGAGCAGCCGGAAGGGACGCGGCTGCAACTCCTGGCGCCGGTGATCCGCGGGCGCAAGGGCGAGTACACCAAGCTTTTTGAGGAGATCGCAAAGGAGGGCTTCGCGCGAGTCCGCGTCGATGGCCAGATCAAAGAGCTTCGCGAAAAGATCGAGCTCGACAAGAAAAAGAAACACACGATCGAGGTGGTCGTCGACCGTCTGATCAAGAAGCCCGACTTGCGCAAGCGTCTCGCCGACAGCGTCGAAACGACGTTGCGGCTCTCGACCGGGATCGTGACGGTCGTCGCCGAGACGCCGGACAAGCAATCGCGCGAGATCACGTTTAGCGAGGCGCTGGCCTGCGTGTATTGCGGCCTCTCGTTCGGAGAGCTCGAGCCGCGGCTGTTTTCGTTCAACTCGCCCTACGGCGCGTGTCCGACGTGCAGCGGCTTGGGCGTGAAGATCGAGATCGATCCGTGGAAGGTGATCCCCGACCGGAGCAAGTCGATCGAGGGCGGCGCGATCGTCCCGTGGAGCAGGAACATGGGCTCCGGGCGCTACCCGTCGATGAATCCGTATTACATGCAGCAGTTGGAACGCGTGCTGCGCAGCCGGCGCGTGAAAATGTCGACGCCGATCGAGAAGATGCCCGAAGACGTCGTCGAGATGATCCTCTACGGCAGCGATAAGAAGCAGCGCTTCAGCTACGAATCGCGCAGCGGCCATTCTTGGAATTACGAGACGACCTTCGAAGGCGTCGTCAACAATCTGCAGCGCCGCTACAACGAGACCTCGAGCGACTACGTCAAGGAAGAGATCGAGAAGTTCATGTCGGCCTCCACTTGTCAGGCATGCAAAGGCGCCCGCCTCAAGCCCGAAGCGCTCGCCGTGACGGTCGGTGGTACGAACATCAACGAGGTCACGAAACTCCCGGTCGAGCGCTCGGAGGCGTTCTTCCGCGAGCTCAAGCTGAGCGAACGCGAGGAGCTGATCGCGCATCAGATCCTCAAGGAGATCCGCGCGCGCCTAGGCTTTCTCGCGAACGTCGGCCTGGGCTATCTCGATCTCGCGCGCAGCGCGACGACGCTCTCGGGCGGCGAGTCGCAACGAATCCGGCTGGCGACGCAAATCGGCAGCTCGCTCGTCGGCGTCCTCTACATCTTGGATGAGCCGTCGATCGGCTTGCATCAACGCGACAACGATCGTCTCTTGGCGACGCTGAAGACCCTGCGCGATATTGGAAACACGCTGATCATCATCGAGCACGACGAGGACACGATGCGCGAGGCCGACGTGATCGTCGACATGGGCCCCGGTGCCGGCGCCGAAGGCGGCCGCGTCTTGACCGTTGGGTCGCTCGAAGAGGTCCTCAGGAATCCCGAATCTGCGACGGGCGCGTATCTCTCGGGGCGCAGCTTCATCCCGATCCCCAAGGTTCGCCGCACGCCGCGCGCGTGGCTCAACGTGAAGAACGCGAAAGCGAACAACTTGCGCGGGGTCGACGTCGACTTTCCGATCGGGACGTTCACCTGCGTGACCGGCGTCAGCGGGAGCGGAAAATCGTCGCTCGTCAACGAGGTCTTGGTCAAAGCGCTCAACCAGCATCTGCACGGACAACCCGCCGGCGGGACGTACGGGACGGTGAAGGGCGCAGCCGCGCTCGACAAGCTGGTCGTGATCGATCAATCTCCGATCGGCCGCACGCCGCGCAGCAATCCGGCAACGTACACCGGCGCGTTCGACTACATCCGCGAGCTCTTCTCGCAGCTGCCCGACTCGAAGATGCGCGGCTACACGCCGGGGCGGTTCTCGTTCAACGTGAAGGGTGGCCGATGCGAAGGCTGCGAGGGCGACGGGATCATCAAGATCGAGATGCACTTTCTGCCCGACGTCTACGTCCCGTGCGAGGTCTGCAAAGGCAAGCGCTACAACGCGCAGACTTTGGAAGTGAAGTTCAAGGGGAAGTCGATCGCCGACGTCCTCGAGATGCGCGTCGACGAGGCCGACGAGTTGTTCGCGTCGATCCCGCGCGTTCATAACAAGCTCAAGACGATCTGCGAGGTCGGCCTGGGCTACATCAAGATGGGTCAGCCGGCGACGCAGCTCTCGGGAGGCGAGGCGCAGCGCATCAAGCTCGCTACGGAGCTGTCGAAGCGTTCGACGGGACGGACGTTCTACGTCCTCGACGAACCGACGACGGGCTTACACTTTGCCGACATTCACAAGCTGCTCGAGGTCTTGCAGCGCCTGGTCGAGATGGGGAACACGGTCCTCGTCATCGAGCACAACCTCGATGTCGTCAAGACCGCCGACTACCTGATCGATCTCGGTCCGGAAGGCGGAGATCGCGGCGGGACGGTCGTCGCAACCGGGACGCCGGAAGAAGTGGCCCAGAACGAACGCTCGTTTACGGGGCTCTATCTCAAGGATCGCCTGAGCGACGAGCGCGCACAGGGTCGTCACGCGCTCGATCGCGCGCACATGGACGAGCTCGAACGGCAGAACATCGCTGCACTCGACGACCTCGCCCACGAGGAGCGCGTCGCCGTCGAGGTATAGACTCTAAGGGATTTCCAAGCCTGGCCCAAACCACGGCGGCTAGGATACAGGCATGGAAGCGGCACGCGATGCTCTACGCGAGGCCGTTGAACGCAACCCTAACGATCCCGTTGCGCACAACGATCTAGCCGTCGTTCTCTGTCTCCTAGGTGAGCCCGTGGAGGCGTTGCAGCACGCGAAGCGCGCCGTCGAAATCCGGCCCGACTTGACCGTCGCGTACGTGAATGCCGCCGTAGCAGCGGGCTTCGTGGCGGGCTACGAAGCCGCACTCCCCTGGGTCGATGCCGCACTCGAGCGCGAGCCCGACGATCTCGCCGCGACCTTGCTGCGCGCCGCAACCCTGGCAAAGCTCGACCGAGGAAGCGAAGCCGTCCAACTCGCTCGCCGTGCGGTCACCAAGCATCCCGAGTCCGCCCAAGCGCACGAGATTCTCGGCGTCGCTCTGCAAGCGGCGAGACTCTACGACGAGGCTCTGGCGGAATTCGATCGTGCCCAATCCCGGGCACGTAGCGGACAGGTCGGCGTGCGCAAAGCGATGATGTTGCTGGAGCAGGGCCGGAACGCCGAGGCGATGCGCGAGCTCGAGGTCGTCCTCCAAGAAAATCCGACGCTTGCCGTCGCTTGGTATTCTCGCGCTCTCGTCACGGATTTTCAGGTTGGCGCGCACGACATCGCCGCGATGCAAAACCTGCTGCGCGGCTCGAAGAGTTTGACGTTCAACGACAGCATTCAGCTAAAGTTCGCAATCGGTCGGGCGTGCATTTCGGCCGGCGAGGTCGGCGCCGGATTTTCGCACGTGGCGGATGGGAACGGGATGAAGCGCGCATCGATCGACTACAGCATCGAAGCCGACGAGCGACGCATGCTCGACATCGCCGAGACCTTCTCGGCCGATTTTCTCGAACGACATGCAGGCGGCGGTAACCTTTCCGAACAGCCGATCCTCGTGATCGGGATGCCACGTTCGGGGACGAGCTTGGTCGAACAAATCCTGGCGTCGCACCAGTTGGTTTTCGGAGCGGGAGAGCTGCCGTTCATCGGTGGCGCCGTCGAAGGGCTCGACCCATCGCGCAGGGATCGCCTGCGGGACGCTGCCGATGAGTACATCGCAACGCTCGCTTGCCGGGCGCCCGACGCTGAGCGCATTATCGATAAGATGCCGTTCAATTTTCTCCACGTCGGATTCATCCGTTTGATGCTGCCCAACGCGCGCATCATTCATTGCCGGCGTGACTCGCTCGACACGTGCCTGTCGTGTTATCTCACCCTGTTCGATAATCGAATCGGATTCTGCTACGATCAGACCGAGCTCGGACGCTACTTCCGAGCCTACGACCAGCTGATGCGCCACTGGCGAGCGATACTTCCGGCGGATCGTTTTCTGGAAGTCGACTACGAGAGCATCGTGGCGGACTTGGAAGGACAGGCACGACGGCTAGTCGATTTCTGCGGCCTGCCGTGGGACGAAACGTGTCTGGCCTTTCACATGACCGAGCGACCGGTCCTCACGGCGAGCATGAATCAAGTCCGGCGACCGATCTACGCTACGAGCGTCGGGCGGTCGAAGAATTTCGTTTCCTACCTCGGGCTGCTCGCGGAAGCGCTCGGGCTCTAATCCGCGGAAGAAGTTCCCTCGGAAGTAGCCGAAGGTACGGACCCAAGGAGAAAGCGATGAGCGATAGCCGCGTCCCCGGTGGAAAAGACGTTTTGGTCGAGTTCGACGAGCGTATCGCGTGGGTCTCGATCAATCGCCCGGAAAAGCGAAACGCGATGAGCGCCGAGCTCGCGTATGAGATGCTCGAGGTCCTCGAGGCGCTCGAGGTCGACGATCGTTGCGGTGTCCTCGTGCTGACCGGCGTGGGCGAGTCGTTCTCCGCGGGGATGGATCTGAAGGACTACTTTCGCGCGACCGACGATTTGCCGGCGCTCGAGCGGCAGCGCGTCTATCGGATCAACGCGATGTGGCAGTGGCGCTTCCTCGCGCCGTATCCGAAGCCGACGATCGCGATGGTCAACGGCTGGTGCTTCGGTGGTGCGTTCACGCCGCTCGTCTCCTGCGACCTCGCGATCGCGGCCGAAGACGCGATATTCGGCCTCTCGGAGATCAACTGGGGGATCATCCCGGCCGGCGTCGTCACCAAAGCGGTCGCGATGGTGATGAACCAGCGAGATGCGCTCTATTACATCATGACGGGCGAGACGTTCGACGGAAAGAAAGCCGCCGACATGGGGCTCGTCAACGAGGCGGTCCCTCGCGCCCAACTCCGCGAACGCGTCCGTAAGCTGGCGCTGGTCCTCCTGGAAAAGAACCCGACGGTGCTGCGTCAGGCGAAGCTCGCATACAAAGCGATCCGCGAGGGCATGTCGTGGGACACTGCGGCCGACTATTTGGCGGCGAAGATGGACCAAACGACGGTACAGGATACCGAGCGCGGACGCGAGCAGGGGATGAAGCAGTTTCTCGATGACAAGACGTTTCGGCCCGGATTGGGCGCGTACCGGCGCAAGCGCTGACGCCGCATGAAGACCGAACGCGAGCGGGTGGCTCCGGTCCGCTGAATACATTCGCCCAGCGCGCTGAAGAGTTGCGCGAGAAGATCGAGGAGGCAAATTACCGCTACTACGTCCTCGACGACCCGAAGATCAGCGACGCCGAGTACGACCGGCTCTTTCGGCAGCTCGTCGAGCTCGAGGCGGCCCATCCCGAGCTCATCACTCCGGATTCGCCGACACAGCGAATCGGCGCGATCGCGGGAGCCGGTTTTCCCGAATACCGGCATGTCCGTCCGATGCAGAGTCTCGCCAACGCCTTCGACGAGGACGAGCTGCGCGCGTTCGATGCGCGGGTACGCCGATTGGCGGGGACCGATGTCGCGTATACGCTCGAGTTGAAGATCGACGGTCTGGCGATCGCCGCTCACTATGAGGACGGCGCCTTGGTCCGGGGTGGGACGCGCGGCGACGGGACGATCGGCGAAGACGTCACCGCCAATCTGCGAACCGTCAAGTCGATCCCGCTGCGCCTGCGCGGAGAGGTTCTACGGCGAATCGAGGCGCGCGGCGAAGTCTACATGCGCAAATCCGACTTCGAAAAACTCAACGCTGAACGCGACGCCGCGGGGCAAGCGACGTTTGCGAATCCGCGCAACGCGGCATCGGGAGGCATCCGTCAGCTCGATCCGCGGCTGACGGCGCAACGGCGCCTATCGTTCTTTGCCTACGCGGTCGGCGAGGTCGAGGGCGAGACCTTGACCACGCAGTTCGAATTGCTCGCCTATCTGCGCTCGCTCGGTTTTCCGACGAATCCGCACAACGCGCGCTGCGAGACGATGGATGCGCTGATCGCTTATTGCCGGCGTTGGGAGACGGAGCGCGACTCGCTCGACTACGAGATCGACGGCGTCGTCGTCAAAGTCGACGAGCTTGCGCTGCAGGAGAAGCTCGGGAGCGCCGGACGCGATCCGCGTTGGGCCGTCGCCTACAAGTTCCGCGCGCGCGAGGCGCAGACGAAGCTGCTCGAGATCCGCGTCAACGTCGGCCGGACCGGGACGCTCAATCCGTACGCGGTCCTCGAGCCGGTCAGCATCGGCGGGGTCACGGTCCGGATGGCGACGCTGCACAACGAGGGGGATATCCACCGTAAGGACATTCGCGTCGGCGACGTCGTGATCGTCCGGCGCGCGGGCGACGTAATCCCCGAAGTCGTCGGACCCGTCCCCGGTGAGCGCAAGGGAAATCCTCCGATTTACCATTTGCCGAAGAAGTGTCCGGTCTGCGGTTCGGCCGTCGACCATCCCGAAGGCGAGGCGATGTCGCGTTGCACCAACGCGACGTGTCCGGCGCAGCGCAAGGAACGGATCCGGCATTTCTGTTCGCGCGGCGCGATGGACATCGAAGGGATCGGCGACGTCCTTTCGAGCGTCCTGGTCGACGCAGACCTCGTTCACGACGTCTCTGATCTTTATGCGTTGACGGCCGACGAACTCGGCACGCTGCCGCGCATGGGCGACAAGACGGTCGCCAATATCCTCGAAGCGATCGAAAACTCGAAGTCGCGCGGTCTCGCGCGCTTGCTTTTCGGCTTGGGGATCCGGTTTGTCGGTGCGGTGAACGCCGAGATCCTAGCGTCGCATTTCGGCTCGATCGATGCGCTCGCCGCCGCCTCGGAGGACGAGCTCTCGGAGATCGACGGCGTCGGGCCGCGCATCGCCGAGAGCCTCGAACTGTTCTTCGCTCAGAAGCCCAATCGCGCGATGATCGACCGGCTCAAACGCGCAGGGGTCGACATGACCGCGCCCAAACGCGCGCGCAAGGCGGCCGGTGCGCTTGCCGGCAAGACGTTCGTGTTGACCGGGACGTTACCGTCGCTGACGCGCGACGAGGCGAGCGCGAAGATCGTCGAGGCGGGCGGCAAAGTCACGGGATCGGTCAGCAAAAAGACCGACTATGTGATCGCAGGCATCGAAGCCGGCAGCAAATTGACGAAAGCCGAATCGTTGGGGATAGCGATCCTCGACGAGGAAGGCCTTAAGAAGCTGCTCAACCCGTAAGCGTGGATGTTTCCGTCATTGTGAGGCTGATATGACCAAGGTTCGTGAGTTTATGACCGGCTGGGAGCCTGGACAGATGTCTGCAATGCTTGCGTGGTCGGAGCGCAGCAAGGAAGATCTGTGCGGGGCGGCTACGGGCAAGCGAAAGCCACCCAAGCTGCGCCCCTTCGATCTGATCAGCGAGCCTCATAGGCCGGTATTCGTCTTCTCGAACCAGGACGTTCGCGTGGCGTTCGAAAGCGCGGCCGGAGTGGCTCCGTTCTTCCGCCGGAACATCGATTTCGACGAGGCCATCTTCCAATTTGCCGGCAAGAGCACCATCGAATCGGAGATGGCGATCAATGAACTCCTACCCGGTGAGATGCTCGTCATTCCCCGCGGAATCGCACGTCGCAGCATCGGCGACGCGGATTCGCTCCGCATGACCGTTGCGATGCACGCGCCCGTGACGAGTGTCATGGGCGAAGAACTCTGCGTCGGCCGCACCCGATTCGAAGTCAAACGCTTCGGCGGTCCGGCCCTCAAACCGTTGGAAGGACCAATCCAGGGGGCCGCGCTGATCGAGAAGATGTTCGTTTGGGACGAGGATCCCGCGGACGCAACCGAGGTCAGGCGTCGCTTCGAGGACGTCGTGAACGTCAGTAGCACCGAGCGCGATCGAAAGGTCAGTGCGGTCAAGAAGCTGCGGCCCTTCGATCTGTTCACCGAAGTCACCGGCCGAAGGGGCCCGGGACCGAAGTTTCTCGCCACGCCGACTTGCATGATGGAAGTCTACAACACGGTTGGCGAACAGTTCGCATTCCATCGCGCTCTCGAGAGCGAGGAGTTCGGCTTACAGTTCATGGGCGCGTCCGAGAATATGTCGGAGTTCGAGGCGAGCCAAAGCATGACGCCGGGGGAGTTGTTCCTGATTCCCTTGGGCATTGCTCATTCCGTCCGAAACTGCAAGGCCGACTTCCGGCGGATGGTGATCTACTCGCGCTATCCCTTCAAAGTGCATGTGGACGAGTCGATGCACAAGTTCAACAGCCGATTCGAGGTATCGGAAACGATCGTGGAAGACGCTCCGTGGCATAGCGAAGCGCGCGAACTCGCCGGTGCCTCGGCATGAACCGTACCCTTGCTCAGGCGGCAACGCTGATCGCGCTTTTTGCATTGTCGGTCGGGCCGGCGTCGCCGGCTCCCGAACCGTACGTGATCGACGTCCTCATCAACGGCACCGGCGCCAATGCCTGGGTGGGACAAACGGAATCCGAAGCCCTCAGGGTCTATGAGAAGTTCGCCAACAGTCAGGGCGGGATCAACGGACAGCCCGTACACTTCGAGCTGCACGACGACCAGACCGAGCCCCGCGTCGCGGTTCAGTTGGCAAACCAATTGCTCGCAAAGCATCCGCTCGTCATCCTCGGTTCGGGACAGACCCAAACGTGTGCGGCGATCGCCCCGCTCATGGAGAAGGGGCCGGTAAACTACTGCTTCACCCCCGGCTACTCGCCGAAGCCGGGCGGTTACGTGTTCTCGGCATCCGCATCGCTACACCGCATCATGCCCGCGGTGCTGCGTTTTTCCAGGGGGAAGCGCTGGTACCACATGGCGATGATCACGACGACGACGGCGTCGGGCCAGGCGAGCGATCTCGAATCGAAGTACGCGCTCTCGTTGCCTGAAAATCGCGACGTGAAGATCGTCGCTTGGGAATCGTTCAACCCGAGCGACGTGACGGTGACGGCGCAGGTGGCGCGCATAAAGGCCGCGGAGCCCCAAGTCGTTTTCACGCCGGCGTCGGGTGCGGCTTTCGCAACGTTGCTGCGCGCGCTGAACGACGCGGGACTCCACATCCCCATCATCACGTCGGCTGCAAACGAGCAGCCCGACCAGTTGAAGCAGGTTCAATCGATCCTGCCCCGCGAGCTGTATCTCAACGGAATGCTCTACTATGCCGCCGACACCATCAAGCGAGGCGCGCTCAAGACCGCAATCGATCAGTTCTACGGCGCTTTCAAGGCGGCGGGCGTCAAACCGACGCCCGATAGCGGACAGGCCTGGGACCCCGCTCTCATCGTCGTCTCGGCTCTCAGAAAGCTCGGTACCTCGACGACGGCTGAGAAGCTCCGCGACTATATCCTGAACTTGCACGACTTTCCCGGCTCCAGCGGCATGTACGACTTCCGGCTCGGCGACCAGCACGGCTTAGATGATTCTGCGGTCATCTTCGTGCGGTGGGACTCGAAGACGGAAGATTTCGTGAACGCATCCCGGTTTGGCGGAGCTGCCCTTTGAAGTTCGCCCGCTATCCGGGCGAATCGGCCCGTATCATCTTCGCTCCCGTCTTCATCGCAATCGATCGGGGTTATTTCGCCGAAGAAGGGCTCGACGTCGAAGTCATCGAGCCGCACGATCATCCCTGGCAAAGCGTCGCTCGAGGCGAATCCGATGCCGGCGTCGGTTACATCGACTACTGTGCGCGGCCGGAGTTTCTCGGCCGCTTCAAGGCCGTGGCAGTACAGGAGCGCCTGTCGCCCGGGCACGGTTTGCCGGCGCTCTTGGCGCGGCCGGATTTGATAGACTCGGGAAAACTAGACGCTGGGCTCCGGGGCCGTGCAATCGGGCTGACGTGGGGACGTGGCGATGACTACCTCACGTACTATGACGTGCTCCGCCGTGACGGTCTTTCGCTGGCCGACGTCCGGCTCGTCCCGGTACCCCACGAGGGAGACGCGCGCCGCTCCGCATTGGAGCGCAAAGAAATCGACGTGATCATCGGCCGGCGTCCCAGACAAATCGCCGAGGAAGAAGCTCACGGACTGCTGCGACGCTGGAAGACCGGATCCGACGTCTTCCCGGACTGGCAGAATCGATATATCTTGTATTCGACTGATTTCATGCGTCGAACGCCGGACGCGGGTCGAGCCTTCCTCCGCGCCCACCAGCGCGCGGTTGGGGACTATCTCACCGCGACGGACCCGGACGCGCCCCAGGCGTCGTTCTTCGAATACTTGTCGCGTATGAGTCTGGAGACGGTCGACCTGCTGCGCAATTTCTTGCCGGCCGGCTTCCCGGCGGACTGCCGCATCGAAGCTGAGTCACTTGGCCGCGACATCGACGCGCTTAAGGCCGTCGATCTCTTCCCGCGCCACGTTGGACTAGGCGAAACGGTCGATATGAGTTTCGCTTAGTTCGTTTTACCACTGCATCCGGGCAGCGCGCTCTTCTGCGGTATCCGCCTCTTCGTCGATCCCGTAAGCGAGCGGCTGTGAATTGCCGCAAGCCGTGCATGCGCGACCCGAATACTGCGCGTTAAACGCGCGGGCAAGCCGAAGGGCCTCGGTCCAATAGGCTTGCACGCCGAAGCGAGGCGTCTCGAATGTAAACCTTTGCAGCTCGAGGTCGCAATTTGCGCACGCGAACAGTGTCTCGTCCGCTGCATACTCGGGCCAATCGTTGCGAACGATAAACGTGTAGCTGACGGCGCGATCGACCTGGGCCCGTACGATCACCGTATCGCTGCCCGAAATCCGCCAGAAGCCAAAGAGGTGTTCCAGCCGGTGCCGCGTCCCGGCCGGAATGACGTGGAACAACCGCGGGTCGTCCGGAACCCGAAGCAGCCCCCCGGGGAGCGCTTCAACGATGCTCAAAGCCGGAGCCTGGGCGGGATATTCTTTGCTCCAGACGCTGTATCGGCTGGCGCGCTGCCAGACACCCTTGGCTCCTGCGGCGGCAATATCGATGCCTACCAAGGGTTGCCGGCTCACCTTGCTACCAAACTTGCCGTGCTGCTGCTTCTTCGGGTGTGTCCTTTGCGGTATTCCAGCAATAGGCGAGGGGATTTACGTTGCCGCACTCGGGGCACGTCCGGTTCCGCTGGTCGCTGTTGTAGCTTCGAACGGCGCCCAGCTCAGCTCGCCAGAACTCTTCAAGCCCGTATCGGCCGCTCTCGAAACGAGTCTCACGGATAAGCGTCACGCACTGGTTGCAGTACCAAGCGAAGCTCTCCGTCTCGTTACCGCGCGGCGTCTGCATCACCACGACGAAGTAACCCAATTCTTCCCCCGGCTGCGGTGGAATCGAAAAATACAGCTCGTCCATGGGGTTAATATGCCAGTACCCGAAGCTGTGCCGTCCCCGATGTGGCGTTCCACTGCACGTGATGTGCATGTTCAGGGTCTCGCGCCGCTGAGTGACGATTCCGGCGGGCCCCATTTCGATGGACTCCATCTTCCCCTTCTTCGGGTCGATCGTCTCGAGACCGATCACTCGTCGCCGCACGCCGATAATGTTTTGATTGACCGTTCGGAAGGTTGCGAACTTCTTCACGACCTTATCTTCGAAGAGATTCCAGTCGTCGATGATTTTCTCAATCGGTTCATCGATAAACATCGCTGCGATCACTTTACCGTACTCCCCCGGCGCGCTCCCTTGCTCATAC
>DATNIC010000081.1:0-6593 GCA_035604635.1 Binatia bacterium
CGCCGTAAAAGCATTGATCTTTGCGACGACCTGCGCCATCGTATCGGTCGGCAGGAACGTGACGAGCACGTTGGCAGCCGGGCCGTTGGGCGGCTGGCCGTTGATCGAGATCGAATAGTTGCCGCTCGCGTCGGGCGTCAACGTAGTCGCAAGGGTCGCGGCCCCCAGCGTCGTCGCCGGCGAGATCACGGTGCCTTTTTGGTTGACGGAGGTCGCGCTCTGATCGGTCACGGTCCCCTTCGCCAACGTGTCACGCAGGTTTTGGAGGACGCTGAACGCATCGGGCGAGCCGTCAGCCGCCTGAAAATTAAAGGCCTGCTGCAGCGTGGTCGTGAGCGCAAAGCTCTGGCCGTTTTGAAACACCTGGTTCTGCGTTTCGAGGTTGCCGGTGAAGCCGACGGAGCTCGTCGGCGAGCCCTGCGGCACGACGGGAGCTGAGGGCAGCGTACTGGTCCCGGCAAAAATGTACTGACCGGCGTAATTGGTATTGGCGACGCCGATCGCTTGCGTCAGGAGCTGATCGACTTGTCCGGATATCGCTTGGCGCTGGGAAACCGTCAACGTCTCCGTCGCTCCCTGCACCGCGAGCTGCCGCGCGCTCTGAAGTGCGTTGGTGAGGTTCGCAAGCGCGCCGTCGGTCGAAGACAGCTTGTTGACAGCCTGGCCGATGTTCGTCGCCGCGTTGTTTTGGTCCGCGATCGAAGTATGCAGCGAGAGATCCTGCGCGATCTGCGTCGGGTTGTCGGACGGCTCGTTCAGGGATTTTCCGGACGAGATGTCGTTGCCGAGCTGATTTTGCTGGAACGTCAGGTTGTCGATAGCATTTGTTTGGTTGTCGAAAATCGTCGAAGTTGCGATGCGCACTCTACCTCACCCCCTTTCAGATGCTCTGGGCCATGGTGATCAGCGTCTGGAGCATCTGCTCGATGATGCTCATGTTTTGCGCGGCCGCCTGATAGGCGTTCTGAAACTTAACGAGGTTCTGCGTCTCCTCGTCGATGTTGATGCCATCGATGCTCTGCCGCGTCTGATTGATGCTGTTCGCGAGATTCGTCTGCGTCGTGGTCCCCGTAATCGCCGTTTGCGCGTCGAGGCCGATCTGCGTCACGAGGCCGCCGTACGACTGGCCGAGGGTCTGCGTCTGTGCGGTCGTGATCGAAAAGCCGGCGGCGTGCGGCTGCGAGAACACCGCGGTGATCGTGCCGGTGGCCCGATCGACTGCCGTAACGACGACGTTTTCCTGCGGCAGCGGCGGCGGCTGCAGATTGTTTGGATTGGGTTGCGCGTCGACCGTGAGCACTTGGCCGACCTGCACCTGCGCGAACGCCAGCGGCTGAGCGGCGGGCGGCTGGATGACGACTTGCGTCCCGACCTGCGCCGCGGTGATGGCATTGAGGCTCGTCGTCTGCAGCGCGCCGACGCCGACGGGCGACGTAAAGATCGACTGCAGGGCGAGCGCATCACCGTTGTCGCCCGATCCGAACGCATTGACGCTGTTTTGCGCGACCGTCGAGATGGAACCGGCGTTCAGCGCGAGCAGGAGCGAGGGCGCGTTGGCGCCTGAAGCGAGCGCGGTTCCGACGGGCGACAGTTGCGTATAGTTCGCCGGGACCCCGCTGTAGGCGGGTAAAGGCGCGCCCGTATTGTTAAAGTAATCGGTGATCGTAAACGACGCGGTCGGCGGAAGCGATCCCTCGTTTGCGCGATGGAACAAGTCGATATTCGACGGATCGCGGCCGAAGACGATGCGCTGCGAGCTGACGTCGAAGCTCGCGGTGACGCCGAAATGTCCGGAATTGAAATTATTGATGAAGTCGTCGATCGTGTCGGCGTCCCCGCCGGCGGCCGTATTGTAGTAGAACGTCTGGACCGGCGGCACGCTGCTGATCGAGGGGGTGATCCCGTCGACGCCGATCGTCAGATAACCCTGAATCCCGGCAGGTGAGATGGGCGGGTTGTTCAGAGTGACGTTCCCGTCGATCAAAGCCGAGGTGTCGATCGTGTTGTTCGCCGAGTTGGCCGCGCTGATGAGCGTCCCCGCGGCGGTCGTCGTCAAACCGGCTGGAATCTGCGAGGGATCGTTGATGCCGACCTTGATGTTTCCGGCGGCGATGTCCGTACCGGCGACGATCGGCTGGAAGAGCGCGGCGCCGGGATTTCCGTTTTGATCGTAACCGCTTTGCGTAACCCGGTCGACCTCGTTGCCCAGCGCTGCCGCAAAGGCGTTGAGGTTGTTCAGGTACGGGGTCAGCTTGTTGTTGTAAAGATCGACGTAGGCGCCGAGCTGTCCACTCGAACCAAGCGGTATCGCGGTCGGATTGACCGGGTTGGGATCGTTTACCGTCCCCACTTTGAGGACGGGATTCCCGCTCGAGTCTGTTCCGACGACCGGCGGCGCGAGGTGATAGGCGATCGTGTCGTTGACGAGGGCGAGGCCCTCGACCGTCACCAGCGTCGAGCCGTTTGCCTGGACCGATGTCTGCGTCGCTATGAGTTGCGAGAGCTGATCGATGAGGTAGTCGCGCTGGTCCTGGAAGGTATTCGGGTTGTCGCCGACTGCTTTCGAGGCTCGGATCTGGGCGTTGAGGGCGGCGATCTGATCGAGGATGCCGTTGACTTTGGTGACCGTCGCGTCAGCTTGCTGAATGACCTGCGCCTGCTGCGTCTGGATCGCGGCCCCGGTCGAGTTGAGCGCGCTGACGAGGACTTGCGCTTGCTGGATGACGTTCTGGCGCGTAGGACTGTCCGTCGGGTTCGCCGCCAACGACTGGATCGCGCTCTGGAACGCGCTGAGCGCGGAGTTGATTCCGTTGTTGGGTTCGCCGAGCGACGATTGCGTCGCGTTTAACTGATCCTGCTGCACCTGGTAGAAGTTCTGCGACGTGCTGGCGCCCCGGAAGAGCGTGTCGTAAGAATCCTGATGGATGCGGGTGATCGATTGGACCAGCGCACCTTCGCCGATCGTCCCAGGCCCGAAGTGCGTGATGAACGCTGGGCTCGCAACGACCGGCTGTGCCTGAATGAGGTTGACCACCTGCCGCGAAGCGCCCGGCGTATTGACGTTGGAGATATTGTCCGACGTCACGTTGGCCGCGACTTGCGCCGAGTCGAGCGCGTTCCCGACTAGGTTAAGCCCAAAGAAACTCATCGCTGCGTCCCTGTGTCCGTCATGCCCGGCTGCTCACGAGGACGCTGTTGTCCGGGGCTGCGAACCCGTGCCGCTTGTAGGTACGCGGCTGGTCCGATACTGCTCGTTGCAAGAGCATGACGACCTTCAGCAGCCGATCCATCCCTGCCAGGATGAGTCGCTTGTTGTTCTTGGTCGTGATGCCCACGGAGATTGCGCGGTAGGTCAGTTCCGACAAATAGCCGCGAAGGCGCATGCGCACCGTTCGGGGCGCATACCCGATCACTCGGGAAAGCGGGATATCGCCGAAGCCGCGGCGCTGCATCGTTTGCCGCGCTTTGGCCGCCACTTGGTGCGCGCGACCGTCCTGCTCCAGTCGTGCGTTCGCCGATTCGATACGGCGCACGTCGTTCTGAACGAGCGCGTCGGTCAGCGCTAACGCCGACGCGTCGACGCGAGCCAGGAGCTCCGCTTCGTGGCGGAGCGCTTCCAGAAAAGCTTTCCACGAGTCGCTGCTCATAGCAGCACCCCGGTTTTAAAGGCGCTCCGAGCCGAGCTCTCCGCGCCCCCCAGCGCTTCGCGCCGGGGCCCCCATGCCTCGGGCGCGCTCGCGATTATCGCAAAGCGCGATTCCCCGAGGCCGCGCCGGTCGCGATTATCTCTTAGTTCGCGGCTGCGTCGGCGATCAGCCGGCCGAGAATTTTCTCGACGATCTGCTCGGTCGGGACGTAGTACCGGCCCTCCGCAATGCGACGGCGCAAATTGTCGACCACCGCTTCGCGATAATAGGGTGCCGATGCGAACGATTCCCGCAAATCGGAGACATTGAGCGTTTCGCCGGATAGCTCGAGGACGTCGCTCGCCGGCGCAACCGTAGCACCGCCGGGAACGCGCGCTTTGCGTTTCACCGCGGACGTACGATACGCGGAGATGATCGACTCGATCTCCGCCCGGCTGATGATCATCCCCGCCAGACCTTTCTGGGCTTGCTCCCCTACTAAGGTAGGCTTCGGAAAGCGGGATTCGGGACTTTAGGGATGTTAAGAAGCGCCGCCTCACGGGATGAACCCCCGGTCGGCGTTCGCCTTGGATTCCTTGCCCGCGTTGGCAAGGACCGCGGCCCGCAGCTGCTGTTCCATCAATTTCGAGATCCCGACCGTCCCGCTCGAGGCGAGCTGCTGGGCCCGCTGCTGGTCGAGCATCTCCGTAAAAGTCTGCGTCGTCGGGGAAGCCTTCCCGAAGATGCCATCCTGGGGGACCGTCGCGCGCATCTCTTTTAAGAGCATGCCGAGAAAGACGCCCTCGAATTGCTGCGTCGCCTGATGCAGACGCGCCAGCGCCGCCGTTTGATCCGGCGTCAGCGGCGCGGCCTGCGTGGCTTGCGTCGAAACGATCGTGCTCATCGTCAGATGATCTCGATCTGGGCTTGCAGCGAGCCCGCCTCATGCAGTGCCTGTACGATCGAGATGAGATCGCGCGGCGACACTCCGATGGTGTTGAGGGCGCGGACGACCTGCGCTAAGGTCGCGGCGCCGGAGATGTAGATGAGCTTCTGGCCGGACTGGGTGGCCTGGATCCGCGTGTTGGTCGTGTTTCCACCCGGCGCGTTCGTGAACGGCCCCGGCGGCGTGAACTGGTTGGTCGTCGTGATCTGGATCGAGAGGTTGCCGTGGGCGACCGCGACCGGCGCCAGCTTGATGTCGCCGCCCATGACGACCGTCCCGGTCCGCTCGTTGACGACGACCTTCGCGATTGAACCCGCGTTGAGGGTTAGATCGCCGGCGTCGGCCATGAATCCGACGGGATTGCCGACGTACTTGGCGGGCAGCGTGACATGGACGGTCTGCGCATCGACCGCGTGGGCGCTGCCCGGGAAGCGCGCGTTCAACGCGTCGGCCAGTCGCGCCGAGGTATTGAAGTCCGGCTCGCCCAGCACATAGTTGAAATTGTTCGCGTCGCCGGTGAGGTTCGTAACCATGTCGCGCGCGATGATGGCGCCGCCTGGGATCCGCCCCGCGTTCGTAAAGTTTTTCGAGACGCTGTTCTGGCCGCCGGCGCCGCCGGTCTCGATCGAGAAGCCGCCGACCGAGATCGGCCCTTGCGCCGTCGCGTAGACGAGATTGTTGGGGCCGCGCAGTTCCGTGAGGACCAGCGTCCCGCCCTGCAGCGTCGTCGCATCGCCCATCGAGGAGACGAGCACGTCGATGTTGTCGCCCGAGTGTGCAAAGGCCGGCAGAATCGCCGTCACGGTGACGGCGGCGACGTTGCGCGTCCGGACGGCCTGTTGGTTGACGCTGAGCCCAAAGGACTGCAGTATGTTCTGAATCGTCTGGCTCGTGAACAGCACCGTCGTGGAATCGCCGGTCCCGCCAAGGCCTGTAACGATCCCGTAGCCCACCAGCTGGTTGCCCGTCACGCCTTGCGGCTTGGCGATGTCCTTCACTCGAACGTCCTGTGCAAAGAGCGCCGACGGTGCGAGCGTTGACGCGATGAGTGCGAGGATGACGATGCTGATGAGTCTTTTCACAGTTGCCTTTTTAGAACAGGAAGTTTACGATTTTTTGGAGGACGCCCTGATTGTTCGCGGGCACGTTGCCGTCGTAACGCGCCTGCGCGTTCGCGATGCGGTTCGACGGAATGCTGTCGGTGAAGTCGATGTCTTCTTGCCGGACGATCCCGGTGATGTGGACCGTCTGCTTCGAGCCGTTCATGATGAACTGCTGATCGCCGGCGATCGCCATCGTCCCGCTCGGCAGAACGTCGATCACGGTCGCCATCATCGCGCTTTGGAAGCTGACCGTGATCGCGTGCGTCTTCGTGGTGTTCGCACCCGTCTGGGCGTTGAGGGTCGTCGGAATCGTGACGGTGTTGAAAAGCGAGATGCCTGAAGTGGAACCGGCCCCCTTGCCGGCACCAATGCTGGCATTCTTACTGATCGACGTCGTGTCGCTTAGCGTATTCGTCGCCGAGTAGTTGAAGACGACGTTGACGATGTCGCCGACTTGCGTCGCGCGATGATCTGAGCCCAAGCGCAGCGGGTGCCCCGGCGCGACGCTCACCGGCGGCGAGACGTACAGCGTATCGGCGTTCGCAAGCGACGCGAGCGCGAGTACAAATACAAAGGCGAGCGCGATGGTCTTATTCACTGCTTCCGTCTCCCGGGAGAACTAGCTCGACCTTACCCGGCCCTGTGACGGTCCCGGAGAGCGCGCGCCGCGTATCCGGATTCCAGACCGCGACTTGCTCGCCCATCCCGCCGCTGGTGCGAGCGACCACGTCGGCGGTCAGCGAGACGCCGCCATCGCGCACGGTGAGGACGCAAGGCTGGCCGGCTTTGACGATTTCATTGACGCTTGTCATCTCCGCATACAGCAGCGCGCCGCGCGCCAATGTGGAGTGGAGCTTCCTCCCGACCAAAAGGCTCGGATCGACCGCGGGACGCCCAACCGATGGCACACGCCCAAGC
>DATNIC010000082.1:0-18008 GCA_035604635.1 Binatia bacterium
CGGACCGCCGAAGAGCTGGTCTTCAACGAGCCGACGACGGGAGCCGAAAACGACCTCGTCCAGGCGACAAGCCTGGCGCGTCAGATGGTGACGACCTGGGGCATGGGAAGCCTCGGGCTGATCGCATTCAAGTCGGATGAATCGCAGCCGTTCTTGGGATACGAGCTCTCACAAAATCGCGAGTACAGCGAAGCGACCGCGGCGCGGATCGATCAGGACATGCAGCGTCTGCTCGATGAGGCCCACGAGTACGCACGGCAGTGCCTCAACAGTGCCCGCACGCAGCTCGACCAGGTCGTCGAGCTGCTGTTAAAAGACGAAACGGTGAAAGCTCCCGAACTGACGCGGATCCTCGGACCGCAGCGCGGAGTAAGCGCGCCCGCCTAGACTCCGACGGTCTCGCGCTGCTCTTTCGGTTTCTGTTTGAAGACGTTGATGATGTCTTCGGCGATCGGCGAGAAGCTCGCCATGTGACGGCGCAGCAAACTCTCGAAACCATCCGCGAAGTGTGCCTTGAACTTCTCGAGCGGGAGCTCGATGACGCCGTTCTGCGCCGGATCGCGGATGATGTTCATCGGATCCTGCCCTTCGGCGACTTTCTTCATCTCACGCCGGAGCATCTTGCGATACATCGTCACGCCGGAATCCGACCACGCGAGCGCCTCGCGCGAGCGGTCAGCGATCGGGCCCTGGGTCTCCCACGCCATTATGTCCTGAACGTGGATGAAGTTGAGCATGTACTCGCCGTTTTTGTCCTTGATCGGGACGTCGTAGTAGGCGACTTCGTCGAGCAAGCGCTGCGGCACGACCGAGCCTTCCGGCGGGATGTAGGCGTGATACCACATGTGCATCGTGTGCGTGTCGTCCATCGGGACGCGCAGCTGGAAGACGTATTGCTTCCAGAGGCCGCCGCCGCTGCCGACCGCGAGAGCCGTCGGGAAGACGACCGGATGGCCGTCCTTCCAGTCGGAGACGTCTTCGGTTTGCCCTTCGAGAAGACGCCGCTTTACGATCCCGTGCTCGAACTCGTCGAAAGCGATCTTGACGTGATGTTTGGAGATCGCAACCTTGACGCCGTTCTTCTCCTCGATAAACTCGTAGAGTTTGCCGTGAAGCCACTCGGTATGGACCGGGTCGACCGAATTCTCCATGATCTGCAGCCAGTTACAGTTGATAACAGCCGAGCCGACCATGCGAATCGCACCCTCAGCGACGAAGCCGTCGTAGCGCGGAATCAACGGCGCGGGGAGCGGACCGAGATATGCCCACAACAACCCGCCGAGCTCTTCGACCGGATAGCCGGGCGTCTTGATCTTATCCTTGAAGTTGCTGCCTTCGGGCTCGTTCGGCTGCTCGGTGCACGCGCCGGTCGCGTCGAATTTCCAGCCGTGATAGGGACACCGAATTCCGTCGTTTTGCGGTATGCCGTAGGCGAGCGAGGCGCGCCTATGAGGGCAGAACTCGCCGATCAAGCCGAAGCGCCCTTGGCGATCTTTGAAGAGGACGAGATCTTCTCCGAACAGCTTGACGCGCTTCGTCCAGCGCTCTTTCATCTCCGAGGCCGCAGCGATCGGCTGCCAATACCGGCGCAGCAAATTGCCCATCGGCGTCTCGGGACCAACGCGAGTGAGCTGTTCGTTCTCTTCGATGGTAAGCATACGTCCTATTCTGCGTTCGGACGCGGAATTTTCCTGCTAGCGGGGTGGTTTCAGCGCGTACTCGTTGATCAATTCCTGCGCCGGAAAGGGCTGCGCGATGAACTTGTATTTCACTGCCGCGTCGATGAGCGGCTGAATGTAGGCGGGGTTCAAGTACGTAGGACGCTCGACGTGATGCATGTTGGACAGCGTAGCGAGATCGATCCCCGCGTAGGCGGCGACGAGCGGATTGGTCTCCGTCTCGTGCGCGGCGACGTACACGTTCGCATCGTGCATGACTCGCGCGAACTTTGCGACTACGTCGCGATGCTTCCCGGCGAAGTCGGTCGTCGTGAACCAGTCGGCACCGTCGAAGCGCGGAGCGATCGCACTATAAGTGTACGCGAAGACGCGCACCCTGCCGGTCGAGAGCGCTTGTGAGAGCGCCGGCTCGAGGATCGAGGCGCCGTCGATCCGGCCCTGGTCCATCGCAGCAAGCGACGTCGACGGCGCGACCTCGACGAACTTGACCGTCGACGAGTCGCCGCCGTTCCGATCGATGAAGGTGCGCGTCGCGAGCAGCTCGATCGTGACGAGCGACGTCACGCCGACCGTTTTGCCGTTGAAGTCGCGGCCGGTCTTCAGGGGCGAGTTCGCGGGGACGATCAGCGCGGCGGCGTGGTCGCTTGCGCCGGTGATGACGCCCGGGGCGATCGCGGTGAACGGGAGATTCCGCGAATGGGCCGTGATGAGCAGGAGCGTGTTGGCTTTGCCGATGTCGAGCGAGCCGCCCGACACGGCCGCCGCAATCGCCGCCCCGCCGCCGTTGAGGGGGACGACTTGGACGTTGAGCCCCGCCTTCGCAAAAAGCCCCGCCTGCTGCGCATAGAGGACCGGTTTGGACTGATCGTCCGTCGCGGCGCCGACGCGCACGAGCGTTAAATCCGGCGATGCCTGCGCTGTGAGCAGAAAAGCGAGTGCGCAGACGCGCGCGACTGCGATCAAATCTCGCGTCAGTGCTGCGGCTGGACCATCGGCATCGGCGGCTGGGCCGGTGTCACCATCATGGGTGGAGCGAGCCCCGGCAGCGGAATGACGGTCATGTTCCCGGCGGGCGGCGGGTTGTCAGCGATATAGCGGTGCTCCGACGGTGACCACATGGCGTGGAAGCGGCGGTCCTCTTGCCCCTTCCGTATCTCCAAAGTCGTCAGCTCGCCGGACGTGGTGTTGCCGTGTACATCCTTCGTTTCCGTCGAGGAGCTCGTCGTGGAGTCCATCGTCTGGGTGTTCATGACGGTGCTCGTGCTGATCGTCGTGCTCGAGGAGAGCGTGAAGGTTTGCGTCGAGTCCTCGATCGTGACGACGTTGCCTGCTTGGTGCCTGGTGTGCCGAACGATCTGCTGTGCCCGGTGCGTCGGGTCGCCCTTACGCACCCAAATTTGAACGTATCCCGTCTCGGACGAGCCTTGGCCCGGCCACGTCGTCTGCGTATCGGTGCGGACGATCTCCACATTCGGATCGTTGGGATCGGGGCTCGTCGTGGTCTGGCTCGTCGTCACGGGCGGCGCGTAAAAGGGAATCACCTGACCCGGCGCGCCGACCGGTCCGAAGGCGATCAGCACGACGGAGATCACAGCGGCCGCACGGACCTGCGCCTTTCGCATGTGCCGAGTCTACCAAAGAATCGTCTGCTAGGCGAGGACCGCGATCACGCGGGGAGCATCTTCTCGCCTTCGCCGGCCGGCATCTCGATCGCCTCGAGATAACGCTCCGCTTCCATCGCGGCTTTGCAGCCCATCCCCGCGGCGGTGACGGCCTGTTTGTAGTGGATGTCCCAGACGTCGCCGGCAACGAAGACACCGGTGACGTTCGTTAGGACGCCGTCGGGCGAGGCGATGTAGCCCTTGGCATCGAGCTCGAGCTGGCCTTTGAAGATCCCGGTGTTCGGATCGTGGCCGACCGCGATGAACATCGCGTCGGTCTCGAGCGTCGAGCGCGCGCCGGTCTTGAGATTCTTGAGCTCGAGGCCGGTGACTTTCTCGTCGCCAAGGACTTCCTCGACGGCCGTGTCCCACATGAAGCTGATCTTGGGATGATCGAGGGCGCGCGTCGCCATGATCTTGCTCGCGCGCAGCGCGTCGCGACGGTGGATCACGGTGATATGCGTCCCGAAGCGCGTCAAGAAGAGGGCTTCTTCCATCGCCGAGTCGCCGCCGCCGACGACCGCGATCCGCCGTTCTTTGAAGAACGCGCCGTCGCACGTCGCGCACGTCGAAACGCCGCGGCTGCGCAGCCGCTCTTCGCCCGGGATGTTGAGCCAGCGCGCGCTTGCGCCGGTCGCGACGATCACGGTCTCGCCTTCGTAGATCTCATCGCCGGCCCACACCTTGAATGGGTGCATCTTGAAATCGACCTTGGTCGCGTCGACGAACTGGACGTTCGCGCCGAAGCGCTCGGCCTGCGCGCGGAACGCTTCCATCAATTCAGGGCCCGTGATCCCGTCGGGGAAGCCGGGATAGTTCTCGACATCGCTCGTCAGCATCAACTGGCCGCCGTATTGGTAGCCGGCGAGGACAAGCGGCGCAAGATTCGCGCGGGCGGCGTAGATCGCCGCCGTGAGCCCGGCCGGGCCTGAACCGATGATGATGACCTTTTCCATTGCTTCCTTTAGACGGGGCGGATTGCGAAGAAGGTTGCTCGGCGCTTACGGGCCGCAACTGAGGTGCGTCGGGAACGCCGGTGGATCGACCGTCTCCTTCCCTGAGCGTGCGGCTATCCATCCGACGACGGTATCGGCGATCGGCTGCGCGCCGATGTCGCCGGGCGCGATCGCGCCGCGTAGTGCGAGCGCTCCGCGCGCGTTGCTCGCGGTGTGAACGTCGACGTTCTTGTACAGGCGTAGCGTCGTTCGCCGGTCGATCGGGCTGCGCTTGGCGGCCAGCGGCGTCTCGATGACCAGACCGTCGGGTTCGATCGCCGTAAAGTCCTTACCGTCGAACGGGTTCGTCGTTTTGAGATGGACCGTATACTCGATGACCGGTATGTCGACGGCCGTCTTGTCGAAATCGAGGTGGATGCCGAGGTCGGGCCGATCGATGTAGACCTTACGAAAACGGTTGAGGAACGGGATGTCGACGGAGTGGTAGCGATTGCTCGAATACCAACCCCACCCGACGTTGAAGCTCGCATCGATCGTGCGCGGTCCCGTCGGGAAGTCGATCGTCAACGGCCTCGCATTCGTCCGCGTCGCCGGGCGCGCTAGCGCTTGGACGGCGGTCGTGAGGCTCGTCGGATGAGGACCGCTATTGACGTTTGATCCGTCAAATTGTCCCGCTGGCGTCTTCGTCCAACCTTCGAACGGATGACCGGCGACGGCGGGACCACCGGGTCCGCCGTCGAGCCAATCGTAGACACGCGACGTGTCGATCCGCGCGACAGGCGGTACACATGGCGGCAGCGTCCCGAGCGGTCCGGGCTCCGCACAGGGCGGCGTACCGGGGATCGGTTCGAAATTCAAACGCCCCATCCGGCCGCCGAACGCGCTCAAAAAATATGAGCCGGTAAAAGAGCCGGGGATCGGATCGTCCGCAATCGCGTAGGCAATGCGCGCGCGATTCGTCACGCGCAGCTTTGCGTTGAACGCGTCGGCCGCCGGTCCACCGGCTGCGCCGGGACCGATCGCGAAGATCGACTCGCGCGTCGGCTGGAGGTCGGCCGACATCGCGACCATCTCTCCGGCAATCGCGCCGACCGGACCGGGCGAGAGGACGCGCAAGTCCCCGTTGAGGAAGCGCGGCGTCGTCCCGTTGCGGACCGCTTGGACGTCGGCGCTGTACTTGTCGACGTCGGCCGCGCTCGGCGACCCCTCGCCGATCGATTGACGTGAGAGCTGCCCTTCGATCGCGATAAGACCTGCGAGCTCCTGATAGCCGCGGTTGCCGTCGTGCAGTTTGAAGCCCGCGAGTTGCGAGAGGAAGCCGCCGCCCGGCGATGCGCTATAAGCGAAGACGTGCGTACGGCGCAAACTCTTCGGAATGAGGTCGAGCATGCTCTCAATGTCGCTGAACATCACCGTCGCGTCCCAATTTGCGAGGAACGGCACATCGGTTTGCGCCAACGGGACGAATGTTGCACCCGGACCTCCGACTTTTCCGTTGAACTTCCCGTTTGCGTCGAGATAGTTGCTCCCGTAATAATAACGCAGCGCGACCGAAGGGTCGCCGGCGGCATAGGCGCGGCGCATGCCGACGAGATCTTCCATGTTCTTCTCGCGACGCTCGATGCCCCAGACCTCGAAGTTCTTGCCCTGCCGTTGCGCCATCTCGACGATTTGCGTCCCGAGCTCGGTGATCGACGATGCGCCGTTGGGGATCGCTTGGATGAGGATCGCGTCGACCCGATGCGGATCCGCGTCGCGGCGCCGGATGCGGATGAAGTTCGTTTGGTTGAGGACTTGCGGCGTTCCGTCAGGATGCGCGATCGAGGGGATGCGCAGGTATTCGGTGATGAGGTTGCGTCGCGCGAGCGGCTGACCGGCGAGGCCGGGACAGAGATCGATGTCAAGCTTCGCCGGGCGAGCCGGCTGCGCCGAACCAGGCGCGTTGCCGAGAAACATGCAGATCGAGAGTGCCGCCAAGAAACCGCACCGCACATACATGTGCATCGTCTCCCCCTCTTTCTTATAGGGGAATCTTAAAGGCGACGACCTGATCGGCCTCGCGGTGACTGGTCCAGAAGCGCTCGCCGTCCCAGGCAAGCGAACGCGCGTGAAACGGGACGCGGGCCAGGTCTTCGAAGGTCGGCTCGCTCTTGCGCACGTCGACGCGCGTGATGAAGTAGTCGTTGCTCTCCTCGTCGTCGGTCGTCATCAGCAAGATGGCCGCGCCGACCGCGACGCAGCCGCAAATCTGATGCGGAACGTCGATCGCTTTGCTCACCCGAACGCGATCATCGATGAGGAGCAGCTTCTGGTTGTACCACTGCGTGAGATAGAGCTGCCCGCCGGCGAAACCGAGATACGAGCCGGTCAACTCGGGGAGCGGATGGCGTTCGGGCGCGAAGCCGGAGGCGGGAAGAAACCGCCGGAGATAGCGGTCGTCATCATCCTCGCTCACAACGGCGCGCAACTCGTCGCCGGCCACTGTCAAGCCGAAGGTTGGCCCCGGTCCGGTGTACTCGCGTTCAACCTTCCAGCTCTCGGCATCCAGGACGTTGATTGCCCCGCTGCCGCGCGAGCTCAGCCAGATCCGTCCGTTGTCGCAAACCAAGGCCTGCGGCAGCGGTATGGGGGACGTGAGGCGGCGCAGCTCTTGAATATCGGTCAGCATCATTTCTAAAGATTCCCAAGGATGAGAACCCGGCTCGGGTTGCAAAGCGTGGCGGCATGCTTGAAGACGAATTCGGCGACGTCCTTCGCAAGGCGTCACGCGGCCGTAAGCTCGACGCCGCGGCCCTCTCGCGCGCGACCGGGATCGGCGCGGACCACATCGCGGAATGGATGAGCGGCAAGGGCGCGGCGAGCGAAGATCAAGCCCGCGCGCTCGCCAAAGAGCTCAAGCTCGATCCCGGTAAGTTCGCCGACGCGGCCGTAGCGCGCTGGCAGCCGCACGTCGCCCTGCCCCCGAACGTCCGGCATCATCCACAAGATCCACACCCTTCGAACGGTTACATCTTCTTCTTAGAGGATGGCAAAACGGCGGCGCTCGTCGACCCCGCCGGCATCCCGGCGAACTTGATGAAGTACATCAACGAGGGACCGTACGCGTTGCGCTATATCTTGATCACGCACAAGCACAGCGATCACTGCGACGCGACGGAGCCGATCTATAAGAATTTCCCGGAAGCGCAGATCGTGATGCACAAGGCGGATGTCGGTGCGATCGGATCGCTGGCCTCGAAGGCGCTGCCGGTCGTGGATGGGGATGAGTTGCCGTTCGGCGACGGGGCGAAGATTCGCATGCTGCACACCCCGGGACATACGGACGGCTCGTCCTGCTACATGTTCAAGTCAACGGTGTTTACGGGCGATACGCTCTTTGCGGGCAGCGTCGGCGGCATCTTCGACAAGAAATCGACGTATGAAGATCTGCTCGCGAGCGTTCAGGCGCGGCTTTTTACGCTACCGGATGATACCGTCGTGATGCCCGGCCATGGACCGCCGTCGACGGTCGCCGAGGAGAAGCGGCACAACCCGTTTTTCTAAGCTCCCATTGCTGCGCCGTCTTACCTCGTCTGGGTGATTACCTCGCGTCGTTTCACGATCGGGCGGTATGCGATCGTCGCGCAGTCGGCGATCTCGAGCACGTTCCCGTCGGGGTCACGGAAGTAGGCCGAACGGCTCCGAAACACCGAGTCGAACTCCTCGCGCTGCTCCATCTTGAGGATCGGGACCCCGTGGCTCTCGAGAAAACGCACGCTCTCATCGAAGTCGCGCTCCTCGACGAGGAACGCTTGATGGATTTGCTCGGGTGCCTTGGCGGCGGCCTCGATCGCGTGTTCGGACTTCACGAGGACGATGATGTCCTTCGCAGAGCGGAGGAAGGCCATCCGATCGCCGTTGCGACTTATGAGCTCGAGCCCAACGATGTCACGATAAAACGTAACGCTGCGCTCGATGTCGCTGACACCGAGACTAAAGTGAGCGATCCCGACGGTTTTAAGCATGCTGCACCGCGCTTTCGTGTATCCGAACTTTGA
Organism: Binatia bacterium; assembly: GCA_035604635.1. Taxonomy (GTDB): domain Bacteria; phylum Vulcanimicrobiota; class Vulcanimicrobiia; order Vulcanimicrobiales; family Vulcanimicrobiaceae; genus DATNIC01. The sequence goes on from DATNIC010000082.1 coordinate 8,334, forward strand.
GGGCACTTCACGCCTCTACGTGCTTCGCCCTACGTATTGCTTCCGCCGTCCGCTTTGCTGTATCAGGAGATTCTAGAGTCGAGGCAATCCCACGGTGATCACGGACAACACTAGCTCGCGGGCCTGCCTCCGTTCGGACCTAAGTTGATAATCGTCTGAAGATCTTGGTCAGCTGCGTGGATCGTCTTCGCGTTGGCGTCAAAGGCGGCTTGCGCTGTCATCATCTTGACGAACTCGTCGCCGAGATTGACGTTCGAGTCTTCGAGAAAGCCGGCTTCGAGCGAGCCGTACCCGGCAGTCGCGGGCGCGCCGAGCTGCGGATCCCCTGATGCCGCGGACGCTTGATAGCCGCCGCCGACGCGCAGCAAGCCGCCCGGATTGCCAAACGTCGCCAGCGCGATGCGGCCAAGTGACGTCGCTTGACCATTCGGGAGGACGCCGGCGACCGTTCCATCCGCTCCGATCGTAACGTTCGAGACGTTCGCAGGGACGGTGATCGGCTGACCACCGGTGCCCGCAACGGGCATTCCCGACGCGCTATCGACCAGCGTCCCGTTCGCGCCGACCGTAAAATTGCCGGCACGCGTGTAGGTTGGTGCTCCGGAACCTTGCAAGACGAAAAAGCCGTGTCCGGAAATCGCGAGGCTCGTCGCGCTGCCGGCTGCCTGCAGGCCGCCGGGCGCGGGATTCGTGCTGATAGCGCCGACCGCGACGCCGCCAAGCACGCTTTGGAACGACACCTCCTGGCTTTGAAAGCCGGCTGTGTTGACGTTCGCGATGTCATTCGCGGAGACGTCGACTTGCGTGCCGTAGGCGTTCAAGCCGGAGACTCCGGCGCTCAGTGGGTCGATCGACATTACTTCTTCCTTCACCGTTGATTTAAGCAAAAAGAGACAGCCTCCCGTGGGAGGCTGTCTTGGTGCTGGGCGTCACTACGGCCTAGCCGCGACGGTCACTACGCATCGTCGCGCGTGCGGCCGGCGTTGCCTGCCGTGCCTGGGGAGCGAACTGCGGACGCGGGGCTTGCGCAATCGGTGCTCGTGCTACCGGCGCCTGCGGCCGTTGCTGCGGAACGAACTGCGGACGCGGCTGCTGTTGCACGAACTGCGGGCGTGGTGCTTGCGCAACTGGCGCAGGCGGCCGATACAGCGACAACGGCGGCGGAGCCGGTGGGCGGACCATTTCCGGTCGCGGTTGGACGAAGACCGGTGGGCGATACGCGACGCGCGGGATCGGCTGGTGGTCGAACCAGTGGCCAACCCACGGGCGACGGATCACGATCGGGCCGTTGTCGATGACGAGGCTGAACGACGGGCCGTAGCCGTAGGCGAAGCCCGGATACCAGAAGCCGGGGCCGTAGTAGAGCGGCGTCGGCAACGGGCCGTTGTAGGTGTACGGCGTGTCGATCTCGTTGGCGTCGAACTGACCGCCGTCGCCGTAACCGACGATCGTCACCGGCATCCCGGGTTCGAGCGTCAGGCCGGTCGGATTGATGATCGTGCCTTGATGCAGCTCAACGTTGTCGATGCCGCCGTTGGCGTCGTCGACGCTGATGTTGAACGTACTGTTGATCGAGGCGACCGTTCCCCGAATCTCCCCGCCCGGCAAGTACTGCGCCGAAGCGCTCGTCGGGAACAAGCCGGCACCCAAGACGCTTGCGGCGAGGGCGGCGGCGACTTTATTAAGATGGGATGAAGCGTGTCTGGACATGATTCGTGCTCTCCTTGAGCACTCTTCATGCTACGCTCCAATTATTATAAAGCTGTCGGAGTACGCTCGGGAAATGCATAGCCGGCCGATGCCGGGACGCCAGCTAAGCTGTAATTAATCTCGTGTTCGACCGGCAAGGTGATCCACGGCGTGTTCCTCGCCGGATCGCGGACGACGCCGAGCGGATCGAGTCCTTGCTCCACCCGCGCGACCTGCTCGAGCAGGGTCCGCCGATAGAGCGCGACGCCGCGGTCAACTTCGCCGAGGTTCTCCTTGGCGTGGTCGGTGATCGGGCCTTGCGAGATCATCACCATCATGTCTTGCGCGTTGAGCCGGTCGGGCAGCCAGCCGCCGTTGGCGTCGTGCCACGGGTTGTCGCTCAGCGGGACTTCGGTTTGCGCCGGCTGACCCGGCTCGCGCTCTTTGCAGTCGTACCAAAAATAGAGCGTATTCGTATCGTCGATCGGGACGCGAATCTGGTATTGCACCCACTTGGCGTGATACGGGACGACCGCCGTCCCCGGCCACATGAGCGGGTGGCCGACGCGCCACTCTTGCGAATCCTCGCTATCCCCTTCCCACAGCCGCTTCTTCAGCAAGCCGTACTCGAAAATCTCATAGTCGACCTTCGCGTGATGGCGCGCCGGAATCGGAGGCATGCCCTTCTGCTTGCGCACCCAGTTCGTGTAGCGCATGTGCAGGTATTCGACGTGGTAGATGTCGGCGTTGTTCTCGGTGATCTGCAACCAGTTGCACGGCATATAACTGACGCCGATCGACCGATCCCAATCCTCGCGCACCTGATGCTCGTAGCGCGGCAGCTCCGGGACGGGCTTGGGGCCCATGTACGCCCAAATCAAGCCGCTTTGCTCCTGCACCGGATACGCGGTCACCGTAACGCGGTCGCGCAGCTTCGTCGTCGACTCGGTCGGCGTGTCGAGACAGCGGCCTTCTCGATCGAACATGAAGCTGTGGTAGGCGCAGCGCAGGTTCGGGCCGTCGGTCATCCCGCACGAGAGCGAGGCGCCGCGATGCGGGCAGCGATCGGCGACGAGACCGAGTGTCCCATCGTCGCCGCGAAAGAGCGCGAGATCCTCGCCCATGATCCGCTTTTTGAGGACGGGCCACGTCTTGAGCTCGATTGCAGCGGCGATCGGATGCCAGAAGCAGCGTAAATACTTGCCCATCGGCGTCCCCGGGCCGAAATGTGTCAGCCGCTCTTGTCGTTCCGTTCGCGCATCACTCATAAAGGAGGGTACTGGCGGGCAACAAAGTTTCCTGCGCTCCGACGAGAGGTGAACATGCGCTTTACTAGCCTGCTCCTTGCCTTACTGCTTATCGCCGTACCGCTCGCCGGGCGCGCGGCCGATCCGCCGTACGAAGTCTACGCCCTCATGGCGCTGACGGGCACGAACGCCTTCTTCGGCAACGAAGAAGCCAAAGGGTTCCAAATGGCGGAGAGCTACATCAACGCGCACGGCGGTATCAACGGCCGGCCCATCCACTTCATCATCCAGGACGATCAGTCCAATCCGCAAGTCGCCGTACAGCTCATGAACGGCGCGCTCGCACACAAACCCGCGATCGTCTTCGGCGGCGGAGTAGTCGCGACGTGCAACGCGATCTCGGGCCTTATCAAAGACGACGGCCCGCTGCTCTACTGCATCTCCTCCGGCGTCCACCCGCCGGCGGGCGGCTTCATCTTTTCCTCGGGCTTCTCGACGACCGATCAGATCCCGGCGTCCGTCCGCTACCTGCGCGGGAAGGGCTGGACGAAGATGGCCGTCATCACGTCGACCGACGCAACGGGTCAGGAGGCGGACAAGATTCTCGACGTGACCTTCGCCGCGGCCGAAAACAAAACGGTCACCGTCGTCGACCGCGAGCACTTCGCGCCGAGCGACATCAGCGTCGCCGCGCAGATGGCGCACGTAAAACAGTCGGGCGCACAAGCGCTCGTCGCGTGGACGACCGGGACGCCGCTCGCGACGATCCTGCGCGGCATGCGCGACGCCGGGATGGATCTCCCCGTCGCTACGACTGGCGGCAACCTCTCCTACGCGCAAATGGAACAGTACGCGAGTATCATGCCGACCAATCTGATTATCCCCGGCCTCGCGATGATCGCTCCCGAGGCGGTGAATGACCGCGGCGTCCGGCGTGCGATCGCCGACTACCTCGACGTCGCCAAGGCGGCCGGGATTCGCCCCGACAACGGCCACGCCATCACGTGGGACACGGCGCTGATCCTCGTCGCGGCGCTCAAGAAGTACGGCGTGAACGCAACCGCCGCCCAACTGCGCGACTTCTACAACAACACGACCGGCTGGAACGGACTCTACGGAAAGTTCGACTACAAAGCTGCACCCCAGCGCGGCCTCACGGTGGACACGATCCTCGTCGTCCGCTGGGATCCGCCGACGAAGAGTTTCGTCGGAGTCAGCAAGCTCGGCGGCTTGCCGCGTTGATCAAGTGGATCCACGCCTACTGGCTCGTCATCCTCGTCTCGTGCGTCATCGCAATCGGCATCAATCAGCTGCTCTTCACCTGGCGTGACGAACGCAGGCGCAGTCACGAGGAACACGATCGTCGAGACCGCGTCTCTCGCGAACTCCTGGCCGACCTGCGCCCTCACTGCGAGAGTCTGCAGCAGATCCTGCTCAATCCCGCCATCGACCTGGATCACTGGCAGCGGGTCAACGACGGATTGCAGGACCGAGCGCGCGAGAACGACGTCGCCCTCGCCCTTGGGCCAAACTACCATCCTTACCTCAACGCTCTGGCGATCGAGGCCCGCGCCATCCTAGCGCTGCGCCGCGGAAGTCACGATGCAGCGGCCACGGTCGAAAGCGTCGCCGACGCCCTCGTCGCGTACGCGCCGTTCGTGCGGACCTTCGGCGACGCGAAGGCGGCTCGCGAGTTCGAGTCCGCCGCGCGCCAGTCGTACGACTACGCCAAGACGCTCCGCTGAGGAGACGAACGCAACGATTCGGCGCAAGGTCAGGCTTTCTCGTTAGAAAGACGGCGATGTGGGTATCATGGAGCCCCTAGTTAAGAAGGTGCTTTAATGAATGCATATTTCTCCAAAATCACTCTGGCGGCGGCCCTCGTCGCCGGGAGCGTGGGACTCGCGCAAGCGCAAATGGCGCCCAACGATATGGGCACGGGCGCGCAACGCGGAGCCACGGCACTCCGTCAGTCGGGCGAAGTTGGAACCGTGACGCTCTTTGATCGCGGCCCAAATGCGACGCTCGTCGTCCTCAATGTCCAGCAGGCGCCGAACCATCCGCAGCCTGCGGCGCTCCAACGCGCGCAAAGCTGTAGACAAATTGAACCGCAGGTCGCGTTCCCGCTCAATGACGTCGTCGGCGGCCATTCCTCAACGATCGTGAACGTCTCGAAAGACCGTTTGCTCTCCGGAAACTACGCCGCTATCGTCCACGCGAACCATGCCGATCCGACATGGTACGTGAACTGCGGCCACCTCTACCGCTAGTGCGCTAAGGCCCCTACGCCGCCAGGTGTAGGACGATCCGGTCGGCGACGTCGCGCGCGTCGTCGGCCGTCGCATCGAGCGCTTCGAGACTTTCTGAAGGGAGCGTGAAAGCCGCGGCGCAGTTGCTGGGATGAAACGATCGGCCGCGCTTGCGCTGCTTTGTGGTCTCCCCGCTATCGCATCAGCGGGGCGAGCCGACACGCTCACGCCGATCAAAGTCGGTGCATCGTACGACGAAGACTTTGCCGAGGGTTTCTTCGGCGCCGATAGCGGGATCTTCAAGCAGGCCGGGCTCGACGCAGCCGTCACCGGCCTCATGAACGGCGGCGCGCTCGCGGCAGCCGTGATGTCCGGCTCACTCGACGTCGTGACGACCAACACCGGCGCGATGGCGACCGCGCACGCGCGCGGCTTGCCCCTCGTCCTCATTGCGCCGGGTGCGAATTATTCGAACACGGCCGTAACCGCTGCGCTCCTCGTTCTCAAGGACTCGCCGATCAAAACGGCAGGCGACCTGAGCGGCAAGACGATTGCGGTCACGACCCTCCGCACGCTCTATCACACGTCGGTGCGCAACTGGATCGACAAGAACGGCGGCAATTCCGAAGCGGCCGCCTACCTCGAATTGCCGCTCTCGACGATGCTGCCTGCTTTGAAGGGCGGCCGCGTCGATGCGATCGCCTGCGTCGAGCCGTGGGTGACGCAAGCGAAGCCCGAGACACGCGTCCTCGGCGTTCCCTACGCGAGCCTTGCACCGGCGTTCATGATCAGCGGTTGGGTCACGACGAAGACCTGGTACGACGCGAACCGCGACACGGCTCGAAAGTTCGTCCGCTCGGTCGAGATAATCGCCAATTGGGCAAACAAAAATCCCCAAGCGACTGCTGCGATCATGTCCAAGTATTTCAGCGTCCCGCTCGAAACCGTCGCCTCAATGCAGCGCACGAAGATGTCAACGAAGCTCGATCCTTCCTATATTCAGCCGGTCATCGACGTGCTCTACAAGTACAAGGTCATCGATCGCCAATTTGCCGCGGCGGAGCTCTTCGCGACGGCCTGATCGGCCCTTGACAAGACCGGTATTGTTGGTATAGTCCTTATATCAACTTCCAGCCGCCGGGAGAGTCTTCGCCATGGTCATCGTGATCGTCCATCACTGGTGCAAACCCGGTATGCTCGACGCCGCGATCAAGCGCATCGACGAAAACGGCGATTCCTCGGCGGAAGCGCCCGGCTTTCTCTTTCGTTACCGGCTCGCGCGGCCCGATGAGCCGATGCGTCTCTCGACGGTGACGGCGTGGACGTCGGCCGAGGCGTACCGCGCGTGGAAAGACGAGCGCAACAAGTACGACGCGGCGACCGGCGCCGTCAATCCCTACGAGCGCGCCGTCAACGAAATCTTCGAAGTCAAACACGCTCATGGAGAGATGCCGGCCGCGATGCTCCCGGCATGACGGCCGCTCCACAAGCCGCTTGGAAACCCGAGGCGCTCGTCGAGGATGAGCGCGGTCGGGGCGTCCCCGCGGTCGTGCGGTTCGGACCGTATCTCTTCGTCGCCGGCTCCGACGGCTATCGTTCGCTCCAGGACGAGCGCATCGATCCGAAGCTCGCCGAAAACGCAATCGAGCAGTGCCGCAACTCGTACGGCCGCGTCGCGCGCCGATTGGAGCGCGCCGGCTACGGCGGCGATTGCGCGATCTGGATCGAGAACTTCACGAGCGGACAGCACTGGCGGCTCGAACGCATGGCGCTGTGGCCCGAATATTTCGGCGAAGAGAACCACGAGCGCGCCGTGAGCTTCGGCGCGCAGACGCGGATGGACGGGATCAATATGCTGACGTCGATCGTCATGGCGATCGATCCCGCGCTCGAGCGCCGCGTCGCGGTCCCGGCTCCGCACCGCGGACGCGCATCGCGCTGCACGCGCGTCGGACCGTTCACGTTCGTCATCGGCGTGCGCGGCGGCGAAGATCCCGTGACCAAGGAAGCTGCTCCCGAAGAAACACCCGGGTCGTTCGACCTGCAGCTCGATAACGCGTTCAAATGGCTTGCGTCGCATCTCGGTCGCGACGAGAACGTCCCGGAGAACTTTTTGCGCGTCGACGCGACGATGCGTGCGGCGCGGTTCATCCCGCGTTTCGAAGCGGCGGTCCGTCAGCGCTTCGGCGGCAAGATCCCTTTTGCATCGTACGCGATCGGGACGCCGCTCGGCGGTCATCACGAGCAAGAGCTCGGCGGCGTCGCGATCATCCCGGGCGAAAAGAAATCCGTCTTTTGGTCGAACGACGGGAGCGTCGCCGATGCGACTACCGGCGGCGGCCTCGTCTTCTTGCGCAGCGTCTCCGGCGTCGTCGACGAGAAAAGCGGGAAGATCCTCAAAGACTCATACGGCGACACGCGCGCGCAAACAGCACAGGCCGTGCGCAACGTCGAGACCTTGCTCTCGAAAGCCGGCTCAAGCCTCGAGCGGGTCGTCAGGCTGGATGTTTTCTTGAAGGATATCTACGCGCAAGACGAAGTCGTCGACGCGCTGCGCGGGAAGTTCGGTTCGTGCGGGCCTGCAATCAGTTTTTTAGGCTGCGAACCGCGTAACCTCGCGGAAGTCGAGATGATCGCGATCGCAGGGGCGGCCTAAGCGATGGCGCGCCCGGTCAACGCCAAGCTCGACGTCGCGCCGCGCTCGCTCGCAGGCCACGCGCGCACGCCGCTCTACAATCAAATCTTCTTGCTGCTGCGCAACAAGATCCTCAACGGCGAATATCCCAACGGCGCGTTCCTTCCCAGCGAGTCCGAGATCGCAAGCTCGTTCGGCGTCTCGCGCATCACGGCGAAGCGCGCGCTCAACGATCTCGCCGAAGCGGGTCTCGCCGTCCGGCAACGCGGGCGCGGGACGCGCGCGCGCAACAAGGGCGGCGGGACGATCGTCAGCGGCTCGGTCGAGAGCCTCGTCGATAGTCTGCGCGCAAACGCGCGCAATCAAATCGTCGAGGTCCTCGAGTTCGGCTACGTTACGCCGCCGCCCGACGTCGCGGCCGCCCTCCACCTTTCGCCAGGCGCAACGGCGCAGCGCGCCGTCCGCGTCTGCAGCGCCGACGGCGTTCCCTACTCGCATCTGACGACGTACATCCCGGCCGCGATCGGCACGAAGTGGACGTCGGCCGAGCTGCGGCGCAGCGGTATGATGTCTCAACTCGGACGCGTCGGCGTCCCCATCTCCTTCGCCGATCAAGTCGTCAGCGCGACGCTTGCTGACGGCGAGCTCGCGGCTGCGCTCGACGTCGGGATCGGGAGCGCGCTCATCCGCGCGGTCCGCGTCTCGTACACAAAGGGCGACGTCCCGACGGAATACCTCATCGCTCACTACGCCCCCGACCGCTATCAATTCATCATGACGATGACGAACGAGGCATAACAGCATCATGGTTGAGTACAAATACGTCTCCGCGGACAATCACATCGACTCGTGGTGGCTCCCGAAGAATCTCTATCAGGAGCGCCTCCCCGCGAAGCTGCGTGAAAAGGGCCCGCGCGTTGTTCAAGACCCTGACGGCAGCTACTGGTTTTGGGAAGACAAGCGGCGCCGCGAGTCGGCCGAAGGGTCGCACAACCGGATGCTGCTCGACCGCTTCTATTCGAAAGTCCACATCCCGACTGGCCTGATGCCGCCGACCGACCCGAAGATGGTCCTCGAGCACATGGACATCTCGCACGTCTACGCTGGCATCTTCTTCAGCGACACGCGCAAGTGGAAGTTCGAAGATCCAGAGCTCCGTTTGGCCGTGACCCGGATCTACAACGACTTCGTCATGGAGCTCAACGCGTACGCGCCCGAACGACTCATGTATCTTCCACAAGTCCCGGTGCAGGATGCGAAGGAGGCCGCGCCCGAGCTACGGCGATTGATCGACAAGGGCGTGAGAGCCGTTGAGTTCCACTGCTTCGATCTCGAGTTCCCGATCTACAGCGAGGCCTGGGATCCGTTCTTCGCGACCGCGGCCGATGCCGGCGTCGTCCTGTGCTCGCACATCGGCGACACCGCGGGGACGCCGTACTGGCCGAACGAGCGCGGTTCGTCATGGGCCGGCTTCACGACTGCGCCCCTCTCGGTCGCGAAGTTCATCCCGCAGTTCGTCTTCAGCGGGACGTTCGAGCGGTTTCCGAAGCTGCAAGTCTCGTTTGCGGAATGCCGCATCGGCTGGCTGCCCTTCATCTTCAGCTGGATGGACCGTCAAGTCGAGATCCGGCCGCCTGACCCAACCGTGCCCCTGAGCCTGATGCCGACGGAATACGTCAAGCGCAACATGACGTTTACGTTCGAGGAAGACCGGGTCGGCGCGCGGATGATTCAATACGACTGGTCGAACCTGTTCGACGTTGCGATCTGGGGCTCCGATTATCCGCACGAACAGGGGACGTGGCCCGAGCCGGCCGGGATGTTGGAGGAGATGCTCGTCGGCCTCACTCCGGAG
>DATNIC010000083.1:0-27328 GCA_035604635.1 Binatia bacterium
AGCGCAGGAGCTCGAAGTCTTCGGGCTTGCCGGAGTAAATGGGGGGCACCGCGTGGATCACGTAGCTCGCCGTCAGATCGCCGGCGCCCGTGATAACCGCGTTACCGGTTGGACAGCCGCCGATGACCTGGCACTGCGCCAGGATCGTCGGGCCACCCATCCTATGGATCGAACTGTCGACGCCGCCCCCGACGGAAAGCGAGGCATTGGACGAGTTGACGAGCGCGTCGACGGTTATCTGCGTGATGTTTCCCTGTCGCAGCTCAAAGTTCGTGCGGCCGATGCGCCCGGCTAGCAAATCGTTTGCCACGCTTTAGGTATTCGGCTGCTTCCCCGGATGGTTTAACGTGACGCCCAAGCCGGGAACGGGATCACCGGTTTGCCGTCTGCGACGTTTGACGGGTAGACGACGATCTGCTTGCCCTTTTGCCACTGCATGATATACGAGATGTATCCGAGTTGGATCCCGTTGCGCGGATCGACTTTGTAGGTACCCAGAATCGTCGGCATGACGAGGGAGGCATAGGCGTCGCGGATTTTATCCTGATTGATCGCGCCGGCTTGCTTGATCGCGGCGACGACGACGTCGATGCAGGCGAAGTTCGATGCCGCGTGATAGTCGGGCGCGCGGTGCCATTCGGCCTGGTAGGCCTTCATGAACTCGAGGTTGGCCGGATCCTTGGCCGCGATGTTCCACGAGACCGACGAGTACGTCCCCTCGGCGTCGCCGCCGACGTTCTTGACGAAGAGCGGATCGGACGCGCCGATCGCCTCGTAGAACATCTTCGGGGCGTAGTTCGATTGCTTGAGCTGGCGCAGCACGCCGACGGAGTCGTTGGGGAAAGACATCGCGAGGAGAACGTCAGGATTTGCAGCCTTCACCTTCTCGACTATCGACGAAAAATCGCTGGCGTTACCCGGATAGAACTCCTGAAAGACGATCGCTTGACTGAAGCCGCGCGCGATCGTGGGGACCGCATTGGCGAGCGAGTGACCGAAGGCGATGTCGGGACCGATGATGGCGAGCCGCCTGAAACCGTGGTCGTGCGCGATCGAGAGGACGCCGAAGAGGTAACTTTGGACCGGGCCAAGCGACTGGAAGATATAGCGGAAGCCACGGCTGAACATCGCGACGTCGGCCGTCTCGGGACAGATCATCGGCATCTTGTACTTTTCGGCGACGTTCGAAGCCGGTGCGGTGATCGCGGTGCCGTACGGTCCGATGATCACATCGACTTTGTCTTCGTTGATCAGCCGCTCGTAGAGACGCACGCCGGTCGCGCCGTCGCTCTGATCGTCGTAGTACTTGAGCGTGAGCTGCCGCCCGAGGACGCCGCCCTTCGCGTTGTGCTGTTTGATCGAAAGCTGGTAGCCTTCGAGGCTGTACTTTCCGCCGTCGGCGTAGATCCCGGTGAGCGACAACGACGCGCCGAGGACGATGGGCTGATTGCTCTGCGCCTGTGCCGGGACGCGGGTCAGGGGGGCGAACGTCGAGGCGGCACCGGCGGCGGCCAGGTTGCGAATGAACTGCGGTCGTTTCATCGAGAGCTCTCCGTTTCTTTACCTTGCGGTGGCTTGGCGATAGTAGCGGTCGTCGTAGTATTTGAGTGGATCCGTGAGCTGCTTCGGCGGCAAGCCGTAAGCGCTGCGCAGCCCGAGCACGGTCCGAATCCCCGGGACGTCCATCTGCCCCTTGCGCGCCATGCCCAGCTTCGGATCGACCAGCAGCGCGAAGAGATCCGCCGCAACGTTCGCGGCCATCTGCAGTTTGCTGCCGAGCAAAGCGATCGCTTCGGCGCGGTTTGCCGGATCGTACATCCAATCGAGCGCGGCGAGGTTCGCGCGGATGTAGCGCACCGCGAGATCGCCGTTCTTTGCGAGCCAGGCTTTGCTCGCGACCGGACAGAGTGCTTGATACCGGCCGACGACGCTCATCGCGTCGCCGAGCGACTTGCAGCCGAAGGCGAGTGCCTGCAGGTCAAACGGCGTGTTGAGCAATGTCGCGGCGCAGTCGGGGCTGGTCGTTAGCTTCTGGTAGCGGGCCGGCGTCCCGCCGACGGCTTCGAGCTTGTAGTCGCCGTCCCGCAAGCCGTTTTTCTCCAGCATGCGTTTCAGTACGAACGCATAGCCCGTGGTGAGCGCATCGACCGCAAGCGTTTTCCCCTTGAGGTCGGCGTACGAGGTGATCTCCGGCCGCGCGTACAGATACAAGAAGCCGTTGTCGCCGCCCATGAAGGCGACGAAGTCGGCCGGGTTCGGAAGCGGTACCTGGCCCTGACCTTCATCGTAGGCGATGATGTTGTCGATCGCGGTCAGGGCGACGTCGAAGTCGCCCGCGCTGAGGTGTTGGAACTGGTACACCGAGCCGGGCGTTTGCGTGAGCGTAACCGCAATGCCCTCCTTTGCGAAGAGCCCTTTGGCGTCAGCGATCCAAATCGGCAACAGATCGGTCCCGGCGAAGACGATCAAGCGCAGCGTCGGCGTCGTTTGTGCCGCCGCCGCGAGCGGAAGCGCCGCGACGGCGGCGGCGGATCCGGCAACGAACGAAGATCGTGCGATGTTCATGTTACCTCCGGACATCAGCGGCTGGCGGCTCGATAGTACCGGTCGTCATAATACTTCGACGGCGGGCCCATCGTTTTCTTCGGGACGCCGTACTGAGTGCGCAGATCGAGCACGGTCTGTATCCCCGGGACGTCGATTCGCGCTTTCGGCGTAAAACCCGTCACGGGATCCATCATCTTCGTGTACATGTCGGCGGCCGCTTGCGGCGTCGTTTTTGCGTTTTCGATCAGGATGCGCACCGCAGCGTCGCGATTGGCAGGCGTCATCAGCCACGTGTTCGAGGCGATGTGTGCTCGAATGAAGCGCGTCATCACGTCGCCGTTTTTGGCAAGCCATGCTTTGCTCGCCATCGCGCAGTTTGCCTCGTAGTGGCCTCCAAGCGCGTCGGTGGCGCGCGCCAACGGCCGCAGTCCCCGCGCATCGGCGACGGCGTCGAGCGGCGGCGTCAGCAATCCCGCGACGTAGTCGGGCCCGGAGAGCATCTTTTCCATCCGCGCACCCGTGTTCCCGACCGGGACGAGGGTGTAGTCGTTGTTTCCCAGACCTTTTTGAGCGAGGATTTTCCGCAGGATGAACGAGTAGCCGGTGTTGATCGCGTCCACGACCAGCTGCTTGCCGCGAAGGTCTTCGAACGAGCGAATCTCGGGTCGAGTGTATAACGTCAGGAAACCGCTGTCGCCGCCGACGACACAGACGAAGTCGGCCGGCTGGGGCAAGGCGACTTCGCCTTGGCCCTCGTCGTACGCAACGAGATTGTCGAAAGCGGTGAAGGCGAAGTCAAACTCGCCGGCGCTCAGATGTTGGAATTGATAGACCGAGCCGGGCGTCGGCGTGATCGCGACGGCGAGGCGTTCTTTGTCGTAAAAGCCCTGCTGCTGCCCGACCCAAAGCGTCCACGTTGCGAGGCCGGGGAAGAGGATGACCTTGAGGTTCGTAACGGTCTGTGCCGAGCCCACGAGGGGGACTGCCGCGAACGCGGCGGAGGCTCCCGCAACGAAGGACGAGCGAAACAGCTTCATACTAAACCTCTCCGAGGAAACGCCGCTTGACGTCTTCATTGTTCCGTATATCGGCCGCGGACCCGCTCATGACCGTCTTGCCTTCGGTGAGGACGTAAGCGCGTGAAGCGAGCTCCAAGGCCTGGACGACGTTCTGCTCGACCAGGACGACCGCGACTCCGTGCGCATTGATCTCGCCAATCAGTGCGAAGACTTCGAGCGTGATCTTCGGCGACAGCCCGAGTGAGGGCTCGTCCATGAGCAGGATCACCGGGTCCGACATCAGCGCGCGCGCGATCGCGACGATCTGCTGCTGGCCGCCGGAGAGCGAGCCGGCTGCACGGTTGCGCAGCGGGACCAGCATCGGGAAGCGTTCGTACATCCCGTCGACGCGCGAACGCGCCTTCCCGCGGACGCGGCGAACGTCGGCACCGACGCGCAAGTTTTCGTCGACGCTCATGTCGCGAAAGAGATTGCGGCCCTCGGGGACGAGCGCGATTCCCAACTCGACGATCGCTGCCGGTGCGTGGCCGGTGATCGATACTCCGTCGAACAGCACGGTCCCGCTGCCGGCTCGTACGATCCCCATCAACGTCTTGAGCGTCGTCGACTTGCCGGCCCCGTTCGCGCCGACGATGCTGACGATCTCGCCCCGATCGATCGCGAACGAGACGCCGTGCAGCGCTTTGAAGTCGCCATAGCTCGCCTCTAGAGCGGTGACTTCCAAGAAGGCCATCAAATCGTTTCCGCGAGCGGAGCGCCGAGGTACGCCTCGATGACCCGCGGATCGGCTTGGATCGCCTTCGGATCCCCCTCGGCGATGCAGCGGCCGGCGTCGAGGACGACAATGCGGTGTGAGATGCGCATCACCAAGCGCATCACGTGTTCGATCCCGCATACCGTTCCGATTCCGTGCTCGCTCAAGCGCACGACGAATTCGGCCATCGTATCCATTTCGCTCGGCGTCAGACCCGCCATGACTTCGTCGAGCAGCAACAAACGCGGACGCAGAGCGAGCGCGCGCGCGACCTCGAGGCGCTTGCGCTGGGTCAAAGTCAAGGACGACGCCGGGCGCGTCGCGAGCGGCGCAAGCCCGACGAAATCGACGATCTCGCGCGCCGCGCGGCGCGCCGCGCCGATCGACCGCGCATGAGTCAGCGCGCCGACTGCGACGTTATCGACAACCGAGAGATTTCCGAAGGGACGGACGATTTGGTACGTCCGCCCGATCCCCATCTGCGCGATCTGGTGCGGGCTGCGGCCGAGGATCGAGCGGCCGAGGAAACGGACGTCGCCGCGTTGCGGGCGCAGGACGCCGCTGATCACGTTGAAGAGCGTCGTTTTACCGGCACCGTTGGGACCGATCAGCGAGAGGATCTCGCCTTCACGAATCTCGAGGGAGACGCAGTCGAGGGCGGCAACGCCGCCGAAGGCGACCGAGACGTCGGTAACGGAGAGCAGCGCGTCGCTCACGTGGTCCGCCGCATCCGTTGCACGAGCGCGGGGACGATCCCGCGAGGCAGTACGATCAACAGCACGACCAGCAGTCCGCCGAAGATCATGAGGTAGACCTGCGGGAATTTCGCCCACAATGCTTCCGCGATCTGCGTCATCAAAACGCCGCCGACGAGCGGTCCCCACACGGTCCCGACTCCACCGAGGATCGCCATCACGACGGATTGGAGGTCGAGTCGCGGCGAGAACACGGCATCCGGCTCGATGTAGGTGAGGAACCAGGCATAGCCGCCGCCGAGCAAACCCGGGATCAACGCGCTCAGCGCAAAGGCGTACATCTTTTCGAGGGTCACGTTGATCCCGAGCGTCCCGGCGACTTGCTCGTCTTCGCGGAGTGCCTGAAGGCGTAAGCCGAACGCGCTGCGATCGATCCACGCCGTGAGAGCGATGGCGCAGACCGTGATCGCGAGAGTCCAGTAGAAAATCGAGCGCAGATCCGAGGCCGGCGGCAGAAAGAGCCCCGAGCCGCCACCGGTCGCCGGGATCGCGGTGATGACGACACGCGACGTCTGCGCGAGACCGAACATTCCCATCGCGAAGAACGGCCCGCGCAGACGCAGCATCACGTAGCCCATGGGGATCGAGAGCGCGCACGCGATGACCCCGCCGCTGAGCGCCGCGAGCAGCCAGTACCACTTCAGATTGACGACGATGAGCCCCGTTGCGTAAGCGCCGATGCCGAAGAATGCAATCTGGCCGAACGAAAAATAGCCGGCATATCCCGAGATGATGTTCCAGCCGTAAGCGAGGCCGACATAAAGGACCGTAATGTAGAGCAAGTTGAGGTAGTAGCCGTTGAGCCACGACGGCGCGGCGACCAGCAGTGCAACGACGAGCGCCGCGACCGGCAGCCAGAGCTTCACGTCGCGCGCCGTCCCAAGATCCCCGAAGGCAAGAACAGTGAGACCAGGATGAAGAGGACGTACGGCGCCGCCTCCGAGAGTGTCGCACCGGCGAAGTAGCTCGTGAATGACTGCGCCAGGCCCAAGACCACCGCGCCGGCGATTGTGCCCGCGTAGTTCCCCAGTCCGCCGATGACCACGATCGCAAAGGCGTTGATCGTGAAGAGGACGCCCATCTGAGGGTTGAGATTGTAGATGAAGCTCATCAGCGCGCCCGCGGCCGTCGCGACCGCCGTCCCGAGCGCGAAGCTGATCGTCCGCACGCGGTCGGCATCGATCCCGCACGCGAGCGCGCCTTCGACGTCTTGGCTCGTCGCGCGGATCGCGCGCCCGATTGCCGTGAACCGAAGGAACAGCCCCAAGAGGGCAGCGAGGACCAGCGCGGAGCCGAACGCAAGCAGCCGTGCCTGCGGAATCGAGAGCCCGGCGACGTGATACGCGCCGGTCAAGTACGGAACCGAACGATAGTTGCCGCCGAAGACCGCAAGCCCGGCCCCCGCTAAGAGAAACGAGAGCCCGAACGTGAGGGTGAGTGACGACGCTTCGGCCTTTGCGATCTCGCCGGGGAGCCGGCGCAAGAGATAGCGATGCACCACCGCACCAAAGAGAAAGCCCGCGATCGCCGTCAACGGCAGCAGAAAGAGCGGATTGATGTTCGACTGCGCAAAGACGAATGCGCAGAAGACGGCCGAGAGGACGACGAAGTCGCCGTGCGCGAGATTGACGACGCGCATGACGCCGAAGATGATGTTGAAGCCGAGCGCGGAGAGCGCGAGGACCCCACCGAGCAAGACTCCGTTGATGACGAGCTGAGCGATCAGCACCATGGGCGCATCACGCGAGCTGCGTCGCCCAGTCCCAGGTTTCGAGGTTGTTCTTGATGCGCGCCAGGAAGCGGCCGGCGGTCGATCCGTCGAGCGCGCGATGGTCCCACGTCATGCAAAGATACATCCGGTAACGCGCGACGATCGCCCCGTCGACGACCACCGCGCGCTGCTCGACGACATCGGTCGAGAGGATCGCAACATTAGGCTGGTTGATCACCGGCGCCGTCATCAGCGTCCCGAACGCCCCATTGTTCGTAATCGTGAACGTCGATCCGCTGACGTCAGCCG
The DNA here is from genome assembly GCA_035604635.1 of Binatia bacterium. Classification (GTDB taxonomy): domain Bacteria; phylum Vulcanimicrobiota; class Vulcanimicrobiia; order Vulcanimicrobiales; family Vulcanimicrobiaceae; genus DATNIC01. Next base: position 7,096 of record DATNIC010000083.1, read on the forward strand.
CGGCGATCGTCCCGTCGCGAGCCGCCCGCGAGAGCGTATTGATCCGTCGCGCGATCCCCAGGACGTTCATCGCATCGGCATCGCGAACGACCGGGACCAGCAGCCCCTTCTCGTCGAGATCGACGGCGATCCCCAAATGGATCCCCTCGCTGTACACGATCGTCTTCGCATCGACGTCGATCCGCGCATTGACGGCCGGATACGCAGCAAGCGCATCGACGGCCGCGCGAGCGATGAACGGTAGATACGTGAGCGAAAAGCCTTCTCGCTTTGAGAATGCATCCTTGTTTGCAGTCCGCACGGCGTGGACGCGCTCCATGTCGGCTTCGATGACGCTGAAGACCTCGACGGCGGTGCGCTTCGAAAACGTTACTCTTTCGGCGATTTGTTGGCGAATAAGGGTCATTGGTAGGGGCCGGCCGGGGAGAGCGCCGCTCCAACGCGGGGACGCCGCAGATTTCCCCTCCTGGGAAATCTGCAGCTCGAGCTCTCGCGTGCTCCCGCCCTCCGGGCTCCGCACGCGACCCGCACGCCCCGCTTTTGGAGCGGCGCTCTCCCCGGCCTCCGTCGTCGTCGCTTCGCTGACGTACGCCAGGACGTCGTCGCGTGTGACGCGCCCGGCACCACCGGTTCCGTGAATCTTCGAAAGATCGACATCGTGCTCACGCGCAAGCCTACGCACTACGGGCGAATAGAGATTCGCCCGCGCTCCATTCCCACGGAGCGCAGGTTGGGTCATCGGCTCCGGCGCCTTAACCCTACTCCCGGGCGTCGGAGCCGATGACCCAACCTGCGCGGCCCCAGCGCCGATACGTGCAAGCACAGTCCCCACAGGAACGGTCTCTCCTTCGCTAACGAGAATCTCTGAGAGAACGCCGGCTTCGAGCGAGGGGATCTCGGTGTTGACTTTGTCGGTCGAGACTTCGAAGAGCGGCTCGTCGACGCGCACGGGTTCGCCGACCCGCTTGAGCCAGCGGACGATCGTTCCTTCAGCGACGCTCTCGCCGAGCTGCGGCATCGCGACCGTCGCCATTTATTTGCGCTTGTACGGCTTCGACGGAACGGCGTCGACGCCGGCCATCTTCGCGAGCGTGTAAAAGAGGACGGCGAAGTCGTAGTCGGCGTAGCCCATGCCGCGCGCCGTGGTCAACATCTCGTTGGCGATCGCCGTCGTCGGCAAGGGGACCTCGACTTGCCGGCCGAGCTCGAGCGCGAGCTTCATATCTTTTTGCTGCATGTTGACGTCGAACATCGCCGGTTCGGGCATCTTGAGGACGAAGCCGCCGCGATAGCCGATCATCGGGGACGCGATCGCGCTGTTCGCGATCATGTCGTAAGCGGCGTCGCGGGGGATGCCGCTCTTTTCTGCGAGGAGCAGGCCCTCGCTCATCGCCAGCATCTGCACGGCGAGCTGCAGATTGATCGCGATCTTCATGACCTTTGCCTGGCCGATCGTTCCGATCAACTTTACTTTGGGCCCGATGTCGAGCAGGACGGGCTCGGCCTTCTTGAAAGCAGCCTCGTCGCCGCCGACCATGATGAGCAGCTTCCCCTGTGCAACGGTGACCTGGCTGCCCGAAACCGGCGCATCGAGGAGCGCCGCGCCTGTTTTTGCAACCGCTTCACCCAGCTCGCGCACGTGTGCGGGCGAGATCGTGCTCATCTCGACGAAGATTTTCCCCGGCCCCAGCGCCGCGAGCGCGCCGTCCGGGCCTTCGGTGACCGCGGCGATCGCCTTGTCGTCGGTTACCATGCAGCAGATTACGTCGCATTGCTCGACGACTGCGCGAGGCGTCGCGGCGTACCGCATCCCCTCTTTGATGAGCGGCTCGGCCTTGGCTTTGGTCCGGTTGTAGCCGACGACCTCACGCTTGGCGAGGAGCAGACGGCGGACGAACGCCGCGCCCATCTCACCCAAACCGATCATCCCGACTGATGGCATGCGCCTATCTCTCCATGGCTTGACGGACTTCGGCGACGATGCGATCGATTGATGGACGCGCGAGATCTTCGAGGGCGTCGGCGGCGGGGAGTGGGACGTGCGGAGTCGTGATGCGCACGACGGGTCCGTCGAGGTCGTAGAAGCATTCGTCCGCGATCAGCGACGCGAGCTCTGCACCCCAACCGCATAAACGCGGGTTCTCCTCAACGGTAAAGGCGCGACCGGTATTGCTCACCTCGCTCAGTATCGTGCGCGTATCGAGCGGGACGAGGCTGCGCACGTCGACGACCGTTGCGTCGATGCCGTCCTGCGCTAGACGGTTTGCGGCTTCGAGCGCGCGCGGGACCATCGCTGCGAGCGCGATGATCGTGCAGTTCTTTCCCTTGCGCAGGACGTTTGCGGTACCGAGCGGGACGACGTGTTCGCCGTCGGGGACCTCGCCCTTGTCCGCAAACAATCCCTTCGCTTCGAAAAACAGGACCGGATCAGGGTCGCGAATCGACGCGGCGAGCAACCCCTTGACGTCGGCCGGGTAGGCGGGCGCAACGACTTTGAGCCCGGGGATCGCCATCGCCCAGTTCTCGACCGCTTGCGAGTGTTGCGCGCCGAAGCGAAAGCCGCCGCCGTTCGCGGTGCGAATGACGAGCGGCAGGTTCACTTGTCCGTCGGTCATGTAGCGCGCTTTCGCGATCTGATTGGCGGCGATGTCCCAGCAGACGGCGAGAAAATCCGAGAACATGATCTCGCCGATCGGACGCAGGCCCGTCATCGCCGCGCCCATGACGGCGCCGAGGATCGCCTGCTCGGAGATCGGCGTGTCGCGCACGCGCTCGGGGCCGAACTCATCGAGCAAGCCGACGGTCGTCTTGAAGACGCCGCCGGCCGCCGCGATGTCCTCGCCGATCAGCACGACGTCGGGATCGCGGCGCATCTCTTGGGCGATCCCGGCCGCGACGGCGTCGCGGTACGTTAATTCCGCCATGCCGCGCCTCCGTCGGCCCAAACATTCGTCTCGAGCGCATCGGGTGAGGGCGGCGGCCCCGCCTTCGCCTCTTCGGTTGCGTGATCGACCTTCGCGAGCGACTCGGCGTCGATCGCATCGAGGACGGTGGATTGCATGCCGCGCTCGAGCAAGCGCGCCTTATAGAGATCGACCGGATCGCGTTTGAGCCACTCCTCGACCTCGCTTTGCGGCCGGTATGAGGCCGGATCGGCGCGCGAATGTCCGCCGTGCCGGTACGTCTTGGCCTCGATGAGCGAGGGGCCTTTCCCGAGCCGCGCGCGTTCGTAGGCCGTCAGCGCGGAACGGTAGCAGATGTCGGCGTCGTTGCCGTCGATCACGATGGGCTCGAGTCCGTAGGCGCTCGCGCGATCGGCCGCCGGGTTCTTCACCGACGTGACCGCGGCGATCGGCGTGTACTCCATGTAGAGGTTGTTCTCGCACACGAAGACGACGGGCAGCTTCCAGACGACGGCCATGTTGAGTGCTTCGTGAAAGGCGCCGATGTTCGTCGTTCCGTCCCCGAAGAAGCAGACCGCGACTTGACCGGATTTGCGATACTGCGCCGACCAGGCTGCGCCGTTGGCGATCGTGAGATGCGCACCGACGATCGCGTAGCTTCCCATCGCGAAGTGCTCGACGTCGGTCAGGTGCATCGAGCCGCCCTTGCCGTGTAAGATCCCGTTGCTGCGGCCGAGCAGCTCGGCCATCACCGCGGTCATCGATGCGCCGCGCGCAAGCGTATGGTTATGGCCGCGATACGTGCAGAAGGTATAGTCGTCGGGCCGCATCGCAACCGCGAATCCGGCTGCGACCGCTTCTTGCCCTAAGCCGAGATGGCTCGTCCCCTTGACGAGGTTTTGCAAGAACAGATCGTACGCCCGCTTTTCGAACAGCCGCAGCTCGACTTGCATGCGATAAAGCGCAAGCTCAGTTATAAGGCGCTCCGAGCCGAGCTCTCCGCGCCCCCCAGGCTTCGCCTGGGGCCCCCGAGCCTCAAGCGGGCTCACGGTTTCTGCCATTCGTACCATCCCCCGTGGGCCCGCTGATCACGGTTAGTATTTGTTTGTGATGAAGAGTTCTTCGGCCGGGAAGCGCGTGATGATGCTGCTGCCGGTCTTGGTGACGACGACCTCTTCCTCGATGCGTGCTGCGGAGAAGCCGTCCGATGCCGGGCAGTACGTCTCGAGCGCGAAGACCATCCCTTCCTTGATCTCCATCGGGTGATCGAGCGAGTTCAGCCGGCTGATGACCGGACGCTCGTGCAACGCGAGCCCCACGCCGTGCCCGAATTGTAAGCCGAAACATTCCATCTCGCTCGTAAAGCCGAACTCTTCGGCCTTCGGCCAGACGCGCGCGACTTGGTCGGTCGAGACGCCCGGACGAATTAAGTTGATCGAGGCGTCGATCCACTCGCGGCATTGTTTGTAGGCGTCCCTTTGGCTCTCGGTCGCGCGGCCGACGTTGAACGTGCGATAGTAGCACGTCCGGTAGCCGTTGAACGCCGACATGATATCGAAGAAGGCCTGGTCGCCGGGCCGGATCAGCCGGTCGGAAAAGTTGTGCGGGTGCGGGTTGCAGCGCTCGCCCGAGACCGCGTTGATCGATTCGACGTCGTCCGCCCCGAGGTCGTAGAGCTTCTTGGTCGCAAGCGCGACGATTTGGTTCTCGCGGATCCCGGGCTTGAGTGCTTCGACGATATCCTGGTAAGCCGCGTCGACCATCGCCGCCGACATCGAGAGCAACAGGATCTCGTCTTGCGACTTGATCTCGCGCGCGTCGAGCATCGTCTGCTGACCGTCGGCGATCTTCACGCCGGCCTTCTCGAGCGCGAACCAGAGCGGCGGCTCGATGATGTCGATCCCGAGCGGCATGCCTAAGACGCCGTGCTCCTTGAGGATCGAAGCAATTTCTTTCGCACACCGTTCAAAAAGACCGGCCTGGGGCGGAATCGCTCCGCGCAAACCGTTGAGGCCGGCGTGAATGTTTTCGTCGGCGAGCCAGTTCGAGTAGAGCCGGTGATGTTTGGCGGCCGAGCCGAAGTCCCAGACCATCGGCTCGCCGGTCCGGGTCAAGAGGGCGTACCGCGTCATCTTGTCGCGCGACCACTCGCCGATCATCGTCGCGGTGACGTAGCGGATGTTGTTGACGTCGAACAGCAAGAGCGCCCCAAGGTCCGACCGATTGAGCGCCTCGCGAGCGCGCCCGAGGCGGTACTTCCGAAGCCGGTCGAAGTCGACGCGTTCCTCGAAGTCGACGGCCATCGGTCCGGGCGCCGGAATCGGCCGAGAATCGGCGGCTGCCGGTGCCACCTTCGATGACGACGTCAACATAGGCCGAACCCCCAGGCATGAAAACGATTGCAGGTCAGTACTATACGAGCCTCGTCGGGACGAGTCAAGGGGTCAATCTTCATATACTGCGGCTCGACTCGGCTGGAGCGCTCGCGGGCAACGTCGTCGACTGGCGAACGATCAGCTTGCCGGGGAAGCGCATCACGCGCGGCTCGGCCACGCCGCCGTCTTCTGCGAGTCGCTCGATCAAGAGTTGCGCCGCGACCAGGCCCATCTCGCGCAGCGGGAGCGCGTAACAGGTCAGCGGCGGATTTTGAGCTGCGTACCAGTCCGGGTCTTCATAGCACACGAGCGAGACGTCGCCCGGAATCTGCAGGTGCAGTTCCTTGAGCGCGCTCAGCACGCCCAGCGTCAGGGGGCTCCCGCTCGAGAAGATCGCGGTTGGCGGGTCGGCCGCCTGCATGAGCTGCAAAGCGGCGTCGTAGCCGAACGCGCGCGAGTACTCGCCGTACACGATCCGCGCTTCCGAGGGCGGAAAGCCGGCCTGGCCCAGTGCATCCCGATATCCGGCGACACGGTCGCGCGTCGTGCTGAACGATAGCGAGCCGGTGATCATTGCGATCTTCGGATGCCCAAGCGCGATGAGGTGACGCGTCAGCGCGGCTGCCCCTTCGTGGTCGTCGGTCATGACCGCGTCGCACCGGCCTTGCCCGGTGTGACGCAAGAGCTCGACGATCGGGATCGGTCGCGGTGCGTTGATCAAATCGTGCGCGCCTTGCGGCGTGCACGGGACGTGGACGATCGCATCGACCCGGTGCTCGACCAAGGTCCGCAAATAGCCGCGATCGGTCTCGGGATCGCTGTTGCTGATGCAGAGGATCAAACGGTACCCGTGCTTTTCGAGCTCGTGCTGCACGACGGTCGCGCATTCGGCGTAAAAGTCGTTGAGGATGTCGGGGATGATCAGCCCGACGGCGTTCGTTCGACGCTGGCGGAGAGCGCGAGCCAGAGCGTTGGGCTGATAGCCGATCTCGGCAGCAGCGGCGGAGACGCGCCGGCGCGTCCCTTCGTCGACGTGCGGATGGCCGGAGAGCGCGCGTGAGACGGTGGCGACCGAGAGGCCGACATGGCGAGCGACGTCGCGGAGGGTAGCCATGCTGGAAACGATACCAGAAAGGGCGTGTTCATATCAAACGAGAGAAAGGAGGGTTCCGCCGAAGATGCGCGCTGCCGTGTATCACGGGCCACGGGACATCCGCATCGAGGAGGTCCCCCGTCCGGATCCCTCGCCGGGTGAGCTCGTCTTGCGCGTGCACGGCAACGGGATCTGCGGGACCGATGCAGCGGAATTCACGGTGCCGCAAATGTACCCGCTGCACTACGAGCATCCGCTGACGCACCATCATGGGCCGATGGTCCCCGGCCATGAATTTGCCGGTCATGTCGCACGGATCGGCGACGATGTCGAGGGTTTCACCGAAGGCGAGCTCGCCGTCACCGGCGCCGCGTTGTGGTGCGGTGAGTGCGGGCAGTGTCGCGCCGGACGGACGAGCATTTGCGCGAAGTATGGGACGATCGGACTGCATCGCGACGGCGCGCTCGCCGAATACGTGCGCGTACCCGCGCACATCGTCGTTCGCGCCGAACCGTTTGGCTTACAACCGGACGCAGCTGTCCTCACGCAGCCGATGGCGATCGCCGTTCACGCAGTTCGACGTGGGCGGCCGCGCGCGAACGAAAACGTCCTCGTGATCGGCGCCGGCGGGATCGGCGCGTTCTTGACGTACGCGCTCGCGCAATCCGGTGCTGCAGTCGTCGCGGTCGACGTTGCGCCGGAGCGTCTCGAAATCGCGCGGCGGCTCGGCGCGGTCGAGACGATCGCCGTCTCGGAGCGCAGGGCGCTAGCAGCAGAGCTTGCACGTCTGGGTTTCATCCCGACGCTGGTGTATGAGGTCACGGGGACCGACGCCGGGCTCGTCTCGGCGATCGCTGCGGCCGATCCGGGCGGCCGGATCGTCACCGTCGGCATCGCCAAACATCCCGTGCAACTCGACGCGCGCCGGGTGACGGTGAAAGAACTCGAGATCATCGGGACCAACGCACTCATCGGCGCCGAGGACGTCCCGGAGGCGGCGCGGCTCTTGAGCCTCGACCAGACGGCATGGAACGACGTTGCACCGATCGCGATTCCACTCGAGCGGCTCGTCGCGGACGGGATCGAGCCGATGCTCGCAGGCCGAGCGACGCGGATCAAGACGATCGTCGATCCGTGGGCGGCTTCGACGCGGCCGACGAAGATGTCGTAAATGCACCGGGTCCTCATCGGTCTCGCGATCGTCGCCGTCATCGGCGCCGGCGTGGCGCTCATCCTATTGCGCCACCGGGCGGCACCGGTTGCCGTGCAACCGACGCCGTGCGACGTGATGCGCGACGCCGGCCCGAACCCGGCAATGAGCCTACGCGACGCCTGCCGGAATTTCGCCATTGCGACGGTCGCCAACCTCAAGAACGACACCAACGCAGGAGCCGAGCGCGCGAGCTTGCGCGCCGCCGATGATTACCGGTCGCTTTTCAAAATCGACGTCGCCTTGAGCGACCGCGATCTCGCCAACAAGGACCATGGGAACGCGGAGCACCTCTACGCGATCGCGCTCATTTCGCTCAACGATTCGGTCTCGCAAGGCGCCGCGGCCGGTTTACGCGATCTCGAAGATTCCTACAAAGCGGCGCGCATGGCGCACCAGCTCTAGCCGGGCCGGTTCTTGGCGCGTTCCGCGCGCGTCGGTCCACGTTTGCGCGGCCACCACCAGGGTTCGGCCTGCGGCTCATCGCGCACGACGGCGACGATCCACACGACCGCGATGAACAGCACGATCGCATATTCGCGCGCCGAGCCGACCGTTGCGCCGTTGAGATTGCGGATGAACAGGACGAGAAAGTACAGCGCCGCGCCGGCCCAACCGATCGCCATCCACGGCGAAGCTCCGCGCAAGATGAAGATGCTCCGCAGGGAGAGGAGGATGCCGAAGGCGTCGATGGCCAGGTTGAAAGGCACCACGCACCGATTTTAGCACAGAACGTGGTGCCTTGCTCGGGCCGAGTGCCGCTTAGCCCATAAAGAACGGGTTTTGACTGCCGCCGAACAGCATGTCATACGTGCTCTTCGCGGATGCCTTTGTCGCCGCGTCCTTGCCATTTTTCATCTCCGCTGCCGCTGCGGCTTTCAAGGCGGTGCCGAGCATCTTCATGATCGACTTGTAGTCCTTGTCGGTGTCTCCCGACAGGGTCATCGTCGACATCTGATCGTGCAGCTTGTCCATCGCCGACTTCATCCCGGAATCCGTTTGCATCGTCGATTGCGCGATCGTTTCGGTCGCGAACGCCGGAGCGCTTGTCGCGAATATCGGACCGCAGAGTGTTGCAGCGATCGCTGCGGTGAGTAGGGCTTTCTTCATGATTATCTCCTTTTAACTTGCGCTCATGGCGCAAGGAAAGGATACCGGGCCGGCCGCGAATGCGCTGTATCGCTCCTTACAAAGGTCCGCGCCGGACTGTAGGCCGGCTTACGCGATCGCGCGGGCCAGCTTCGGGCCGTCGACCGCTTTGTAGAAGGCGTTGTCGGTTTCGGAGATCTCCGGTCCCCACGGATCGATTTGCGTGCGCGTAAGCGGGAAGTGCACGGTTGGGCCGGTAGCGTCACGATAGCTTACATCACCGTACGGTTCGAAGTCGCGGCTCTCGCGGTGCGACAGCACGAGGTCATTCACGGCGACGCGCGCTTCGCGCGCCGCGAGGCGCAAATCGTCCGGGAGGCGTGCATCGCGTGCGAGTGCGCCATAGACGCCCGCCGCGGGCCGATCGGCGTGCCAAGGCATCGTGTGCTCCGTGAAGCGCGCCATGCCGTCGACCTCGCGCGCGTCCAAACGGATCGCGCTGCGCCAGGTGGGATCGTGCGCGTCCGTTGCGATCGCGTCGTTGAGTACCTTGACGGCGTTTTCCATCCGCGCGATCTTCTCCCGATCGAGGTCGAGGACGTCGAACGCCGCTGCGGGATGCCACGAGTCGCCGGGCTCGCCGTAGCTCTGGCGCATCGTCAGCGACGTGAGCGCCCCAGCCATCGCCCGCGGATCTTCGAGGTGCTGCTCGATCGCAGCCGCCGATTCGCTCGGGACACCGGGGGCAAGCATCACCTCCGGGGACGCCGCCAAATATCGGACACCGGCGTGCGAAAGCGCGTCCGCGAAGCCGAGCGTCGACATCAAGCACTGGTTCGCGACGATGCCGTCGACGTGACGCGCGGCGTCGTCGGGATGAGCTTGCGCGTGCATCGCGACGCCGTCGGCGATCGCTCCGGCGATGTCGTCCTCGGACATGAATCCGCCCAGCTGATCGCTCTCGAGCCCGCCCGCATCCCCGCCGCCGTGATCGACGAGTTCGATCCAGGTCGCCGCGGCATGATGTTTTTCGGCGCGATCGAGGGTGCGGTCCACGAAGGCGGCGAGCGTCGAGCGCGCCGACATGTTTTTCGGAGGCTCGACCGTTACGTCGTGCGGACGACCCTGATCGACGTCGTACGATTCGGTCCGCAGGTAGTGCGCCGGCAATAACCCGCGCCTGGCGGTCGTGTCTTCGATCGTAAAGCTGATCGCGGGATCCTGCGCGCTCGTCTCGAGCGCTTGTCCGATCGCGGCCGATTGCGCGTCGTCGAGGTTGTTGTCGCCGTCTCGGTAGAGTCCGTATTCGAGGCGAACGTTGTTTGCTTGAATCATCGTGCACCCCGTCTGCGACGAAAGGAGCCGATGACAAGGGCGCTGCTACCTGTCGGCTTGACCCGGGCAGAGCGGCAGCACCGTCGTTCCGTTGGGCCGCGTGTATTGCAGCACGAGCTTGACGAGGCGATCCGCGTCCGCGACATCCGTCCCGGCCGGCGGCAACTGCGCGCGCGCGGGCATTCGCTTGTTGAGATTTTGCGGAGCCCACGGATCGTCGTTTTGATTGGTGTAAATCCACGGATACGGAAAGATCGCCGTCTCCGTATGTCCGTCAGGAAATTCGACGATCGTGCGGATCGTCTCGTACCACCGGCCGTTTGCGTACGTCGAAGCGCGCGTTGGGACGAACGAAACATGACCGCACGGCTGTTCCCCGCCGCCTCCCGTCCCGGTCCCGCCGGCGCCGCCGGTCCCCGTCCCGGGTCCGGCCCCCGTCCCGCTTCCACCGGCTGTTACACCGTTGCCGGCCGCGGTCGCGCTCCCGTTGGGTTCGGCGCTCGGGACGATCTTTGCGAGCTCCTTGGGTCGTGCGCTCCCGCCCTGATTCTGCGCCGGTTTCGCGGTGGCGCGCGGACCGACGGCGACGATTTTTTTGACGACGGGCCGCGGCGTCGAGATCGCGACCGTCGGGCGCGGTCGCGGCGTCGGGTGCGCCGTCGGTTTCGGCGGTGGAGGCGTGCGCCGTTCGAGGACGACCGGCGTGCTCGGCCGGTCGTTTTCGCGCGTCGGGATCGGACCGAGCGGTCCGCTGGCAACGATGAGCGCGTGTACGAAAACGCTCGCCGCGAACGCCAGCAAGATTCGGCGCCGATAGGCCGGATCGAGTGCAATCACGCTATTTCGACCGCAGGTCGCGCCAAAAAGGAGGCGGAACCCGCGACGGCGTGCCGATCGAAGATTTGATTCGGGCGATCCCCGATTTTCCTATCCCGGGCATTTTGTTTCGGGACATTACTCCTTTGCTGCGCGACAAGGCCGGATTCAAGGCCACGATCGATCTCTTCGTCGACCACTTCCGAAACGAAAAGATCGATGTGGTAGTTGGAATCGAGGCGCGCGGCTACATGCTGGGCGCTCCGCTCGCCTATGCGCTGGGCGCGGGCTTCGTTCCGGTCCGCAAGCCCGGGAAACTCCCTGGGACCAAGTTCACCGAAGAATATGCCCTCGAGTATGGGACCAACTCCCTCGAGATTCACAGCGACGCGGTCAGCCACGGCGAGCGGGTCCTCGTCGTCGACGACCTCCTCGCGACCGGCGGGACGGCCGCCGCGACCCGGCGGCTCCTGCAGCGGCTGGGCGCCAACGTCGTCGGGTTCGCCTTCCTGATCGAGCTGGGGGCCCTGGGGGGCCGCAACGCGCTGCCTGGCGCCGACGTTGTAAGTTTTGTACGATATTAGGAAGGCCACGGGGGAGCAACCTCTGACGATCGAGTCGCTCGTTGACAAGGTGCAAGCGTACGACCCGTCGCTCGACGGGGCGTGGCTTCGCCGTGTCTACGACGTGGCGGATCAGGCCCACAACGGGCAGATGCGCGCTTCCGGCGAGGCGTACATCGCGCACCCGCTCGCCGTCGCCTCGATCCTGGCCGACCTCGAGATGGATCGCGAGACGATCGCCGCCGCGTTGCTCCACGACGTCGTCGAAGATACCGTCGTCACGAGCGAAGAGGTCGCCGAAAAGTTCGGTGACGAGATCGCGACCTTGGTCGACGGCGTCACAAAGCTGACGCGTATCCCCTATCAATCCAAGGAAGATGCGCAGGTCGAGAACCTGCGCAAAATGTTCCTGGCGATGGCCAAGGACATCCGGGTCATCATCATCAAGCTCGCCGACCGCTTGCACAACATGCGGACCCTCGCGAGCCTCCCGCCGTCGAAGCAGACGCAAGTAGCGCGCGAGACGGTCGAGATCTATGCGCCGATCGCGCATCGCTTAGGCATCTGGAAGATCAAATGGGATCTCGAAGACCTTTCACTGCGCTATCTCGATCCCGAGTCGTACCGCGACATCGCCGAGCGCGTTGCCAAGAAGCGGACCGAGCGCGAGGCGGCGGTCCAGTCCGTCATCGCCGAGCTGAAAAGCGAGTTCAGCAAGATCGGTATCGAGGGTGAGATCACCGGCCGGCCAAAGCATTTTTATTCGATCTACAATAAGCTGCGCAAAGGCCGCGATTGGGCGTCTATTTACGATTTGACGGCGGTCCGCGTCATCGTCGATTCGGTAAAAGACTGCTACGGCGCGCTCGGGGTCGTGCATTCGATCTGGCGTCCGCTGCCGGGGCGCTTCAAAGACTACATCGCGATGCCCAAGCCGAATATGTACCAGTCGCTGCACACGACGGTCGTCGGCCCGGGCGGCGAGCCGATCGAAGTCCAAATTCGCACGCTCGAGATGCACCGCACGAGCGAATACGGCGTCGCAGCGCACTGGAGATATAAGGAAGGCAGCAAGGCGGACAACTTCGAGGAGAAGCTGACGTGGCTGCGCTCGCTCCTGGAGTGGCAGAGCGACACGCGCGACTCGCGCATGTTCATGGAGAATTTGAAGCTCGACCTGTTCGACTCGCAGGTCTTCGTCTTCTCGCCGAAGGGCGACGTCTACAGTATGCCCATGGGTGGGACCCCGCTCGATTTCGCATACCAGGTCCACACCGACATCGGAAACCATTGCGTCGGCGCAAAGGTCAACGGCAAGATCGTCCCGCTCGACTATCAGATGCGCAACGGCGACATCTGCGAGGTCCTGGTCAACAAGTCTTCCGCGCGCCCGTCGCTCGACTGGCTCTCGATCGTCAAGACCTCGAGCGCGAAGCACAAGATCAAGCAGTGGTTCCGCAAGGAGCGTAAGGAGGAGAACGTCCTCATCGGTCAAGAGGCGGTCGAAGCCGAATTGGCGCGCCAGCACATGCGTCCCGACGCCGCGCGCGGCGAGGTGATCGAAAAAATCGCGCATCGCCTCAACTACGGCGGCACGACCGATCTCTTTGCCGCGATCGGCTTCGGCGACGCGTCGTCGACCTCAGTCGTCCAGAAACTCAAGGAAGAGCTGAAGGGCTCGAACATCGTCGATATCGCCGCGCTTTCGCGACCTCTACCGCAGCGGCGTGCCTCGCGCAGCGCCAGCGGCATCCGGATTGCCGGCGTCGACGACATGCTCGTCCGCGTCTCGAAATGCTGCAGCCCGGTCCCCGGCGACCCGATCATGGGTTACGTGACGATCGGCCGCGGCGTTTCAGTCCACCGCGCCGATTGCCCGAACGTCGCGTTCATGAGCGCGACGCCCGAGCGGATCCTCGACGCTTCGTGGACCAACGCGCCCGACGTGACGCACGCCGTCGACGTCGAGGTCGAGGCGGGCGATCGGATGGGGCTGCTCCAAGATATCATGGCCGTTTGCGCCGAGTACAAGACCAACGCCTCGTCGGTCACCGTCCGCGTGAAGCGCGACGTGGCGTACGCGAGCCTGACGCTGCAGATTCACGATCTCGTTCACCTGCACAAGATATTAGCGAAGCTCGAACAGATTAAGGACGTAAGGACGGTCTATCGCGTTACCAAGCGCGAGGCGCGCGCCGGAGTCTAGATTTCGGCGAGGTTCGCCTCGTCGACGTGCGCCTCGATTGGGACGATCCCCAGCACTCGGTCGGCGACCCGCACCTCGACCGGGCCGAAATCGCAGCGCGGCCGGCCCTCGATCTGGATGCAGATAGGGATCGCCCGTGGGTCGACCCGCTCGTCGGCAGCCCATTCTTGGATCGTGAACGCCCGGTCGCCGATGAGGCAGCGCCCGCGCGAGCCTTCGCTGAACGCGAGCCCTGCGAATGCGGGAGCCGCGAGTTCGGTGGCCGAGAAGGTCCGATGAATCTGAAATTGCCGTCCGATCAGCGTCGCGAAGCGCGGGTTGGCAACGCGCATGACCACGGGGACGTCGCGTTGGCGCGCCCGCGCGCCGAGCGCAATTTCGAGGTTCGCAGTATCGCTGTCGGTGGTGACGACGACAGAGCGTGCATACTCGATGTTGCACATGTCGAGCGTATCATCTTCGCTCGCGTCGCCGGTGAGGACATCGACGCCGCGGCGGCGTCCGAGGCGAACGATCGCTGCGGTCGGGTGAGCCTCGACGATGACGAGGGGGATGTCGAACCGGCGGAGGTAGTCGACGACGCGTTGTCCGACCCGTCCGGCACCGCACACGACGATTTGATCGCGGATGTGGATGCGGCGCAGGCCTTGGAGTGCGGTCCACTGCGCGCGGACGAGCGCCGCGGACATAAGCGCGATCGTCACGTTAGCGATAAGGACCCCGCTCATCATGATGAACATCCCGAAGATCTTAATAAATGCCGCTTCTTTGACGAGGGCGATGTCGCCGTAGCCGACCGTCGTCATGGTTTCGACGACGAAGTATGCCGCCGTCACCGGGTCGAGGTGCAGCTCTAGAGCGAAAAAGTCCGTTGCAGCGAGGAAGACGATCAACGCCGCGAGGACGACGAACCGGAAGAGCGGGTCGAGTTCGTTGGCCATGGTGCGTCCGGCTTCGAAGAGGCGTCGCGCCCGCAGCGTGAGCGACTTGCGTAAGCTCGGCGCTCCGGTTTTCGAGATCGCCGAGAGGCGCTCGATCGTCCCGAATGCGACGACCCAATCGTCGTGATCGAGCCGTCGCTCATCCTCATGAATCAGCGTGCCGTTACGCGAAATGATGCGGCAGCCCAGACGCCGCGTCGCCTCGGCTATGGTGCAGCCTGCGATGCCGAACTCGTTCGCGCGCCGCTCCGAGAAGCCGGCTAGCACTCCTGAATGATTGGGGAATTGGAGCGCGTGATAGCACGACGGATCGATGGCGGCCGCGGCGAACGTCGCGGCCGAGTACGAGGCGAGCGAAATGACCGAGCAGTTCGAGAGATTCTGCTCGATCTTGCGCGCCATCGCGCGATTGAACTGGCCGATGATCAGTCTGACGTCGGGATTGAGCTCGCGCGCGGAGAGGGCGACGTCGAGGTTGATCCGATCGTTGACGTCGATCGCCATGACGGTCTTCGCCTCTTCGATCCCCGCAAAATCCAGGATGACGGGATCGTCCGGCGTCCCAGGGACGAATTGCGCACCGCACGCTTCAGCGTAGCTGGCGTGTTGGGGATTGTCGTGCCAAACCAAGCGGACATCGTGCGTCTTGCGCGCGCACAGCTCGGCGCAGACGCGCAAGGCCAAGGCATCGCCGCCGACGACGATGACGATCTCTCGTGGTGTGCGGGTGTTCACTTGTGGCGCACCGGGAAATTAGCCCAGCGCAGGTTCGACCTCGTGCTCCTCGACCCCGCGACGCCGTGGACGCGGAGGTTTGGGGGGCGAGAACCGCTCTTCGATATGCTTCGCGCTCCACATATAGAGTGCCGGCACGACCAACAGCGAGAGCATCGTCGACGTGAGCAGGCCGCCGATCACGACGGTTCCCAGCGGCGCTTGCGTCTGCGAGCCGGCTTCGAAGCCGAACGCGAGCGGGACCATCCCGCCGACCGTCGCGAGCGTCGTCATGAGGATGGGACGGAGTCGCATGGGGGCGGCGTGCATGAGCGCTTCACGCGTCTCCATCCCTTGCCGTCGCAGCTCATTGGTGAATTGAACGACCAGAATCGCGTTCTTGACGACGATCCCGACGAGCATCAACGTCCCGATGAACGCGGTCAAGCCGAAGGCGCGATGCGAGATGAAGAGCGAGCCGACGACGCCGACGAGCGAGAGCGGGACCGCCATCATGATGACCAGCGGGTGGAGATACGACTCGAACTGTGAGGCGAGCAGCATGTAGATCAGCCCAATCGCGAGGATCACGACGAGGCCGAGCGAGGAGAACGTATCGTTGTTCTGCTTGATGCTCGGGCCGAAGTCCCATGTATAGCCGGCAGGCAGCGGATAGGCCGCCATGATCGCGCCGGCTTCTGCGACGACGTCGCCGAGCGGACGGCCGATGACCGGTGCGTTGATGTCGATCCGCCGTTCCTTATTTTGCCGGCTGATCTGCGAGGGGCCATTGCCGACGACGATCTTGGCGATTCCGGCTAACGGGACGGTCACCAGTGATTGCGAGCTCGGGGCGGCGGCCTGGTTGATGATTTGCACCGAGGCCGTCGAGCCGTTGATCGACGCCGCCGTCGCGCCTGCAGCGCCGCTCCCCGTGATCGCGGTAGTCGAGATCGCGGCCGGAACCGGAAGTTGAATCTGAGAGAGCGCGTCAAACGTCCTGCGCTGGTTGGCCGGCAACTGGACGAACGTCGGGTATTGTATCCCGTTGAGCTCGTAATACGTCGCGATCGAGCCGGCCGTCGCGGTGTTGATGACCGCGGCGATTTGCCCGGTTGAGAGTCCGAGTTGGGCCGCGCGCCTGCGATCTATTTGGATGTCGAGCTCGGGCTGGAGGTCCGTGATGTTGGTATCCGGGCGCGGGATACCTTGGATCCTCGCGAGCTTGTCGATCACCCCTTGCGCCGTGCGGAACAGCGTGCGCACGTCCGGCCCGAAGATCTGGAGTTGAAGTGCGTCGCGACCTTGCGAGACTTGCTGCTGAATGATGTCGATCGTGCGGGCTCGGACCGTCGCGCCGATGAGCGCCTTTTGCAGCGCCGCAAAACGCGCGCGCTGTTCCGGCGTCGGCCCTTTACCGTTGTTCAACTGCGTCGCGGCCTGATTGTTGCCGTTGCGGGGGCCTCCGCCCAGCCGCCCCTGCCAACGCTGTACGAAGCGGCTGGCCTCCTCGCTCGACGTCCCGTCCTTGAGCGTGACAAAGATTTGGGCTTGATTCGTAATCTGGCGCGCCGAAGCGCCACCGCCGGCTGTTCCGACCGCCGAACCGATGTCGACGACGAGCGGATCTCTCGACATCGCGTCCTCGATCGCGAGGCAGACTTCATTTGTGACGGCGACCGCCGCACCAACCGGCGTCTTGACGTCCAAACGGACGAAACGCGAATTGGTTTGCGGAAAGACTTCCGTCGGAACGAGGCCGAGCTTGACCATGCCCAGCGCGAGCGCGAGGCTGGCCAAGCCGATCGTTACGATCGGTCCCGGATGATCGATCGCCCACTCGAGAATGCCGCGATACCAATCCGTGAAGCGCTCGAAGCCCTTGTCGAACTTCGCGGAGAACCGCGCGTACCAGCCCCGCGGATGCCCGTTCGATGCAAGTGGTTCCGGCCGCAGGAGCCGGCTCGAGAGCATCGGGACCAAGGTGAGCGCGACGACGAGCGAGATGCCGACCGCGACCATGATCATCAGCGCGAACGGTCCGAAGATCAGGCCTTGTAGGCCCGGGATGAGCATCAGCGGGACGAAGACGGTGATGACGGTGATTGACGACGCCACCACGGCGGTCAGGATTTGCGAGGTCGCCTTCTCGGATGCTTGCAGCGGCGGCTCCCCGCCCTCCATGTGGCGGAAGATATTCTCGATGACGACGATCGCGTCGTCGACGATCAGGCCGACGGCGAGCGCAAGTCCACCCATCGTCATCGTGTTGAGCGTCTGGCCGAACGCGTAGGCTGCGAACAAAGTGCCTAAGATGGAGACGGGGAGCGAGACCGCGACGATGATGGTCGAACGGTACGAGTGCAGGAAGAGCAGGATGATCAGGATCGCGAGAGCCGCGCCGTAGAGTCCCGTGTGCTCGAGTGCAGCGATCGAATCTTGAATGAAGCCGCGCTGATCCAGAACGACGCCGAAGTGCATCCCCGGATAGCGCTTTTCGATCTGGGCGATCTTTTCGTAGATCCCATTGGCGACATTGACGATGTTCGCATCGGGTTGAGCGATCACGGCCATGCGCACGCCCGGCGTCCCTACGCGCGCACCCTTGCCGGCGTTTATCTCGCGGGTGAAGATGCGCTGCTCTTCGATGCTGTCGCTGACCCTCGCGACGTCGCGCAGGTAGACCGGCGCGCCGTTCTTGATGCCGACGACGACGTTGGCGACTTCCTCGGCGTTCTTGAAGAGCTCGGTCGTGCGGATCGTATACTCGTTCTTTCCGATCTGTACGATGCCGGCGGGCAAATCGACGTTTTCGGCCGAGACGCGCGTCATCAGCTGCTGGAGCGTTAGCTGGTTGCCCGACACCAAGTTGATGTCGGGCTCGATCATGATCGCGCGCTGCGCTTCGCCGCCGGTCCCGACCGTTGCGACGCCGGGGACCGCCGAGAACTCGTCGGTGAGGTGATTGTCGATCAGATCGGAGAGATCGCGCAGCGGCATCCGGTCGTCCGTTGCGAACATGAAGACGACGGGGAGTGCGTTCGGATCAGCCTTGACGATCGCAGGAGGTTGAAGGTTCGGGTCGTTGGGGAGCTGGTTCTTGATGCGGTCGACCTGCTCTTGAATGTTGATCGCCGCCGTGTCGATGTTGATTCCGAAGCGGAACTGAGCGCGCACGACCGACTGCCCTTGGAACGAGTCGGTTTGCAGGAACTCGATGCCCGGTACCCGGCTGACCGCGTTCTCAACCGGACGCGTAACGGTCGTTTCGATCGTCTCGGGAGCGACGTTCGTGTAGTTGATCGTCACCGTGACGACCGGTGGGGAGAAACTCGGGAGCAGTGAGACCGCGAGGCGCGGAAACGCAAAGATTCCCAAAATGGCGATCGCGGTCGATATCATAGCGACCGTGACCCGCCGGTTGACCGCGAAGTGGGCTATCGACACGTGTACTCCCGATCGGGGCTGACGAAGGGGCGGGCTAGCCGGGCTTCTCCTTACTGCGGATGTTTCTCGGCCGGGGCTTCCGGTCCCACATTTATTACAGAAAAAAGACTGACCTTGCTGGCCACCCGGGCCCGTGGTATACTAGGCCGCGTTTGCGCGGGGCGCCCCTGCGCCGTCCCCTGCCCGCCCCCTAGGGGTGGGCCGTCCGCCCTTCGGGCGGCGTCCGGAGAGGACCCGAATATGCCAACGAAGACCATCGACTACGAAGTGACCTACATCGTCCGCCCCAATCTCGAGGAGACCGAGCTCGACGAGCGGGTCAACACCATCGTCGAGCAACTCAAGGGCAACGGCGCCGAGGTCGGTGAGATCGAGAAGATGGGCAAGCGACGGCTCGCGTACGAGATCGACGACGTGCGCGAAGGCTACTACGTCGTGATGAAGTTCAAGAGCGAGCCCGCCCAAGCCAAGGAGCTCGAGCGGCAGATGCGTCTGAACGAAGACGTCATGCGCCACCTGCTCATCAACCTGAACGAGTAGGGCCACCGGCCCTGGCAGCTCCCGCACATCCTGTGCTCCGCTGCACCCGCCTCATCCTGAGGCTTGTGGACAGTGTGTAAAACGCGAATAACAGGGAGTGACAAGGTGCTGGCACTGAGCCGAAGCATCCTTGTCATACGCCTCTAGCGTCGTGATTATCGCCACGAAGCAAAGCAGCGCGAAATTCAAGCAACGAGAGGGTAGTACCGTGGCAGGTTCATTTAACAAAATTATCTTAGTCGGCAATCTCACCCGCGATCCGGAGATTCGATACGTCGGGAGCGGCGCGGCGGTGACGAAGTTCACGCTCGCCGTCAATCGCCGTTCGAAACAAGGCGAAGAGACGGATTTCATCGATTGCGTGGCTTGGGAGAAGCTCGCCGAAACGTGCAACACGTATCTCAAGAAGGGATCGAGTTGTCTCGTCGAGGGCCGTCTTTCGATTCGTTCGTATGAAACGAAGGAAGGCGAGAAACGCAAAGCGACCGAGGTCGTCCTCAATACGATGCAGATGCTCGACCGCGCGGGAAGCCGCAGCGGCGGCGAAAGCAACGCCCGCGAACACGCGGCCGCTGCACCAGCGCGGAATGGCGCAAGCGGCGGAGCCGCCGACCTAGACGAAAGCCTCGACGAAGAGATTCCGTTTTAACGTTCTAAGGATCTTCTAGGCGGCCGACGCCGCAAAATCGAAAGGACTCGCCGTGCGACATTCTGCGCGTGGCGACTTCCTTGCGGGCCTGGTTGCTACCGGTGCAAGCACCGTCGCTTCCCCGTTGCTCGCGACTGCCCAGACACCGGCGACGCAGCCGGCGATGCGCCGCATCGACCTGCACCACCACTTCTTGCCGCAAGCCTGGATCGCCGAGGCCCGTGACCACAAGCCCGACAACACGTGGCCGACGGAGATCGTTAATTGGCGACCGCAGGTCTCGCTCGAGACGATGGACCGCTACTCCGTCGCGACCGCGATCGTCGAACTCGGACTTCCCGGCGTTTGGTGG
>DATNIC010000084.1:0-11325 GCA_035604635.1 Binatia bacterium
GCCGTTTTCCGCATCAAACTCTCATTCGGCTCGTCGCGAACTAATCCTGATGTCGGCATTCGTCCATGGCATCAGGCCGCCCGAAAGCGCGCAACGCGCCGCACAGGCTGACCTGCATTTTTTCGCGCACGACCGATGATCGATAGTACGTCACGCGAAAGCCCGCGACCGTGTCCGCGCCGGCAGGAGGCCCAAGCTCGTTTTGAAAGTCCGGTTGCTTGAAACTCCCTTCATAGTCGATGAACGCGACGAACGGTTGCGGGGGGCTCGAGAGCGCACGCAACGCGTCGATACACCAGCTCAAGTTGCCGATGAACGGATCCACCTGTCCCTTGTCCGTGACGCCGCAGACTCTTAGCTGATCGCCGGAAAGATACAGCAGCGGTTTGGCAAGCCAGTACTGCGCGAAGACGGGGGATGTAGCGCCCGCGAGCCTGGCCGTCAGACCGGTGAACTCCGCGAACGCGTTTACATCGGCCGATTTGGCGCCGTGCATCGTCGGAACACTGACGGCAAGGGTAAGGGCCGCCAGCAGCACGATCGCGCTCGCCGCCCACAGCACCCGCCGCGGCGGCGCGAACGCGTCGAGCAGCAAGCCCGCGACCGTCAGGAGCGGGATGACGAAGAACGGCAGCTGGTAACGGATCCCCACGGGGTCGGTCCACAATCCGCCGACGATCGGCGTCAGCAGCGAGGCAGTGCTCAGCAACGCCGCAAGGACGACGAGGAGCGAAAAACGCCCTCCCTTCCCGCGCACCGCGACGATCGCGAGAAAGACGAGCGCGACGTACGATCCGCCGAGCACGATGGCATCTGCGACGCCGGTGATCCGGGGAATCTGCAGCAGCGAGATCCGCACCCGGTGCAAAAGCAGCAGCACGCCGCCGTCCCACAGCGGGATGATGTCGCTGTGGTGGATCCATGGGCTGTGGTCGAGCAGGCCTACCGCCGCCCACGCCACGGCCGTACCCGCAAAGAGAAATAAGCTCAGAGCGCGCACGTCTACCTTACGATCGGACCTCGCGAGCCAAGCCAGAGCAACGAACGCCGGGATGACGAATTGCGCGGTCGTGATCCGGTCGCTGAACACCGCGACGGCGACGACGATCGCAAAAAAAATCCCGATGCGCGTATCGGGCCTCGACACGTATGCGACGAACAGGGCAGCCGCCGCCAATTGCAGCGCGACGACGCCCCCGTGATGGGCGGGGACAATGAACGTATGCGTGAGCAGCGTCATGCTGCCGTCGAAGAAAGCAACGACCGACACGGCAAGGAGCGCGGCAACGATGCTCGGCAAGCCTCCAATGCCCGCCGAGCGCAGGAACGCATACCCGGTTATGAAGATCGCGGCGCAGACGGTAGCATAATAGAGGACAATGTTGTCGAAGCCCCGCAGCCCGGCGGCGTATCCGATCCCGGCAACGAACACATCCGGGAAAAAGAAATTGGCGGCCGGCACGGACCACAGAATCGGTTCGTGGCGCGCGAGATCTCCGACAAAAGTCAGAGGATAGAGGGCATCGGCATTTATCCCTTGCGGCACGCTCAATCCGTGGAAGATGGCCAACGAAAAGACGAGGGCCGTCGTGACCAGAAGGAATATCCCGTACGCTTTGGAGTGATTCAAATTATTCTGGGCCGTAACTGAACGTGACGTACGACTATTTGGTCGTCGGCGCAGGGTTAGCCGGTGCGACCGCCGCCGAACGGCTTGCAAGCGAGCTCGACGCCGCCGTTTTGGTCGTCGACTCGCGGCCTCATATCGCCGGGAACGCGTACGATCCCGTGAACGAGGCCGGCGTTCGCGTTCACCTCTACGGTCCTCATATCTTCCACACGTCGAGCGCGCGGGTGGTCGAATACCTCTCGGCATTCACAGTCTGGCGTCCCTACGAGCATCGCGTCCTGGCCGACGTCGACGGAAGGCACGTCCCGCTCCCGATCTCCGCGCGGACGATCGAAGCACTGTACGGCCTGCGCTTGAACCAGGCAGAGACCGCGGCGTTCTTCGCCGGCCGCCGCGAGCCGCACCAGCTCATCACGAACTCCGAACAGGCGATTACCGCCAGAGTCGGCCGCGAACTGTTCGATGCGCTCTTTGCCGGCTATACGCGCAAACATTGGGGGCTCGAGGCTCGCGAGCTCGACGCGAGCGTCTGCGGACGGATCCCGATCCGCAGCAACCGCGATGACCGCTACTTCTCCGACCGTTTTCAGCTGATGCCCGCCGACGGATACGAAGCGATGATCGGGCGGATGCTCGATCATCCGCGCATCGACGTCGCGCTCTCGACGAGCTTCACCCAGGCAGCCGACCGCACCCGTTTCCATCACCTGATCTACACCGGGCCGATCGATGCGTATTATGAGTACCGTCACGGCCGCCTGCCCTACCGCTCGCTGCGCTTCGAATTCGAGACGCTCGACCGTCCGCAGGCGCAAGCGGTCGGCGTCATCAACTATCCGGGGCCGCAGCCTTATACGCGCGTGACCGAGTTCAAGCACCTCACCGGACAGCATCACCCCAAGACGACGATCGCGCGCGAGTACTCGCTGGCGGAGGGCGACCCGTACTATCCGATCCCGAATCCCGACGCGCGTGCCCTCTACGGGAAATACGCCGCTCGCGCAGCGCGCGAAGCAAACGTAACGTTCGTCGGACGGCTAGCCGAGTATCGCTACTACAACATGGATCAGGTCGTTGCGTCGGCCCTTGCGGCCGTCGAGCGCATCGCCGCCGAACGCGTCGCGTAGTCGATCGTTCGGCGCAAGCCCTCTTTGAGATCGATCGAAGGCGCCCAACCGAATAGCTCATGCGCAAGCGACACGTCGGGGCAGCGCGAGCGGGGATCATCGGGCGGAATCGGCAGCGACTTCGCGGCAAAGGGGACGCCGGCCACCTCGCACACCAGGCGAGCGAGGGCGCCGATCGAGCATTCAGCGGGGTTGCCGAGATTGACGACGCGGCCGCGCACGCCGTCAGTCGCCGCGCAGCGGACGACGCCTTCAACGAGATCGTCGACGTAGCAGAACGATCTCGTCTGGTCTCCGTCGCCATAGACGGTCAGCGGCTGCTTGGCCAAGGCCTGCGCGACGAAATTCGGAATGACCCGGCCATCGTCTGCGCGCATGCGGGGACCGTACGTATTGAAGATGCGCACGATCCGAGCATCTAGGTCGTTGACGCGCGCATACGTCGAGACGAGCGCTTCACCAAATCTCTTTGCCTCATCGTAGCACGAGCGCAATCCCACCGGGTTGACGTTGCCCCAATACGTTTCGCGTTGCGGGCGCTCCATCGGGTCGCCGTACGCTTCCGACGTCGAGGCAAAGACGAACCGCGAACCAAACTGCAGCGCGGCATCTAGGCATCGCTCGGTGCCTCGGCTATTGACCGACATCGTTTCCAGCGGGAACCGCGCGTAGTCGCGCGGACTCGCCGGGGACGCGAAGTGCAGGATCAGCTCCGGACGGAAGTCCCGCAGCGTATGGTCGATCCCAATCCAATCTTCGCAGATGTCCGCCTCGACGAGACGAAACGCATCGGTCTCCGTCGCTTCGGAGAGATTCGCCAGGTTGCCGGTGAGGAGATTGTCGATCCCGACGACCATGTGCCCATCATGCAGGTAGCGATCCGTCAGGTGCGATCCGAGAAAACCCGCGGCACCGGTGATGAGGACGTTCACGAGCGGCCGACGCCTTGGTACGAGAAGCCCGCCGCGACCGCTTCGCCCGGATCGTAGATATTGCGTGCGTCGAAGATGCACGCGCGGCGCATCTGCTTCTTGAGGACCGCGAAATCCATCTGCTTGTACTCGCTCCAATCCGTCGCCACGACGAGGACATCAGCGCCCTTCGCTGCTTCGTACGCAGACTCAGCGTAGGACATCGCATCGCCGCACACTTTCCGGGCCGCGGCAGTCGCAACGGGATCGTGTGCGACCACGCCGGCGCCTGCCTCAATGAGGGCGCGCGCGAGCGCGATGGCCGGCGACGCGCGCACGTCGTCTGTGTCGGGCTTAAAGGAAAGCCCTAAGAGCGCAACCCGGACGCCGCGCAGATCGCCGATAAGCGAACGGACCTTCTCGACGGAGCGGGCGATGCGACGCTCGTTGACGGCTCTGGTTGCCGCCACGACCGTCGCCGGAACGTCGACCGACTCCGCGATGCGCTGCAGCGCGGCAAGGTCCTTCGGGAGACACGAACCGCCGAACCCGAGCCCAGCATGCATGAAGGATGCGCCGATGCGCTTGTCGCTTCCGACTCCGAGCACGACGTCCCGGATATCGGCGCCGACCCGCTCGCAGATCTCGGCGATCTCGTTGACGAGCGAAATCTTCGTCGCCAAGAACGCGTTTGCGGCATACTTGATCATCTCCGCCGTGCGTACGTCGGTGATGATGAGCGGCGCGCCGAGCGGAGCGTACAGTTCCTCCAGGACGGCGACAGCCGATTTGTCTTCGGCCCCGATCACGATGCGATCCGGATGCATGAAATCCGCAATAGCCGAGCCTTCGCGCAAAAACTCCGGGTTGGAAACGACGCTCACCGCATGGGTGCTGTGCTGGTGCTCGCGGACGATCGTTTCGACGAGATCGCAGGTCTCGATCGGGACGGTCGATTTGTTGACGACGATCGTGTCTCGATCCAGCCGCGTGCCGATCTCGATCGCCGCGGCACGGACTTGCGTGAGATCGACGCGCCCGTCGTCTCCCGCGGGAGTCCCGACGGCGATGAAGGTGATCTCGCTGCCGTGCAAGCCGACGGCCGGCTCGGCCGTGAACTGAAGCCTGCCGGCATCCCGATTGCGTGCGACGAGTTCTTCCAACCCCGGCTCGAAGAAGGGAACCTTGCCGCGTTGCAGCGCATCGATGCTCGCGCTATCGACGTCCAGGCACGTCACGTGATTGCCGAGCTGCGCAAGACACGCCCCCGTGACCAATCCGATGTGGCCGGTCCCGACGACCGAAATGGTCAGCATCGAACGGTCTTCTTTCGAGCCTCCAAATAGGACCGAAGCCCTTCGCGCCACTCGGGCAAATCCGGAAATCCCGCCCGGCGCAGCTCGCCGTGCGCGAGAGCCGAGAACATCGGCCGGCGCACGATCGTCTTGAACTCCGACGATTTGATCGGCTGAATGTCGGGAGAAAGGCCTGAGAGCACAAACGCTTCGCGTGCGAATTCGTACCAGGTGCACATCCCGGCGTTCGTGACGTGGTAGAGCCCGAAGCGGCCGCTCTCAATGACTCGCCGCATCGCAAGCGCCACGTCCACCGTGTACGATGGCGAAAACGTCATGTCGTCGACGACGCGGACCGGCTCGCCGTTTTCCGCCTGCTTCAAGACGCGATCGACGAAGGTGTAGCCTTTGCCGCTGGCGCCAGCGATGCCGTACAAGCCGCTCGTTCGAAACACGAACCATGCAGAACCGTGCCGCTTCGCCAACAACTCGCCGGCGAGTTTCGAGATGCCGTACGCGTTGATCGGCTCGGCCGGATCGTGCTCGTCGTACGGCCGATCCGTCTCTCCCGAAAAGACATAATCCGTGCTCACGGTGACAAGCGGGATCTTCGCCTGCGCGCAGAGCCGTGCCAACTCGTCGACGGCCACGGCATTGATCGCGAATGCTTGTTGCGGCTCCCTTTCGCATTGTTCGACGTTCGTAAACGCAGCCGCATTGATGACGACCGTCGGCTGCGGGTGCTCGAACAACTTTGCGATGGAACTCAGATCTGTCAAATCGACGTTGGGCTGATCGAGCGCGATCGGATTGCGATCGCGAAACACGATCATCAGGTCCGTTCCCAGCTGGCCGTGCGCCCCGAGGATCAGCGGACGTTCGAGCAGATCAGCGGACATACTTGGAGAGGCCGCGCGGCGCGTCGCTGTCGACGAACCGGACGCGTCCAACGGCAAGCGCAAGCATTTGGCCCGCCGTCAGCCATCCGAGAAGCTCAAACGGCTTCGGCGCCACGATCCGATCGATGCGCTGGACGCCGTCGACGTCTGCGCCGATCGTCAGGCACAACGCCTGCAACTCGCGCGCGGCTTCGAGATGGGGAGCGATCGCCTCGCGTGACGCGTTGTCGGTTATGGCGAAAACCGAGTACGAGGGGTCGAGCATCGCCATGCTGCCGTGCCGGAACTCGCCGGCCGCGAAGGCCTCGGCGTGCAGATAGCTCGCTTCTTTGAACTTGAGCGCAAGCTCGCGCGCTACGGGGACACCGTAGCCCGAGCCCAGGATCGCGATGCTCGGACGCATTGCGACTTGCCGCGAGTAATCGGTCATGTCCGCCGCTTCGTTACCGAGCCACAGGGCGATGGCGTCGGCCGCGTGCACGAGCGCCGCCGCATCGGCTTGCAGCGTCCCCATCCGTTGCGATGCGGCCAAGAGCAGCAGTGCCATCGTCGTCGAGACGCTCTTGGTCGCGGGAATCGCCTCTTCGATGCCGACGCCGAGCTCGATCACGTCGTTGGCACGCTGTGCGAGCGGGGATGACGCATCGTTCGTGATGGCGACGAGCCGCCGCGGGGCGATCGCGTCGAGAGCCTTGAGCACGTCACCCGATTGCCCGCTCTGCGAGATCGCGACGACCGTTGCATCGCGGACCCCTTCGATCGCGAACGCCGCTTCCGTCGCCGCGAGCGCATTGGCTCGAATGCCGCAGCGCAAGAGCGCGATCGCGCCGAGCTCTCCGGCGACCAGCGAGCTGCCGCTCCCGATGAAACACACCTCGGATGCTTCAAACGATGCCGCCAGACGAGCCGGAAGATCGGACGCCGCGAGCTTGCGCCACAGTCCCGGCTGCTGCCGAATCTCCGCTTCGAAATGCGTCCCCAGCATCAGCCGTCGACCACGCGCGAAAAAATCGCCGCCTCGGCGGCGCGCAACGCGTCCATGCTTCCGACGAAATTGTCGCACATGAGCGCGAACGTGACCGGGCCGTGCCGCTTGGTCATGACGAACCCGGCGAGATTCCACACGTGCGTCATCGAGCCGCTCTTCGCGTAGACCCGTTCTTCGACCCTCGGCAACGCGTCGAGGAAGATCTGTCGATTCGGCCCGTTCCAATCGGATTGCATTAAGGTCACATAGGCGCGCGGCGTGATGGCATCATAGCGCGAGAGCCCCGAACCGTCGACGATCGCCAGCGTCGCCGGATCGATCCCCGTACCGCGCAGGAATGCCTGCTCCACTGCAACCCCGCCGGCGCTCGTCCCGGGCGCACCGCGCGCGGAGAGCGCGAGCGTCTTCAGCAAAGCTTCACCGACGAGGTTGTCGCTGTGCGGCCAAAACCATTGCAACAGGCGTACAAGCGGATCAGAGTCGTGCGTCCACAGAACCGTCGCGTTCGGGACCGCCGCCGATAGGATGTGCGGGACGACTTGCGGCGGATCGAACGTCACGCCGTGAGTGACGAGCGCTCGCGCGAAGACGTCCGTCGCATACGCGACTGGATCGGGGACGGCCGCGGCGATCGTCTCTTCTTTTCCCGCGGGAATCGAACCGGTGATGCGGATCGCACTGCCATCGCGCTGCACGTCGAGCGTATCCTCACTCCCCGCCACGCCGGTGACGGTCGCATTTTCGAGCACGATCGCACTCGTCAGCGGCGTAATGCCGAGTGTCGCCGGCGCGCCGGCCGACGTCGCGGCCGCGACGTGCACCGTCACCGTGTTCTCTTCGAGCATCACGCCGCTGACGATCGCGGAGAAATCGTACGGGATGTCCTCGATCATCCAACCCGGGGCATATGGAACGCGATCGAATGCCGAAACGTCGATCGCAATGCCGCCGTGAATCGCGCGAACGCCGCGCGCGGCAATCGTGGCCGCGGCGGCATCGATGTCGCTCGCACGCAAGAGCGGATCGCCGCCCCCGCGTAAGACGACGTCGCCGTCGATCGCATCGGGCGCGGTGACGTTCGCGACGATGCTGGTGTGAAACCGGAAGTCCTTTCCCAGCCGCGCGATCGCCGTCGAACCCGTCACCAGTTTCAACGTCGAAGCCGGGACGAAACCTTCCTCGGCCCCGCGCGCGTAGAGGACCGTCCCGCGATTCGTGTCGATCGCGTAGAAGCCCAGGTGCGCGCCGCGGATCGCCGGGCCGCTCAGCCGGCGATCGATCTCCGCGTCGAGCGCCGCGACCTGCGCCGCCGTCCACGGGACTCCAAGATCGGTCGTCGGCACCTGGCCTGCCGCCACTGCGGGCGCGAGCAGGCCGAGCGCAAGCCCTGCGATAGCTGTACGGATCACAAATCCATGATTGCGCGCAAGCCACGATCGATTTCGGACATATGCCGTTGAGCGAGCACGCCGAGTCGCGCGCGTAAGCGTGCTCTGTCAACCGTCCGGACCTGATTGCACAAAGCCAGACTATCCTTGGACAAGCCGCCCTCGCCCCCGGGCACAAACGGCCGCAGCAAGTCGCCCGTTCGCCCACGGGCGTCGGTTAGGGGGACGATAATCGTCGTCGGCGAGGCACGGTTGGCGGCGTCGCGTTGCACGACGACACAGGGCCGGGTCTTACGTTGTTCCGAGCCGACGGTCGGATCGAGCGAGACGATCCAGACCTCACTCCTCGCCGGCGAGTCCATCGCTCATCGTCGAAGCGAACTCCCGCGCAATCGCTGCGTCCTCGCCGGAGTTGTCCGCGCAAATGCGGGCGATCTCATCATCATCGCGACGGCGGCGCTCCTCGATTGCGGCGCGGCGGGCGGCGCTCGTCATGAATTCAGAGCGGTTTGAGGTCACCGAATCGATCAAGGTAAGGTCGTCGTCGGGCACTGTTATGGATATTTTAGCCACACTTATAGTATATACTAAAAGTATGCCCGCGCCTAGCCCCGTCCTGCGTCAAGCCGTAACCTTTCGCCACCGCAGGCGGTAGCTGGTTAAGTAGGTTTTGGAGGGTCGACCCATCCCCGAACTGACGGATGAGGCAGTCGTAGCGCAAGTCTTGGCCGGTGACCAAGAGGCGTTTGCGACGCTCGTGGATCGATACAAACGGAGCATTGCGAATTTTATCGGCGCATCGGTGCATGGGTCGTCGGACGTCGCTGATCTCTCGCAAGAGACGTTCATGCGTGCCTATGCGCACTTGGGGACGTACAATCCGGCGCTCGGCCGTTTCTCGACGTGGCTCTATCACATCGCTCGCAACGTCGTGCGCACGTTCCTGGGCAAATCGCTCAGGCGGCCGGCGACCCAGGATCTGGGCGAAGAGCGCGCCTTGGAAAACATCGTCGCCGACGCGTCGACCGAATCCGATCCCGCAGGCGGGATCCTGCGCGCCGAGGTCGAGGCCGAGGTCCGGGCGGCGCTGGCCGAACTTCCGGAACGGACGCGAACGGTGCTCGCGCTGCGGTACTACGACAATATGGAATATCAAACGATCGCCCGGGTGATGGGTTTGTCCCTGGGCAACGTCAAGACGCTCATTCACCGCGGCAAGCTCGCTCTGGCGCAAAAGCTGCGCGAGCGCGAAGCGCAGGCCGTCTCCAAGATTTCACGCGGACGCTCGCTCCGAGGTTTCGACAATGCGCTGCTCTTCATCTAGGCGGCTCTTCGAAAGCTTCCTCGACGCGTCGCTGAGCGCGCGCGAAGAAGGCGAGTTCGTCCAGCACTTGGAGCGCTGCATCGAGTGTCGCACGGTGTTCGCGCAGTTCAGGGCCGTTGATGCGCTGTTGCTCCAGCCCGGCCCCGTCGAGTTGATACCGAACTTCACGCAACGCGCGATGGCGGAGGTGCGCGCTATGCCGGCGCCGCGGCCGGTACGCATCTTGTGGCTGGCCTACATCGCCGCCTATCTCGCCGCGTCGTGGCTGGCGATCGGGCTCGCGTTGATCTTCGCCGGCCCCGAAACGCGCGCTATGCTGGCCGCAGTCCTTGGGACGTCGGGAGCTGAGATGGCTGCGGTTGGCGCATTTGCCGGCGCGGTCGAGCGCGGGTTGGGGCGAAGCCTCTCCACCTTGACCATCGTCTCCGCGGGGGCGCTCCTGCTCGATATCGCCTTCGTCGCGATCCTCATCGTCGCTCGCCGGGCCCGCTCGGAGAGCGTGCGATGAACCGCATCATGGTGGCTTTCGCCTTCGCGTGCGCGCTCTGCCTCGCGTTGTACGCGCCGGCGAGCGCGCGCGAGTACTCGCACGGCCGGACCGTCCTCTTCCACGATGTCTTCATCGCCCCGGGTGACGTCGTCAACGGCGATCTCAACGTGCTCTTCGGCAACGTGACGGTCGCCGGGACCGTGCATGGCGATCTCAACGTCATCGGCGGAACGTATCAGACGCTCCCGGGCGCGGAGATCGACGGCGAGATCCACAGCGCGGCTGCCGATTCGCTGATGTCGATTGCGCCGTGGATGATGTCGACCCACGCGATGTATCCGTTCGCGCAACAGAGCCGCCATCTGTGGGTGAAGCTCGCCTCCTCGATCATCGTCCTGGTCGTGTTCCTGCTCTTTCCGATGCGCGTCCGCCTCGCGCTCGAGCGCGTCGAGCGTCATCCCGGACTCTCGGCAGCGGTCGGGACGCTCGCGCTCGTCGCCGTGTTGCCGGTCGCGATTCTCCTCGTGCTGAGCATCATCGGGATCCCGCTCGTCATCCTCGAGATCGCGGCGGTCTTCGTGGGGATCTGCATCGGACAGGGCGCGATCAGCTTGCTCGTCGGCCGGCGTTTCTACGAGCTGATCAGCCCGAACCGGACGCCGTCACCGCTCGGCGCACTCATCCTCGGACTCATCCTCATCAGCGCAGCGGAGATCGTCCCCGTCGTCGGCTGGGCCGTAACCGCGCTCGTCTACCTCGTTGGCCTCGGCGCAACGATCCTCGCCTTCGCCCGCGAGGGCTATCTGCGCGCGAT
The DNA here is from genome assembly GCA_035604635.1 of Binatia bacterium. Classification (GTDB taxonomy): domain Bacteria; phylum Vulcanimicrobiota; class Vulcanimicrobiia; order Vulcanimicrobiales; family Vulcanimicrobiaceae; genus DATNIC01. The sequence continues at coordinate 10,867 of DATNIC010000084.1, forward strand.
GTACACGGGCACGCCCTTCGGCGGGAATCCACCCTACGGCGGCCCGCCCATGAACCGCCCGGCTTAACTCTGATTCATTGTTTTTGGGATCGCGTTGCGCTTGAGGGTGCCGTACTCTTGAACGGGCTCATGAAGCGCGGGTCGGTCATGAACGTCGCATCGTTGAGCGTCGAGAGGAACGCGACGAGCGCGGCCTGATCGGCCGCCGAGAGATTCAACTGAATCGGGACGCCGCCGCGTTGAAGGCGCGGATCGAGATTCGGACCCGGCTGGATCCCGGAATTGTAGAACGAGACAACCTGCGCTAGCGTCGCGAAGCGCCCGTCGTGCATGTAGGGGGCGGTGAGCGCGACGTTGCGCAGCGTCGGCACGCGCACCGGCTGCTCGCTGGTGCCGTTGCTCGCGAAGCTCGCCGGGCCGGTGGCGCCGTGCGCATCGCGCCAGTTGCCCGCGAAGTTG
>DATNIC010000085.1:0-20253 GCA_035604635.1 Binatia bacterium
CGCGAAGGCGCTCGACGCCGGTATCATCAGCGACTTCAATGCCTGAACTTCATCGGGATCCAGATCGATCCCGTTGCTGTGCACGCCGAAGATCATGAGCGCCACCAACTCGCGCCGCAGCGCAACCGGAATCGCGACAACTGCGCGAACCGAGGCGACGTCCTTCGAAAAGCGCGACCAGCTTTCATGGTGAATCGGGACGACGTCGTGTTCGGCTTCCAACTCGAGCACGATCAGATCCTGACGGCTGAGCGTAGCGTCGATCACTTCCGGCCAGCCGGCGCTGCGCAGACGCGGGAACTCGCCGGCCTCGTTCTTGACGAAGAACGCGCCGGAGCGCAGACGATAAGCGTTCACGGGCTCGTCGACGACCAGTTTACCGATCATCTCGATGGAGTCGACATGCGGCAAAGATCGCGCGACCCGGGCGATATGCTCGTCGGCGAGGTGCCGCTGGCGAAAGAGAACGCGATCGACGAAGCCGTCGACCTGTTTGTGCGCGCGATTGAGCGTCAAGGTGATCGCGATCGTCGCGATGACGTCGGCGGCGGCGGTCAGCCGCGAGCTCGAGACGATCTTGCCGATCCCGTTGTCGATCAGGGCAAAGACCCCGACGACCACGGTCGTCAGGATCCCATAGACGACGGCCTTGCTCAGTGCAAACTGCAGGTCGAGAACCCGGTGACGAATCACCACGTAGGCAACCGAGACGGGGATGCATATCCCGAAGAGCTGCATCGATGCATAGAACCAATATGGGATGACGTCGGGATAGAGCCACTCAGCGATCGCGTTCGCGAGAATGCTGATCGAGAAGCCGACGACGACCCACTTCATGCGCTCCTTCTCGTCGCCGCGCGCGCGCGTGAGTGCATAAATGAAGGCGCCGACGATCGCGACGTCAACCAGCGGATCGACGATCCGATAGGCGTGCTGGTAGGCCTCGCCCGGCCAACCGAAATACATCGCACCGACATCTCCGCGAAAAAACATGAACAGCAGGACTGCCCACAGCACCGGGACCGTCCACAAGAACTTCCTGAACGTTTTCTCCACCGAATCGGCGAAGGTCAGTGCGAAGAGCAACAAGCCGGCCGGACTCGCCGCTGCAAGGATGTCGTTGATGACGTCGTCGATGAGCCGCCACGGATATGGGACGACGGTATCCGCTACGGCGCTCGGAACGTTCGCTCCGGCGGCGAACAACAAGAAGCCCCACGTCGCGAGACTCGGGCGCAGCAAGACGAGGGCAAGCGCGATCCCGATCGTGATCGCGCCGACCGCGACCCGTAACGCGGCGACGGGCGCGATGAACGGCTGCTCGGGGCCGTACGTGATGGCGACGCGGATGAGCTTTCCGTCCCGCTCGATCGGGATGTCCTGACGCGAGCCATTGAGCGCGTAGCCCGATCCGACGATGCCGGAGCGGCGCTGATCGAGCGGCAGCGCCGTCACGACGATGCGGTCGCCCGGCCGAATCCCGGCCTTCTCCGCTGGCGAACCGGGATCGACGGTACGGATGTAGCCGTCATCGTCGCCGTTGTAGCCGGCGTTTCCGCCGATCGGGACGATCGCTCGCGCGAAATCCGGGAGAATGTGCGCCAGCGACCAGAGCGCGATGACGGCCGCAGCCGCCATCCACAGACGGCGCAAGGAGCTTACGTTCGGCGGACGGGCAAGATCGCGCTGACGCGCGAGCCGCCTTCGGCGACCTTCGCGACCCGCAGATCCGCTCCGAACGTCGTCGCGAGGAACAGGCCGCGCCCGCCCTCGGCCATCAAATCGGCGGGCAGCATCGTGCGCAGATCGAAGCCCGGGCCTCGATCCGCGATGCGTAGTGTCGGCGACTCGCTGTCCCACACCAATTCGATCGTGATCGGACCCGGCGCGTGCTTGACGACGTTTCCGACCAGCTCGCCGAAGATGAGCTCGGCCGCATCCAAATCGGAATCTGCGCTCGCGCGCGAGCGCAGATAGGCGACGAATGCGGTCCGCGCATCGTGGGCCGCCGTCGCGTCATCCGCTTGAAATGCCCAACGGACGCTCCCGGTCTCCGCTTGCAACTCGAGCGGGACGTTCTCGACGATGAGCGTGAGGATCGCGATGTCGTCGGCGTTCGCGGACGAGAGGACGCGGCCGACGATGCGCCGCGCGAGCCGGATCGGGTTGGCGTCGCATTCGGCGTGGACCGCTTCGTACAGGAGCGCCGTACCGCGTTGCAAGTCGCGCTGATTCTCGATGAGTCCGTCGGTGTAGAAGACACCCAACGATCCGGGTTCGAGCGCGAGCGAGTGGGTCTCATACTCGCCGTGGGGATCGACCCCGAGCGGAAGCTCGCCGAAAGTAAGCCGCTGCGGAATGCCATGGCTGTCGACGAATGCGGGCGGCGGGTGCCCGGCATTGGCGTAGCGCATCTGCAGCGTCCGCCGATCGATCACGGCGAACACGGCGGTCGCCAACTGGATGTCCTCGCCGAGCGCGAGCGCGCGATTTGCTGCGGTCATGACGTCGCCGGGCTCATCGGCCTCGAGCGAGGCGACGCGCAGCGCATGACGCAGGTGCGACATCGTGATCGCGGCCTCGAGCCCGTGGCCTGCTACGTCACCGATCGAGATGGCGAGCCGCTCGCCCGGCAGCTCGAAGGCGTCGTACCAATCGCCGCCGATCAGCAGTTCTTCGTCGCTGGGCAGATACGCCGCGTCGAGGCGGAGCCCGTCGAGTTGCGGAAGCCGCTCCGGGAGCATCGCGCGCTGCAGGCGCGTTGCGATCCGGTGCTCGCGGACGTACGCCTGCGCGTTTCCGATCGCGACCGACGTTCGCGCCGCCAGATCTTGATAGAACGGGATGTCGCGCTCCGTGTAATGCCTGCGCCCTGATGTGTCGAGGAGGGCGACGACGCCGATCGTTTGCCCGCCGACGCGCAGGGGCAGCGACAGGCTCGACTTCAGTCCGAGCTCCTGCAGCAAAGCGTGATGCTCGTCGTTGAGCGCAAGCGCGCGCAGCGCGGTTTTCTCGTACGTTTGGAGCCTCGGCCGGCCCGAATCGAGCACCGTCCATGAACCGGTCCGGCGGCCGGGATTGCGCAGGCGAAACTCGAGCTCGCGCTGGACGAGTGCGACGACCCGCTCGTCGCCCCGGACGTAGCGGTCGGCAAATGTTCCGTCATCATCGAAGATGTCGACGACGGCGCAGTCGGCGAAGCGCGGGGTCACGAGGTCGAGCAATTCGTTGATCGTCGCCGGCGCATCGAGCGATGCCGCGAGCAAACGCGAAGCGGCGTTGATGTACTCGAGCTGCTCGCGCGTATGGTGCGCCTCTTCGATATCCGCCGCCATTGCCAACCAGAGGGACGGCTCTCCTTCGGCCGGTCGTGCACGCTGCGCGCGCACGAGATGCCAGCGATATCCGCCGTCGGCTGCACGCAGACGGGTTTCGACCTCGAAGGTGTTGCCGACGGAGCGTACGCCTTCCCAAGCGGCCTGAGCACGCTCGCGATCGTCGGGATGCGCGAAGGCGAGCCAGTCGCAGCCAAGCTCGCTGACGCCCGCGTACTGGCCAAAGCGCGCGTTGACGAAGTAGATGATCCCCGATGCGTCGTGCGCCCACGCGATGTTGGGCAGGTCGTCGAGGATGCGCAGATCCGAACGGCCCGCGCTAGAAGGCGATGGCATAACCTTCACGGCGCGGATCCGCCCCTGCTTCGCGAACGCCGTGGTCGTTCACGTAAATCATCTCCATCCCGCCCGTGACCGAATTCAAAATCCCGATGTCGGCGACGCGATGTCCCCGCTTCGCGAGCTCTTCGAACACATCCGGGCCGTAGGGTGACTCGAGCATGAGCTCCGCGCCCTTGTCCCAGAAGCTGCGCGGCGCCTCGATCGCCTCTTGCGGATTCAAACCGAAATCGATCGCGCGAGTCAGCAGTTGCGTGTTCGATTGCACCTGCGCGGGAGCCCCCGGTGTCCCGAAAAGCCAGCGCAGCTTTCCATCCCTGCAAACCAGGACCGTATTGAGCGTGTGCATCGTCCGCTTCCCCGGGACGAGCGCGTTGGGATGCGCCGGATCGAGCGAAAACGCCATCATCCGATTGTTCATCAACGCTCCGGTCCCCGGGACCAGATAGCCCGAGCCCCACGGTGCGAAGACGCTCTGGATGAACGAGACGCCGTTTCCTTGCGCATCGACGGCGCAACCATACGAGGTCTCGCTTGCATGCTGCAGCAAATCGGAGGCTCCCGGCGCCGGATTGGCCCGCGCCGGATCGATCGCCCGCCGCCGTTGGGCGATGAAGTCTTCATTTAATAGCCGCTCGACCGGGGCGTCGACGAAGGCCGGATCGCCCAGGTAGCGCTGACGGTCCGCGATCGCCAGCTTGATCGCCTCCGTGTGCAAATGGACGAAATCGGCGCTGCGGTCGCCGTACTCGAAGAGCGGGAAGCCTTCGAGCAGTTTGGCCGCCTCGAGGACGATCACGCCTTGCGAGACGGGCGGCTGTTCGTAAACGTCGTAGCCGCGATACCGGGCGCACAGGGAGTCCTTCCACTCCGCCTGATATCCCGCCAAATCGTCGCTGCGCAAGAATCCGTCGCGCGCGCGCATGTCGGCGTCGAGCGCCTTGGCAAATGGGCCGCGATAGAACCCCGCGGCTCCGTCGCGTGCGATCGCTTCGAGCGTCTCCGCCAACTCAGGTTGGCGAAAGACTTCGCCGTACTTCGGAAGGCGATCGCCCTTGCGAAAGACGGCCTTGCACCCGCGATCCTGTAAGATCAGGTCGCGACCGCGCTCGAGGACTGCCGCAAACTGCAGCGAGACCGGGACGCCGTCGCGCGCGTACGAGATCGCCGGCGCGAGGACCCGCGCGAGCTTCATCGTCCCAAAGCGGGCGAGTGCGGCTTCCCAGCCGCCGACCGTCCCCGGGACCGCGCACGCGCGCGGACCGTGGTTGGGGATTTCGCGGCCGTATGCCTCGATCGTCGCCAGCGCCGGCGCCGGTCCGCTCGCGTTGAGCGCATGGACGCGGCCGGTCTTGGCGTCGAAGACCTGCAGAAAGACATCGCTTCCGAGGCCGCACGCATCCGGTTTGAGGACCGTGAGCGCCGCGAGCGCGGCGATGGCCGCGTCGATCGCGTTCCCGCCGGCACGCAGCATCTCGATCCCCGCTTCGGCGGCGAGCCAGTGCCCGCAGCTCACCGCGGCGTTGCGGCCCATGACAACCGGTCGTCCCAAAGGCATTACGGCACCGTTTCCATGACGTGCGTGCGCGCGTTGGCGGCGTAGATCGCTTCGCGCAAGCGGCGCTGATGCTCGCGCATGTACTTCGGCTTCCCGCACGTCGGGCAGAACTCGAGCGTCGAGAGTTTGTCGAGATAGGCCAGGAACGCGGTGACGAACTCGGCGTGGCTCCACGTCAACGGAGATACCGAGAGCGGCTTGTCGTCGTACGGGTTGACCTGTTCGGCGAGAACGCCGCTCGGCAGCGAACGATCCGCGACCCACAGCAACAACGGGAGCGCCGTCTCGAGCTGCTCGCGCGTTTGCGCCCGCGCGATCACGTAGCGAGCGCGCCACAACGTACAGATGAACCACGGATTGCCCGGGACGTTCGCGATGTCGTGCGAGACTTGGTGGTAGTAGTCGTTTTCGTACCGCGCGACGCCGCCGACCTCGGTTTTTACCCACAGCCGGTCGAAGACTTGATCGAGCGTCGAGACGAGCGCCGGATCCTCGGGCGAGAACATCCCGAACTGCAAGAGCGCAAAGATCGCCGAGTCCATCGTCATGTCGGCCGAAAACGCGCCGCGTTCGTTGACCGACATCATGCGCGCGAAACGCTTGCTGTTCGAGTCGTACATCTGCTCGAGGACGGCCTCTTTGAGCCGGTTGGCCGCCTCGGCGAAGCGCGCGGCTTCTTGCGTCTCGCCGAACGCGGTCGCGAAATTCGCGCCAGCGAGCAAGCCGCCGTAGACCGCCCCGACCGTGTACGCATGGATGCCCCAGCGCTCTTCCCACAGATCGTACGAGGCGCGGATCATCCCCGCGTGATCGACGTACGAAGCCAGGAACTCCGCCGCCGGGACGATGAGCCGGTTGTAAAACTCGCGGATCGACTCGATCGAACGCGTCAGTTCGAAATGATGCCACAAGCTCCAGAGCACGAGCGCGGTCTCGTCCTCTTGGATGGGCAAGCGCGGGCGGCCGTCGTGATAGTACGGATGCCACGACGATGCGAGCGTCCCGTCGGCGTTGTACTTGTGCAGGAAGTAACCGCCCTTATGCATCACGCGCATGCAAAACTTGAAGAAGGAGTTGGCCAGCTCGTGCCGTCCCGCTTCGTCGAGCGCGTATGCGACCAGCGCGCCGTCGCGCGGCCAGACATACGAGTACGTATCGCCGGCGAACTCTTGGATATCGGTGTCGTTGGCGGCGAGTATTCCGCCTTCGTCGTCGGTCTGCGTCCGGATGATCAGCAGGCTGCGCTTGTAGAGGTTGATCAGCTCCTGCGGCATCGGGCCGAAGTCGGTCTGTTCCTTGTTCGCCCACAAGCGCCAATAGTTGCGCGTCCGGTCGATGAACGTGTCGGGATCCTCGGTGGCGCGCTTGTGGAGCAGCTCCGCGCCCTCCATGTCGAACGCCGCGCCCAGCCAAACGTAGGCGACCCGCTCTTCGTTGACGTTCCCCGGCGGATAGACCGCGACCGTCGAATCGACCGCACCCTGGACGATCGCGTTGCCGGAAAGTTCACCGTCCTCGGCGTCACGCCAGGTCCCCTCAGCCCCGCCGATCTCCTTCTGCCCGACCGCGAAGGCGTCGATCGCCCCGCTCGAGCCGCGGCCGCCGACGACGAAATAGCGCGCATCCTTATAATGAACGATCGCGCGCATGTCCGGACGGTAGAGCGCCGTGTCGCCGATCGCGTGGCCGTAGATGTGGAAATCGTGATGGAGGAAAAGCCGGACGTCGCGGCCGCTCCCGCGCTCGATCACGAACTTGCGAACCATGAGATCGACGGCGAAGTCGACGACGTCGGTGACGCGGATCGTGATCCGCGGATTGTCACACTCCAAGCGGACTGCCGTGACCGTCGCGTCCGCTTCGTAGATCAACGTGCGCCGCCAACTGTCGTCGGAGACCCACGAGAACACGCCGTCGACCCACACGCCGAAGCGGCACGCGTGCCCCGTGATGTGATTCTCCATTCCGACGTGCGGAAAGAAAAGATCCCGAATCTGATACGAGTGGTCGAAGTTGACGAGGAGCTTACCGTTGCCCAGCGGGAGGTCTCGAGGCATAGGGAAGCCCCTTCAGACGCCGGGCGGCCTTGCTCCTGTAAACAGCGCCCTGCAGTCCGCGAGCGGGACCGCGGGGCTGTAGTGAAAGCCCTGGTATGCGTCGCATCCGGCTTCGCGCAGAAAGCGATGCTGCGCGTCGGTCTCGACCCCCTCGGCGACGATCCGCAAGCCCAGCCGGTGCGCCAACGCGATCACGGAGAGGACGATCGCTTCCGAGTTCGGATCGTTCCCGATATCGGCGATGAAACAGAGATCGATCTTCAGGGTCGTGACCGGCAAGCTCTTGAGGTAGTAGAGCGAGTTGTAGCCGGTCCCGAAGTCGTCGATCGCGATCCGAACGCCGAGCGCCCGCAGTTCGCGCAAGGTCGAGCGCGTCGCCTCCAAGTCCTTCAGGAGCGCGCTCTCCGTCAACTCGAGCTCGACGCGGCACGGATCGACGGCGCTCTCGTCGAGAATCCGCCGGACCTTGCCGACGAAGGCCGGGTCGAGGAATTGACGCGCCGAGACGTTGACCCCGAGTTGCACGTCGCGCTGCAAGTCGGACGCCAAGTTGTTGACCTGCGCGAACGACGTCCGCATGACGAAGTCGCCGAGCGTATCGATCAGCCCATTTTGCTCGGCGCGCGCGACGAATTGCGACGGACTCACCATGTCGTTCGATCGCGGCCAGCGCAGGAGTGCTTCGCAGCCCAAGATCTCCCCGCTCGCGAAATCGACGATCGGCTGGTAGAATAGCGCGAACGACTTCTGCTCGACCGCGATTCGCAAATCTTGGTCGAGCGTCAGACGATCGATGACCGCCGCATGCATCGAGTCGGAAAAATAGCGGAAACCATCCGGGCCGCCTTCGATCGAGCGATGCAACGCGCTCGACGCGTTGCGCAGCAGCGTCTCGCCGTCCTCGCCGTCCCACGGGTAGAGCGCGATCCCGACGCTTGCGGTCACGAGCAAGTCGCGCAGCGGCGCATGGAACGCTTCCCGCAGCCGGTCGCGCATGCGGCGCAGGAACGCGGTCGCTTGCGAGGGCTCGTGCAGATCGGGCAAGAGGATCGAAAACTGTTCGCCGCCGCGACGCGCGACTGTGTCCGCCGGCCGCACGGTCTCTCCCAATCGTTTCCCGACTTCGATCAAGACGCGATCGGCGATGCTCGGGCCGAGCGTGTCGGCGACGTCGGCGAAGCGGTCGATCTCGATCGACATGACCGCGAGCTGCGTCTGATTGCGCCGGGCTCGCGCGATGGCGCGCGTCAATCGATCGCGCAGCAGCGTGTCGTTCGGGAGACCGGTGAGCTGGTCGTGATAGGTCATCCGCGAGAGGACCCGATCGAGCTTCATCTGATCGGTGACGTCGAGCCACGTCCCGATCACGGCCGTGGGCTGGCCGAGGTCGATCGCAAACGCACCCTGAGCGCGCACCTCGCGGACGGATCCATCCGGCCGCACGACGCGATGCTGCACGTCGTAGCGCGTCCCCTCGGACTTCGCGCTCTCGTAGGCGGCCAGGAACGTCGCACGGTCGTCCTCGTGAATCGAGGCGACGATCATTTCAACGCTCGCGGGGGAGAACGATCTCCCGGCGATCCGTTCGAACTCGTGCGAGACCATCACCGCACCCGTCGTTAGATCGGCGCTCCACGTCCCCAGGTGGACGAGCGTCTGCGCGGACTCGAGCAGCGAGATCGCGCCGTCGACCGCATGTTCCGCGAGCTCTTCGGTGACGTCGAGTGCCGCACCGACCGTCCCGACGATGTGATCGTTCTCGTCGCGCAGCGGCTCGACGCGCGCATAGAACGACCGCCCTTCCCACGTCGTGCGAAACGCGCCGCGTTCCCCGGCGAGGGCGCGCCGCATCGACTCGAGCGCGTTTGCCGCGGGCGGATCGCCCAGAAAGCACTCGCGTGAAGTGATCCCGAGAATGTCGCCTTCATGCAGGCCGAGCGTCTGCGAGGACGACTCGTGCGTGTAGGTGATCCGCAAGTCCGTATCGGTCGTCCAGACCTGTGCGGGCAGGTCCGTCACGAACCGCTCAACGGGCGAGAAGGCCCCGACGGTCATCCCGGGTGCTTCGCCTTCGTGGGGCCCAACCTTGCGTAAAATCTCGGTAAACCCGGCGGGTCTCGTCCCCGGCCCGTGATACCCTGTTTAATCCATGGTGGGCAGTCTCTCGAAGCTCGCCATCCGTGATCTCTCGGTGACCTATCGCTCGCGCGAAGGCGCAACGATGGCCGTCGAGGGAGCCTCGCTCTCGGTCGCGGACGGTGAATTTGTTGCCCTGGTAGGGCCCAGCGGGTGTGGAAAGTCGACGATCCTCAAGATCGTCGCCGGCCTCGTCGCGCCCTCGAGCGGCGAGGTCTTGATTGACGGCACCGAGGTCCGGGGCATCCCGAGCGGCGTCGGGATGGTCTTCCAAAACGACGCGCTCCTACCGTGGAAGAGCGTCCGTGACAACATCCGCCTTCCTCTAACGGTACGCGGCTTCTCCAATGACCACCAAGACCTCGAGGCCGAACGCCTGATCCGGCTCGTGCGGCTGGAAGGATTCGAGTCGTTCTACCCGCGCTCGCTTTCGGGTGGGATGCGCAAGCGGGTCGCGTTGGCGCGCACGTTGGCGTACGATCCGAGTCTCTTCTTGATGGACGAACCTTTCGGTCCGCTCGACGCTCAGACGCGGATCCACATCGGCCGCGAGTTCCTGGGCATTTGGGAGCGTGTCGGCAAGAGCGTGATCTTCGTGACGCATGACGTCGAGGAAGCGATCGCGCTCTCGGACCGAGTGATCGTCATGACGCCGCGGCCGGGACGCGTCAAGGCGGAGTTTGCGGTCGCGCTGCCGCGGCCGCGCGACTACGAAGAGGTTCGCTTCGATCCGGAGTTCATCGATCTGCAGCGACGCATCTGGGAAGCGCTCAAGACGTGACCGGCAACATCCAAAGGGCTGAGCTTTGGGCGGGACGGCTCACGATGGGGATCGTCATCATCGGTTTCTGGGAGTTCGCCTCCGGCCGCTTCTTCAACGACTTCTGGGTCAGTCGCCCGTCAGCGATTCTTCAGCGTATCGGCGAGATGGCTGCGAGCGGCGATCTGTGGTTCCATCTACAGACGACGCTTGAAGAGACGCTCACCGGTCTGCTGATCGGGATGGTCATCGGGACGATCGCCGGCGTCACGCTGGCGTTCAGCGGCCAATTCGCCGGCTGGATCTTCCCCTACATCATGGCGGTCTACAGCCTGCCGAAGGTCGCGCTCGCGCCGCTCTTCGTCGTCTGGTTCGGCATTGGTTTGCTCTCGAAGGTCCTCATGGTGACGACGATGGTGATGTTCGTCGCCTTCTACAACGCCTTTGAGGGCGTGCGTAACATCGATCCGGACCTCTTGGACATGATGCGCACCTTCCGGGCCGGGCGTTGGACGACCCTGACCTGGGTGATCCTCCCATCGATCACGACATGGGTCCTCACCAGCCTCCGCTTGGGGATCGGCCTAGCGCTGATCGGATCGGTTATCGCGGAGCTCGTCGGAGCCAACCGCGGAATCGGCTACTATATCACGAAGTCTGCCGGGACGCTCGACACGACCGGGATCTTCGCCGGGCTCGTCATCATCATGCTCGTCGCCGTCGCGCTTGAGGCCGGTGTGGCCCAAGTCGAGAAGCGGCTCCTCCGCTACCGTTAACGCTTCCCTTGGAAAGGCACCGCGTGAACCGATTCAAGTTGTTCCTCGCACTCTTCGCCCTGCTGGCCCTGACGCCGGCCGGCGGCGCGCGTGCCGCCGACCAGCCGATGATCAAAGTCTCGCTCATCTGCGGTGGAATGACCCCGATGCTCGCACAGATCGCGATGAACGACGGCAGCTTCGAGCGCGCCGGACTGCACGTCGACAAATACTGCTTCCCGGGCGGGGCACCGGCCGTCCAGGCTTTGATCGGGAAGAGCGTCGACATCTTCATCGGTTCCTACGAACACGTGCTCCGGCAACGCGCGCGCGGCTTCGACGTGAAGGCGTACGGCGAGATCTACGATGGGATGAGCTACATCTTGGTCGCCAAAACGAGTTCGCCCCTGAAAGGCCTCGCCGATCTCAAGGGCCAGACGCTCGGGATCACCGCCGCAGGGAGCTTATCCGATACGGCCCTGCGCCAGGGGCTCGAGAGCGTCCATCTCAATCCCGATCGAGACGTGCAGATCGTCAACGCCGGGACCGGGGCGACGATGTTCGCGGCGCTCGAGAGCAACCGGATCGGAGCCGGGATGATCACCGAACCCGCGTCGACGGCGCTGGTCGCCGATGGACAGTATAAGATCCTGTACGCCAATACGACGCCGTTCGCCGGAAACGTCTTGATGGCGAACGTGTCGTGGGTGAAGGCGAATCGCGAGACGATGCGCACGTTGCTCTCGGTCCTGCGCCAGGTCGACGCGCGCACGCGCGCCAATCCCGCGGTCGCAATCGCACCGATGCGCAGGGATTTTCCGAACGTCGGACCGCGCATCATGCTGCAAGCGATCCAGCATCAGCTCACGCACGTCCCCAAGGGCTTGCTCGTGACGCGCAAGGGAACCGACGTCGTTGAAGAGATCGAGCTGAAGGAAGGTAGCATCAAGGCGCCGATCCCCTACGACCAAGCCGTCGACGATTCGCTGCTCACGAGCTCAAGCGCGAAGCGGTAAGCAGAGATGGCCAAGAACTTACGGACCTTCATGCGCGAAGCGCTCGCACGCGATCCCGGCGCGATCAAGCAGATCGACGTCCCCGTCGAGCCTCGATTCGGGATCACGGCGTACGCGGCGAAGATGGCCGAACGCGGCGACTATCGCGGGTTGTTCTTTACGAACGTGACCGGCTCACGTTTCCCGTGCCTGACGAACTTGATGTCGAGCTACGACCGGATGGCGCTCGCGCTCGGCTGCGCGATCGAGGAAATCCCGCAAACCTACGGGACGCTGATCCAGAAGCCGATTCCGACGGTGAAGGTGGAGCGCGAGCGCGCCCCGGTAAAGGACGTCGTCATTCGCGAGGCCGACGTCGATCTGGGCGCGCTGCCGATTCCCTGGCACAATGCTCTCGACGGCGGCGCGTACATCACGGGCGGCTGCACGGTCTTGCGCGATCCCGAAACCGGCGCCGTCAACGTCGGGATCTACCGCCACCACATCTTCGGCAAAAACGAGATGGGGATCTGGTTTGCGGGTTCGCACGACGGCGGCCACATCATCGAGGTCTACGAGCGGCGCGGCGAGCGCGCACCGTTCGCGCTCGTCATCGGGCATCACCCGGCGTTCATCCTCGGCGCGGTCGCGCGTTTGCCCGGCGTCGGCGGCGAGTTCGAGGCGGCCGGGGCGCTCCTGCGCGAGCCCGTCGAGCTCGTCGAAGCGGAGACGTCGGACCTGATGGTCCCGGCGCAAGCGGAGTTCATCATCGAAGGCTACATCACGCCGGGACAGCTGCATCGCGAGGGCCCGTTCGGCGAGTGGCCCCAGCACTACCTCAACGAGGAAGACGTCCCGATCATGACCGTCACCGCGATCACGCACCGCCGCGACGCGATCTTCCAAGACATCATCGCGGCGCAGCGCGAACACATCCTGACGGGCGGGATTCCACGCGCCGGGAGCATCTATCGCGCGGTCAAAGCCGTCGTCCCGACGGTCAAGGCCGTCAACGTCCCGGCGCACAGCCGGATGCACTGCTACATCTCGCTGCGCCGGCGCAAGAACGTCGACGTCAAACGCGCCGCCTTTGCCGCGCTCAACACCGAGCCGGAGAACTTGCGTGCCGTAATCGTCGTCGACGACGACATCGACGTCTACGATGACGGCGACGTCCTCTGGGCGATCGGGACGCGCTTCGATGCGGCGCGCGACCTCACGATCGTACAAAACTGGAGCGGCCCGGGCGGCTACCTGCCGTCGAACTGGGAATATCACGCCGACGGGGACAAGACCGAGAGGACTTCGAGCGCGATCATCATCGACGCGACCAAACCGGTCCCGCCGATCCCGTACCCGCCGCGCACGAAAGTCCCCGACGACGCGGTCAACCGCGTCGATCTCGGCACGATGACGAACATGTCCGCCACGAGTCCGTACCTGAGCGGGAAGGTGCCGGCGAAGGTCTGAGGGGGCAGCCATGCGACGAAAGAACCGCTTCGACACCTTCAAGGAAGCTCCAAACCGCGGCTCCTACGACGATTTTCCGATGCTTGAGCTCGGCATCGATCCACAGCTGCACCTCAGCCGCAACACGGTGGCGCAGCCGTTCTTTTTGATCTGCGAGCAGGACACCGTCCTCGCGCAGCTTTCCGGCGAAGCGCGGATCGAGTTTCGCAACTCGTCGGTCAACTATTTCAATCTGGCGCTCGGCGACTACGTCTATATCCCCGGGGGGACGCCGCATCGCATCCTTCCGAAGACCGAATCGATTCAGCTGCGCTATAAGGCCGAACACCCCGGCCTCGAAGCGGTCGCGTGGTACGACGACTCCGGCGCGGAGATCGAGCGTGTCACATGGGATTGCGCCGACGAGCTTCCCCAAGAGGCGTATTTACGCGCGTGTACGGCGCGCGATATCGATGTCTCGCCGTTTCGCTGGGCCGAGGTGGCGAAAGAGATTCGCGAGACGGAAGCAGCTGAACGCGCGCGCCCTCCGAAGGACGGCGTCCCGCCGCCGAAGACGCCCCGGCGCCGGAACGCTACGGCGATCGCTCCCGCGAGCGACGAGAAGCCGCCGCTCAAGAACAACGTCTACCTGTTCGCGCGGGTCGCAACCTCGTCGCTGAACCCACTCTTCCCGTACACGGAGCCCGGCGCGATCGTCCCGTGCACGACGCTCCAAGATCCAAGCGACCGTGGCGAGATGGGCTACTTCATTCACTCAAACACGGTGCACGAAGTGAACGTCAGCTTCGGCGCACGCGACTCGTACCAGATTCCGGGCGGCTGCGCCGTCGGCCCGTTCACGCACGGCGTCGGGCAAAAAGCGGGTCAGGAAAACTCGAAGATGATCAACCTCGCCGTCATCACGCAACGGCAGGCGGTCGACGAACCGCAGCACGAGGCGTTCGCATTGACCTGCGCGCAGTGCGGCGAGGTGTTGTTCCGGCGCGAGTACGACGCGCATGCATTTCCCGACGTCCTCGACGACGAAGTCGACGCGCACATCATCGGCCTCCCGACGATCACGCAGTCGGCGGTAACGTCGGCCGTGTTCAACGCAGACGAGCACAATCGAACCTGCGGTAAATGCGGCCACGTCAATTCGCCGTTTCCGGCGGCCTATTGGGGCTGGGACGAATATCGCCGCCGCACGTACCTCATCTCGCTCACTCGCCGCATCATGCGCGATGCCGCCAACGCTCCGGCGCACGCATGAGCGTGGAATTCCACCGCGCCGCCGCAGCCTCAAAGATCGCTCCCGACACGGGCCTGCACGTCACGATCGGGGAGCACGAGATCGCGCTGTTCAATCTCGGCGGTGAGTTCTACGCGATCGGCGGAATTTGCACGCACGGAGCCGCACGGCTCGCCGAGGGGTACGTCGAGGGCGAGCTGATCGAGTGTCCCCAGCACGCCGGGACGTTTGAGATCAAGACCGGACGCGCCGTCGATGCTCCCTGCACGGTCGACGTTCCCCATTATCCCG
Organism: Binatia bacterium; assembly: GCA_035604635.1. Lineage (GTDB taxonomy): Bacteria > Vulcanimicrobiota > Vulcanimicrobiia > Vulcanimicrobiales > Vulcanimicrobiaceae > DATNIC01. The sequence goes on from DATNIC010000085.1 coordinate 14,928, forward strand.
TGAAAGTCGAAGGAGACGCCGTTTTGATCGGAATCGAATCATGAGCAACATTCCCGCGCCGAAGATCGACCGCTCCGTCACCATGAACTGGATGGGCGATTGGGGCCGCGCGAATCTTCATCGTGCGCTCGGCTGGCTCTGTTATGAATTCAACAAACTCTCCGGACCGCACACGAAGATCGGGATTTGGAACGGTCGCGGCGCGGCCGACAACATCCTGGCGGTCGGACGCGGCGAGATCGACGTCGCCCTCGCCGTGCCGCAGAATTTCGTGGCGATGGCGCTCGACGGGCGCGGCTTGTTCAACGGCGAGAAGTTTCCACACCTGCGCGCCCTCGGCCACGTCCCGCAGCACGACCGCCTGATCACGGCGGTCCGCAAAGACCTGGGCATTTCGTCATTCGACGACCTCCGCAAGAAGAAACCGAAGTTGCGGATCGCGGCGGGCCGCGACGACGGCATCACGTGGATGGGTTACGGGACGCAAGCGATGATGACGGCGGCAGGGATTCCGCGCAAAGAGTTCGAGGCGTGGGGCGGGCGGTATATCGAACGCGAGGAACCGCGCGAATGCACGCGGTTGGTCCTCGAAGGCAAAGCCGACGCAGTCATCCAGGAAGCCGTGATGACGTTCTACTGGAAGGAGCTTGCCGACAAGGTCGACCTGACGTTCCTTCCGGTCGAGCCTTCGGTTAGCGACAAACTCAAGAAAGATCTCGATTGGGACACGTCGACGCTGCGCAAGGATTTTCTGCGCGGGATGGATCGCGAGATGGAGTTCATGGACTTCTCGCACTTCGTCCTCATCACGACGACCGATCTCCCTGATGACATAGCGTATGCGCTCGCGTGGGCATCGATCGAGCGCTTCGGGATGCTGCAGTCGATGTACGAGCACATCCCGCCCGAGCGCAGCCCAGTCTCGTATCCGATCGATCCGAAGCTGGCGGCCAAAACCCCGATCCCGCTTCATCCCGGCGCCGAGCGCTATTACCGCGACGCCGGCCATCTCGCGTAAGAACATTGTCGCGGACGCTCCTAGGGCTTCTCATCCTCGCGCTCGCCGCCGCCCCGCTTAGCGGATCGGCAGCGGAGCCGTACGAGATCAGCGTGATTCTTCCGGTGACCGGTCCGGGGGCGTTCGTTGCGCACGTCGAGATCAATTCGCTTACCGTCATCGAGCAGATGACCAACAAGGCGGGCGGGATCCGCGGGCGTCCGATCAGGTTCGTCGTCCAAGACGATCAATCGAACCCGGCCGTCAGCGTGCAATTGCTCAACGGCATCATCGCGAAGAAAGCTCCGTTCGTGTTGGGTTCGACCCTCGCAGCGACGTGCAACGCGACCGCCGCGTTGCTCAAGGACGGCCCCGTTCAATACTGCTTCTCGCCGGGGGTCCACCCGGCCGCAGGGAGTTATCAGTATTCAGCCGGCGTCGACACCGGCGCGCTCCTGGCAGCTGCAACCCGCTATTTGCGCGAGCGTAAGCTCACGAAGGTCGCCGTCATCACGTCGACCGACGCGACGGGTCAAGATGCCGATCGCTTCATCGACGCCATCTTCGGATCGGCCGAAAACCGCGCGATGACGCTCGTCGCCCGCGAGCATTTCAACACGGCCGACATCAACGTCGCGGCGCAATTGGCGCGGATCAAGGCGGCCGGCGCCGATGTCCTGATCGCTTGGACGACCGGGGCGTCGTTTGGGACCATCTTGCGCGGCGTGCGCGACACGGCGATCGACATACCCGTCGTCTCGACGCCGGGGAACATGCTCGCGTCGCAGCTGCGGCAATACACGAACATCATGCCGAAAGAGCTCTTCTTCCCCAACATGGCGTCTTTCCTCACCCCCGACCAATTGCCGAATGGTCCGCTCAAAAACAAAGTGGCGGGCTTCTACGACGCGTTCAAAGCAGCCGGTCTACGTCCCCCGAGCGGCGAGGGTCAAGTCTGGGATCAGATCCTCATCACGCTGAGTGCTTTACAGAAGTTCGGCTTCGATGCGACGCCGGCGCAAATTCACAGCTACATCGACAACTTGCACGGCTGGTTCGGAATCAACGGATCATACGACTTTCGCAAGTTTCCGCAGCGAGGCGTCGGCATCGACGTCGTGATCGTTCAGCAGTGGGATCCTGCGAAGGAAGCCGGGATCCCCGTCAGCCGACCGGGCGGAGCTGAAGTCAAATAAGACCTGGAAGGAATTGCGTCGCGACGACCCGCTCGTACGGAACGTCGCCCTTGAGGATTCCGACGTCGCGCGAAAACTGATTCATACCGGCGACGAACTCGGGCGAGATCGACGGATCGTAGTACGGCAAATCCCGCCGGATCAGCTCCACGATAAGCTCGGCTTCGGAAGGCGGGAAGAGCTTGCGGCCGGCTTCCGCCGCGCGGTTGACGTCGGCCTTGAGCGCCTGCTGCGTCTTCACGATGGCGCGCACCGCGGCCGCGACTTTGTCCGGTGACTCTTTTATGAGCTTGTCGCTGGTCGCGATCGACGCCATCGTATAGTTGAAGCACTGCTTCGGTCCGTCGCCGCGTCGGACGTCGAGGACGATGGTCCCAACGCCGCGGCGCACCGCGACCTCCGCGCCCATCCCGTTGGCCCAGAAGCCGTCGACCTTCCGTTCTTCGAGTGCCCTGGCGGCCATCAGGCCGAAGTTCACGGGCGCCGTGCCGCCCGGCGCCGCGCCCGGGACCGGCGCGATCGTGATCGCGTCGCGCTGCAAATCGTAGCCGGCCTCGATCAGTAAGCGGCGCAGCCCCATCTCGACCCACGGCGCGGCACCGATGTTACGGCCCTTCACCACATCGAGCTCGCCGCGTTTCGCGCCGAGGTCCTTGTGCATCACTAAGAACCAGTACATCCCCTGCGCCTGCGCGCACACGAGCTTGACGCCGTCCCACTGTGGGAATGCGGAGAGCGCCGAGTGCGCCGAGCCGGCGACGAAATCGATCTGACCGTCGCGCAGCGCCGCGTAGGTCTTGTCGACCGGGAAAATCAGCTCGAGCGACATGTCGAGCCCTTCTTCCCTGAAAAACCCGAGCTCGACCGCGGCCGCGGCGGGGAAATACGAATTCGAGATCATGTCGGGGAGCGCAATTTTCATCGCAGGGCGCTTTGCCGTGCTGCTGCGAATAACCCTCCGCATGTTGAGTCTCACCGACGAGCACGGCGCGGTCGTCGAATTCACTCCCGATACGTTCGTCATCGCCGGGTACACCGGACGCGATCGCCAGGTCGTGCAGCAACACATCGACGAGCTCGCGCACCAAGGGATCGCGCCGCCTCATCACGTCCCGATGCTCTACCCGATGCCGGTCGACATACTCACGACCGACGCGCAGATCGCCGTCCCGACGAAAGAGACAGCCGGTGAAGTCGAGCCCGTCCTCATCGGGATCGGCCGCACGCTGTATCTCGGCGTCGGCAGCGACCACACGGCGCGCGACGTCGAGCGAGAAGACATCGCGAAGAGCAAGCGCATCTGTCCTAAGCCGCTTGGCCGGACGATCGCCCGCGTCGGCGCGCTCGATTCGTCGCTCGATGGAATCGCGCTCGAAAGTTGGATCGACGGCGAGGCGTATCAGCGCGGGACGCTCGCCGCGATCATGCCGCTGGCGGCGCTGCTCGAGCTCTTTCGCAAGACCTTCACCGCGACGAACTTCGTCCTCTCTTGCGGGACCGTCCCGCTCTTAACAGGCGCCTTCCGCTTCGGCCGTACGTTCAAAGCGCAACTGCGCGGCGGGCCGTTGCACGCGCCGCTGACCCTCGAGTACGCGATACAAGGAGACTAGCCGACATGCCCAAACCCGAGCACGAGTTTTTTCCCGCAACGAGCGTCGGCTGGACCGTCGTCCCGGGGAAAGCGACCGGGCTGCAAGAGCGCATCCTGGCGCAAGATCCCGACCGCAACGTCGCGACGCGCATCCTGCGCTTCGCTCCCGGATGCGATACGTCACCGAACGGCGTGCAGGTCCACGACTTTTGGGAAGAGGTCTACATCCTCGAAGGCTCGCTGCACGATCTGGAGCTGAACAAGACGTTCAAGGCCGGCGAGTACGCGTGCCGGCCGCCGGGGATGCGGCACGGCCCGTGGAAGGCACCGGAAGGCTGCACGACCTTCGAGGTCCGGTACTTTTCCGGAAAGCCTTAGACCGGGGAGCAATCATGTCGCTTGCGTGGCCCAACGGGAAGCGGATCGCAATCGCGGTCGCCGTCATGTACGAGAGCTGGTCGGACGGAAAGGCTCCGCAATACTCCGTTCAAACGACCTCGCTCAAGCCCGAGATGGTGAACTTCTCCGGGATCACATGGGCGCAATACGGCGGCCGAGCCGGCGTGTGGCGCATCATCAACACGCTCGACCGGCACGGCATCAAAGGAACGTTCGCGGTCAGCGCCCGCTCCGCCGAGCTCTATCCCGATTCGATCAAGCAGATCGTCCGTTCGGGACACGATGTCGCAGGCCACGCGTACACGCAAGACGGCCTGCAGCGTTACATGACGCCGGACGAAGAGCGCGCGATGATTCGCCGCTCCTTGAGCATCCTCGAAACGGCCGCGGGACGCCGGCCGACGGGATGGTTTAGCCCCGTCCTTGCTTGGACGGAGCACACGAGCGCGATCCTGGTGGACGAAGGGATCCTCTATCAAGCCGACTCCAACGACGTCGACCTACCCTACTGCGCGACGATCGACGGAAAGAAGCTCGTCAAGATCCCCGCCAGCGACTTTACGGACAATCGCGTCCTGCGAGCGAGTCCGCGCGATTTCTACGACGTGTACAAAGGCACGTTCGACTATCTCTACAAGAACGAGCCCGGCTCGTATCTCGCCTTCACGCTGCACTGCCACTTCGGCGGACGGCCGATCATGCAGGCGGTCTTCGATCAGATCCTCAGTTACTACTCGACGTTCCCCGATGTCTGGTTCGTACGCCACGACGAGCTCGCGAAATACGTCCGCGACAAAGACATCCTTCCCGTCAGGGAGTTGATACCATGACGACCTCGACACGCCCGAACAACGCAACGCCTGTAAGAGAGCGGGTCGTAACGTCTTATCCGCCGCGGCGGCGCTTTCGCCCGTACATCGTCTACCCGCCGGAGGTCCCGGGTGTCGAGAATGCGATCGACATTCACTGTCATTCCAACTACGGGCAACAGGATACGCTTTCGCTGGCCAAACTCGCGTCGCAAAGCGGGATGCGCGGCGTTCTTTTCAAGACGATCGGGAAACACGGTGAGCCGCCGATGCGGTCGCTGCGCGAGGTCGTCGACAATCTGGCGCGCTGGTCGGAAGAAGCCGGCGTCAAGCC
>DATNIC010000086.1:0-12297 GCA_035604635.1 Binatia bacterium
GTACGGGGTGGAGTACCACACGATGGCCAGGGGCGGGACCCAGATCCCCTCCGAGATGACCGCGAAGCTCGTCGAGGAGGCCAAGATGCTCGAAGAGGCCGGCTCCTCGCTGCTCGACTTCACCAATTCGGGCCCTATCGCCGGGGAGGCCGTTGCCAAGGCGGTCTCGATCCCCGTGATCGGCGGCTTCGGGGGTGGTCCATGGCTCGACGGCCGGATGCGGATGGCCCACGCCGCGATCGGCTACGCGGCCAGCGCGATCGACGGAAAGGCGGAGAACTACGCTAACGTCGCCCGGATTACGCTCGACGCGATCACGGCCTACGCCCAGGACGTCCGCGCCGCGCGCCAGATCAAAGGGGCAGTCCCGAAGTAGCTGGATCTGCTATGGTAGAGGGCGTGTTTTAACAAAGGCTGATGACGATTGGAGATTGAGTAGCGTGGCAGAAACAACGATTTCGGCGGTTAAGACCGGTCCTGGCACGACGGAGATCCGCGAGTTTGCGATGCCGGAGATCGATGACGAATCCGGCTTGCTGAAGGTCGAAGTCGCCGGCATTTGCGGGAGCGATGTCAAGAATTACAAGGCACCGATCAAAAACGTGATCATGGGCCATGAGAACGTCGGCCGCATCTACAAGGCCGGGAAGAAGTTCTTGGAGCGTAAGGGCCTCAAGGAAGGCGACCTCGTCTTCCTCGAGCACTACCTGCCTTGCATGCGGTGCGAATGGTGCCACAAAGGCGAGTACCGCCACTGCACGGCGACCGATTGGCATCACAATCCCGACGCGATTCGCTACGGCTACACGTCGGCGGAGATCGCACCCCATCTCTGGGGCGGCTTCGGTCACTACCTCTACCTGCCGTGGAACGCCGTTTTACATAAGGTTCCGGACAACGTGAGCGCCGAGCTCGCCGGCATCTCGACGCCGATGGCAAACGGCGTGCAATGGACGCTCTTCGAAGCCGGGATCGGTTACGGTACGAAGGTCCTGATCCAAGGTCCCGGCCAGCAAGGCTTGTGCCAAGTCGTGACCGCGAAGCAAGCCGGCGCGGACCTCATCATCATCTCCGGGACGTCGAAGGACGCGGCCCGACTCGAGGTCGCGAAAGCGCTCGGCGCCGACTACGTCATCGACGTGAATAAGGAAGACGTCGTCGAGCGCGTCATGGAGATCACGAGCGGAAAGGGCGTCGACGTCTCGATCGATTGTACGGCCGGCGCGGGGACGAAGGCGCTGCACGTCGGCTTGGACGCGCTCAAGCCCAAGGCTGGGACGCTCGTCATCCAAGGCAACGAGATGAAGACGTTCCCTGATTTCCCAATCGAGAAGCTCACGCTCAAGTACGTGACGATCAAGAGCGCGCGCGGGCACAGCTATCTAGCCTGCGAGCTGGCGCTCAAGCAACTCTCGTCGCATCGCTTTCCGATCGAGAGGGCGCTGACGCACAACTACAGCCTCGACCAAGTCGACCTCGCGATCCGCTCGGTCGGCGGGACCGGCGACAAGGACGTCATTCACGTCAACGTCCAGCCCTGGAAGGGCACGGCTGCGTAAGGCCATCACGCCTTTCGAGGAGCGACGCACAGGGATGTGCTAGTGCCGCGGAGCCCATGGATGGGCTAGAGCGGCCGCGGCGAAACTAAGTTCCGCCACGCTAGACGGAAGGTGAATCTATGGATCAGACGATCCGGCTCCGGGTCGACGGCAAGGCGCAAAGCGTTCAAGCCGACCCCGAGATGCCGCTCTTGTACGCCCTTCGGGACGATCTCGGGATGGAGAACCCACGCTTCGGCTGCGGCCTTTCGCAGTGCGGCGCGTGCACGGTCCTCGTCGACGGAAAGGCGACCCGCTCGTGCGTGACGCCCGTTGCGAAAGTCGAGGGCCATGCGGTCACGACCCTAGCGGGCCTTGGGACGCCGGAGCATCCGCATCCGCTGCAAAAGGCGTTCATGGAAGAAGCGGCGATGCAGTGCGGCTACTGTCTCAACGGCTGGATCATGACCGCGGCCGATCTCTTGCACCGTGAGAAGTCGCCCAGTCGCGAACAGATCGTCAAAGCGCTCAACGGCGTCGTATGCCGATGCGGCGCGCACGTCGCGATGTTGCGTGCCGTCGAGCGCGCGGCGAAGGAGATGAGCGCATGACGAAGCGTCAGGATGCGCAAGTGTCGACGGAGCCCAGGATGGGCGTGAGTCGACTCAGGCGATCGGAATTTCTCGCCGCGGGAACCGCGGCGCTTGCAGTCGTTGCGCTGCCGCAAGGCGGTACGCGCAGCTTCGCGATGGCGGCCGACGAGCGCACAACGACGCTCGGCAGCTGGCTGCGGATGTGGCCGGACGGGACCGTCGAGGTTTTCACCGACAAAGTCGAAGTCGGGATGGGCGTCGCGACCGGATTGGGACAGTTCGTCGCGGACGAGTTGGACGTTCCGTTCAGCCGCATCAAGATGATGTTGGGTGATACGGACTTCACCGTCGCCGCGGGCGGCGTCGGCGGCAGCAACTCGACGTTCATGGGAAACTTTGCGCTCCGGAATGCAGCCGCCCAAATGCGCCGTATCCTCGTCAACGAAGCGTCTGCGCGGATGGGGATCCCGGCCGACAAGTTGACGGTCAGCGACGGCGTGATCCATCCCGCCGGCGACACGTCCAAGAGCATCAAATACACCGACATCGTCGCGGCGCTCTTCCCCAGTCCGACATTTCCGCTGCGGGGCGACGGCTTCACGACCGACATCGACGTTCCGGCGAAGCCGAAGGACTTCACGCAGTACAAGCTCGCCGGTTCATCGGTCCCGCGCCTCGATGCGCCCGGGAAGGCGTACGGACATTATCCGTATGTCGTCAACGTCAAGCTGCCGGGGATGATGCACGGGCGGATGATCTATCCGCCCGCCATCGGCGCGACCGTGCAATCGGTCGACGAGGCATCGATCCACGGCATCGGCGACGCGCGCGTCGTCCGCGTCGGGAGTTTCGTCGGCGTCGTTGCAACGCGCGAGTGGCATGCCGTGAAAGCCGCCCGCGCACTCAAGGTCACGTGGAGCGCGCCGAGCACGACGCTCCCCGCGATGGACAAGCTCGCCGACTACATGTGGGCGCAACAACCGTTCAAGAAAACGGCGGCGCCGCCGCAGGGCAACGTCGATGCGGCGCTCGCCTCGGGCGCGTATGAGGCCAAGTACTTTTGGCCGTTCCAAACGCACGCGAACATGGACCCCGGGTGCAGCGTCGTCGACGTCCGTCCCGGCGCGGTAACGGTGTGGTCGGGAACGCAGAAGACGCACGCGCTGCGTCAAGGGATAGCGAAGCTGCTCAAGGTTCCGCCCGAGCAAGTCCGGGTCGTATGGGTCTCCGACGCCGGGTCGTACGGACGAGGTGGGCTCGAGGAATCGGCCGCGGCAGCCGCATACCTTTCGCACGCCGTCGGCCGTCCGGTTCGCGTTCAATCGATGCGTGCCGACAACACGCAGTGGGGCAACAAGGCGCCCGCAATCGTCGGCCGGTTGAGCGCGAAGGTGCAGAACGGCTCGATCGTAGCGTTTGACTCGAACTTGCGTCAGTTCAACGGCAACGAGATCTTCTCGCAGCCGAGCGCGCCGGGGACGTTTATCGCGGCACAGCTCGCCGGCGTTCCCAACGACGGCGGGACGTTCGAGTACGGCATCTACGGCGCAGCTTCGGGGAAATATGAAATCCCCAACACCCGAGCGACGGCCGAGCTGATCGCGCCGTTTGCCCCCTCGGGCTCGCCGCTGCGGACCGCGCACCTACGCGATCCGCAAGGTCCGGGAGTAACGTTCATCATCGAGTCGTTCATCGATGAGCTCGCCGCACAAGCGAAGGCCGACGCCGTCGCGTTCCGTGTCAAGCATCTGAGGGATCAGCGTCACATCGACGCAATCCAAGCCGCGGCGAAAGCGGCGAATTGGGAGACGCGGCCGTCGGCGACGGCCAAGAGGACGAACGCCGCCGGCGAGTTGATCGGCCGAGGCGTCGCCTTTGCAACGCGCGGGCCGACGATCGTCGCGACGGTCGCCGAGGTTGCCGTCAACCCGAAGACCGGAAAAGTTCGCGTACCGCGCATCGTTGCCGCGCAAGACTGCGGTTTCATCGTGAATCCGAAGGCGCTGCAAGGCACGATCGAAGCGAACGTCATCCAGTCGCTGAGCCGTTCGATCTACGAAGAGGTGACGTTCAACGATCACACGGTGACATCGAAGGATTGGCGCACCTATCCGGTCGCTCACATGCGCGACGTCCCCGCTGAAGTAAAGGTCGTCATGATCAACCGGCCGTCGATTCGGCCGGGTGGCGCGGGCGAGCCGACGTCGCGGACGACTGCCGCAGCGATCGGCAACGCGATCTACGACGCGACGGGGGTCCGCATGCGAACCGCACCGTTCACGCCGAAGAACGTGCTAGCGGCGCTGACGGCGCAGAGCCGCGCGTGAGGCGCTGGGCAGCTCGCTGAAGAAGCCCTCGTGACGTTCGGCCGCGCGACGTGCTCGCGCGGCCGAGCCGTCTGCGATCGCCGCAACGATCTCGCGATGGACCGCGAGGTTGCGCTTGACTTCCGCGGCAAACTCGCGATCGGCGACGACGCCGGTGAGCTCGGCTTCGCTTGCGTCGAGCAGCGTACAGTACAAATTGCCGAGGATCCGGTTCTTGCACGTCTCGGCGATGCGCCGGTGCAAGAGCCAGTTGAATCGCAAGTACTCGGCGGGATCGCCGGCGTTCGCCGCCATGCTCGCGACGATCTCTTCGAGCGCGCCGGCGTCGGCGCGCGTTCGCGAGCGGGCGGCATCGACGGCGACGCTCGACTCGAGTGCGTGCCGGACCGCGGCGCAATCGGCCATCGACCCGCCTTCGCGAAAGCCGAGGATGAGGTGGCTCAGGCGCAGACTTGCACTGGGGACGCTGGCGAACAGGCCGCCGCCGGGGCCCGTCCGCGAGGTCACGTAGCCGCGTTGCTGCAAGATGCGCAACGCCTCGTTCAAGGTGCCATAGGCGACGAAGTAACGCCGGCGCAACTCATCCTTGGTCCCCAGCCGAGAGCCGAGCGCAATCTCACCGCTCGCGATCGCGCCCTCGATCTCTTCCGCTAGGGAAGCAGCCCTGCTCAGCATTGCGTGTAATAAATATACGGGAAGAATGCGTAATCCTATCCGCTATCAGCCCGCCTTCACCCGCCCGCGCTTGCGTCTGCCGGGCGGCGCGCGCTTGGCGATCCACGTCATCGTGAACATCGAAGAGTGGGACATCAACGCACGGCTCCCACGTGCGCTCCTCTCCGCGCCGGCCGGCGGCGAGCCGGTCCCTGACGTCCCCAACTTCGCCTGGTACGAATACGGCAACCGGGTCGGCGTCTGGCGCTTCCTCGACCTGCTCGAAAAATTCCGTGCGAAAGCGACCTTGAGCGTGAACGCCAACGTCGCCAACTCCTATCCGCTTATCGTCGAGAAAACGCACGCCGCCGGTTGGGAGATGATGGGTCACGGCTTCATCCAAAAGACGATGGCGCTCGTCCCCGACGAGGCCGAGGTGATCGCCAAGACGCTGGACACGCTCGAACGGGCGACCGGTCAGCGCCCGCGCGGCTGGCTCGGTCCCGGACTCGTCGAGACGCCGCAGACCCTCGAACACCTCGCTGCCGCGGGGATCCGCTACTGCTGCGATTGGGGGCCGGCCGACGACTTGCCGTTCGAGCTGACGTTGGAGTCGGGGCGCGCGATGCTCGCCGTCCCTTATCCCGTCGACATGAACGACATCGTCATTTCGGCCATCGAGCGTCAACCCTCACACGAGATCTTCGCGCGGGGCAAAGCGCAGTTCGACACGCTCTACGCCGAAAGCGAGCACAATGCGCGGATCATGGCGATCGCGCTGCACCCCTACATCACGGGCGTCCCGCACCGCATCGGTTATCTCGAGCAGCTGCTGGCGTATTGCGCCGGCCACACAGGGGTCACGTTCATGCGCGGGGGCGAAATCGCCGACTGGTTCTCATCGGCCTCTCACGATGGGCTAACGACGGGCTAATTCGCGTCGCCCGCGACCGCGTTATATTGGGAATGTCCAGAGCCGCCCTGCCTTCCTACAAAGGACTTCCGAATGAACAAGATCGTGTTGACCTCACTCCTGGCCGCCGCGCTAGCCATCCCGGCAATCGTCCTGCCGGCGGCCGCACAGGCCGGCGAGGTCCTCAACCGCGAGCACAATCAAGAGAACCGCATCTACCAGGGCGTCGCCAACGACTCGCTCACGCGGCGCGAATACAGCAACCTTCAGGCACGGGAAGCATCGATCAACACGCAGCGTCAGTGGGATCTCGCGCACAACAACGGTCAGCTGACCCCGCAAGAGTACCGCAACCTCAACCAGCGCGAGAACAGCCTCTCGCGCTCGATCTACCGGGACAAGCATAACCAGTACAACGCGCCGTAACCGCTTGACGCGACGGGAGGCGGCATGATATAAACGCAGCCACATGCTTCGCTTCTCGTCGCGTCGACCGCCGCTCCGGCCCATGCTCCGTGCATCGGGCTACTTCGTCATGAGCTGACGGGAAGCACGATCTCACCGAGTATGGGCGCGCCGCAACGACGGCGCGCTTTTTCATTTGAGGAAAGGGCAATGGTTGAGGAATCAACGGCAATATTCACACGTGCGGCAGAAAGGGCCGATGCATGCACGCTGGCTGCGCTGCGCGCCGAAAGCCTCGTGGAGATGGGGCTACTCGAGCGGCCGGCCCGCGCGCGCTTTGTCGCGGAAGCGTCACGCCGCTTCGACGATTTGTTCGCCGAAGGGCGGCTCGCGGCATGGATTCTGGTCGACGGCGCGTGCGCGGTCGGCTGCGCCTGCGTCGTGTTTTGGGACCGTCTGCCCTATCCCGACGGTGCCGTCCATGCCGAGATCGCCGGCGTCTACGTCGCGCCGGGGTACCGCCGGCGCGGCTTCGCGACGGCGCTTACGCGCAACGCGATCGCCGCTGCGCGCGCCCGCGATTCACGCAAGATCGTTCTGAGCCCGACCGCCGCCGCACGCCCGCTCTACGAGCGGTTAGGCTTCGGCGCCGCTCACCAGATGCAGCTGCGACGTTGAGGCGGGCGGATGCTTCGCCAAGACGAGCGCAGCCGCGCCCTGCAATTCACCGTTGCGCCGCAGGCTCGAGCGCCACAAGCGGCGCGCCGCGTCGAGCTTCCTGCTGCGGTCGCGCGCGATGCGCGCCCGCAGCCGGTCGGCGCCGCAATCTTGCGCCAGCGCGTCGAGGACGTCGCAATCGTGTACTTCGCCGAGCAAGTCTTGCAGTTGCGAGAGGACTCCCGAAGCGTCGCGAAATTCTTGCGAGAGACGGTCGCGAAACAGCTCGGTCGCGTAGCGCAAGCGCTTGCAGGCGATGCGAAAATCGTGGATGCGCTGCGGAGCTCCGTCCTCGAAGGCGTCCGAGAGCAGCAACGCTTCCGAGAAGCGGATTGCCAGGATCCGCAGAGCGGCTTCGTCGGGTTGTTCTTCGACGGAGAACACAATTGGACGCGCCTTCACGCGGGTTCTTCTTTCGCAGTAGGGACGTCGGCGGGTGGGCGCTTAGGTTTGGCGCAGTCGCGCAGCGAACCTTTCGCGTGTTTGAGGGCGCGGCGCTCGCGCCGCTGCAGCGTCGCAATCAAACCGTCGATCTCGGCGCGTTCCGCCTTCCCTGCAGTCGCGCGATACGTCTGCAAGCGTCCGATCAGAACCGCGAGATCGCGCGCGCTGCCGGTCGCATCGCCGACGCGTTTGACGAGACGCAGATTTCTGCGGGTGTACGGGACGAGCGGGCCGATGTCTTCGAGCGCGCCGCGCAGCCGTCGCGCGGCGGTGCGCAGGTCGTGCAACGCTTCGCCGTCGAGGCCGCGCTTGTGCGCGCGCCGGATCCGCGCTTCAAACGTCGCGATACGCTTGTCGATGAGTCCGGCGGCCCAGGCGTTGAGTACTCCCGCGGTCTTTCTCCCGAAAAAGTGTGGGAGTCCAGTTACCGCGCACAGAGAGCTTAGCCCTCGCGGTTGAAACCCGCGATACTCGCTGCCAGACGTGCGAATCCTTCGCGAAGAGCGGCGAGGGCAGCGGGGATCGCGTCCCATCGAGCGGCCGAAGCGGCGTATTCGAGTTCAGCGGCTAGTCGAGCCGTTTCACCGGCGCCGACGTTGGACGCGGCGCCTTTGATCGCGTGGGCCGCATAGCGTATGCCGGGTGCATCATGTTTCTCGATGGCGGCCGAGATGGCGTCCAGGTGCGTCTGCGTCATTTGGACAGCAAGATCGAGCAGATCGCGGATCCCTTCTCGATCATCTTCGTAAATTTCGTGCAGACGCTCCAAGTCCAAGATCGTCGGATCGGTCATCCTTCCCCCAACGCGGCCGCGGCTCGAAGGGTTCGCACTGGACCGTCGCTCGCCCGCCTGGCGCGGCTCGCCGGTGCTTGTGGACACACGTTTCGATATCGTAGCCGGCAAGCTCGCCGAAGAGCCCCGACGGGCCTGCGAACCGGACATTCCCGATCGCCAGCCCGAGCCGTACCGCGGCCGCCGCACAGAGTTCTTCAGGCGGGTCGATTCCGCTGACGGCGAGGACCGTCCGGGTCCGCTGCGCGAGCCGGGAGAGCCGGTTCCAGGCTGCCGCACCGATCCCGCGGACGCGCCGCGGCACGGGGATTGCGACGACCGAGAACGTCCCCGAACGGATCAAGATATCGGCGGCGCGCACGATCCCGAGCGGCCCCTCGACGGGGACGATCGCGAGCCGTTCGAGCCGGATCCCCGCTGCCGCAAGCCCGAGGGCCGAGAGTCGCCCGTCGCTTTGCAGGAGTGCCCCGAGACCCTCATGCGTCGCCTGGGCCAGCAGACGGGCTGCGAGGGCACTCGCACCCGAGCTGGGCGGCCCTTCGAGCGTGACGATCGACCCGCGCGGAAATCCGCCGGCAAGCGCCAGGTCGAGTGCGGGGATCCCGGACGGCAGGACGGCATCGCCGGGGAGCGGTTCCGGCGGACGGGCCAGGAGTTCGCGCAATGCGTCGAAAGCGGGATTCGCCGACATGGGAGACTTATGCTAATCGAACAAATGTTCGGGGTCAAGATCCCGGCTCTCCGGATTGCCGTCCTCGCGGGAGCCCTGCTCGGACTCGCTGCTCCGGCCGCCGCGGCATTGCCGCATCCGGCCCACGTCGTCGTGGTGATCGAAGAAAACCATTCGCGGGACGAGATCATCGGGAACGCCGCGGCGCCGTACATGACGAGGCTCGCGAACCAGGGCGCGTTCTTCACCCGCTCCTACGCGATCACTCATCCGAGCCTGCCGAACTACTTCGCGCTCTTTGCCGGCCTGACGAATAGCAATGCCGACGATTGTCCCGCCCTCGGTATCCCGACGACGGCGCCAAACCTGGCGAGCGAACTGATCGCCGCGCATTTGAGCTTCGTCGGCTATGCGGAAGGGCTGCCGGCGCCCGGCTCGATGGTCTGCTGGGCCGGGCATTACGCGCGCAAGCACGCGCCGTGGGTGCACTTCAGCAACATCCCGCAAAAGACGGTGAGCCTTCCGTTCACGGCGTTTCCAAGCGATTACGGCAAGCTGCCGACGGTGTCGTTCGTGATCCCCGATCAGATGAATGACATGCACGACGGGACGATTGCGCAAGCCGACGCCTGGCTTTCGAAGAACATCGCGCCGCTCGTCGCATGGGCGCAAACGCACGACACGCTCGTCGTCCTAACCTGGGACGAGGACGACCGCTCCGGCGACAATCAGATCCCGACGATCTTCCTGGGGCCGATGGTGAAGGCGGGACGCTACGCGGAGCATATCACGCACTACAACGTGTTGCGCACGATGGTGGATTTTTATGCGTTGCCGCGCCTCGGCCGGACGGGGACGGCGTCGCCGATCATCGGCTGTTGGCGATGACGTCGCGGAGCGCTTGATCGAAGCGCCCCAGGATCGAGTAGCGGTGAACCTCGAGCAAGCTTGCTGAATCGCCGGCGTTGCCCCAATCCTCGCTGAAACCGAGCGCGTACCCGTTGGCGGCGGCGAGCCGGGCGATGCGATCGTCGTAATTGTCATATGGATACGCGAGCGCGTACGGAGCGTGACCCAGACGATGTTCGATCGAAAAGCGTGAGAGTCGCAACTCGTGGACGACGCCGGCGTCGGAGAGCTTGCGCAGATCTTCGGGGTGGTTCGCGGTCAGGCTCTGCACGCTCACGAGGCCGCTGCCCTCCATGGCCTTGAGCTGATCCCAGCTGTTGTGCCGTTTGCTCGTTGTCTTCCCCACGTAGTTCGAGTGGACAAACAGGGTAGCGTGGAAGCCGTAACGGCGCAGGAGCGGGAACGCGTTGGCGTAGATCCCCGCTCCGTTATCGTCGAAGGTGAGGACGAGCGGCCGCACGGGGAGCGGCGCGCCGCGCTCGAGGTGGGCGCGCAGCGCGTCGAGCGTGACGACGTGGAAGCCGCCGCGCGCGATCGCGTCGAGTTGGCCGCGCAAGGTCGCCGCGGTCGTGTCGAACCAGACCTCTTTCTCACCGGCGACGACGTCGTGCCAAACCAGGACGGCGACATAGGGCGTCCGGCCGGCAGGAGCGACGGTCGGGAGCGGCGACTGCGCTGCCGCCGGCCCGGCAAGCAAGAGCGCGAATGCCACGCAGGTCTTAATCAAGTCTTGAAGCATCATTGGTATTCTTGAACTTGCAGTGACTACCGCCGACTCCTGGCGTGCGTTCGTGCGCGCCATTTCAAGGCATCGACGGCTGCCGATTGCCCTTGTGGCGGTCGCTCTTGTTCTCGTATCGATTGTGTTCGTTCTCCGCGGCCGGATCGACCGGGCGGCGGCGGCAACGATCCTCTCCATGTCCGGCGCGCGGGATGTCGCATTCGAAGGAATGCGCAGCGAGGGCGGGCGCTGGTTACTGGACGCCGTCCATTTCCGAGACGCGACGTCCAACATCAGCGTCGACGCGCAGACGGCCGGCATCGGCCTCGATTGGCGCGGCGCGCGGCCATTCATCACCCTCTCTCTCGTCCGCCCTCACTTGACGATCAGCGCGAGCACGACGCCGGCGCTCGAGGGCCTCGCGCGCACGGCGCTGCATGCGCCGCCGGTCGGGCGCGGTCTCCACGTGGAAATCTTCGGCGCAACGGTCGAGGTCCTAGGCTTGCGTTCCCGGCCGATCGTCGTCGATCAGGTCGCCGGGACGATCGATAACGGCCTGCGCCGTTTGACGTACGATCTGCGCGGGAAGTTGCTCGAGGACGGGCGAGCCTATCCTTTCGCCGCTCGAGCGGATGCCGAAGGGAAAACCGTTGTCCATCGCTGGAGCGCGTCGGCCCTCCCCGCCGCCGTCGTCGGCTCCGTCCTGCACGCCGGCGGGATCGAGGTGCGCGATGGTCTGGTCGGCGACGTGGCGGTCCGTTTCACGAACGGCCGCGATTTGCGCGCCGACGGAAAGCTGAGCGCTGCGACCGTCGTCGTCGACGGATTTGCGCTGCACGGCGTCTCCGGCGGGATTGCACTCGATCACGACGAGCTCGCGACGAACGAACTGACCGGAACATTCGACGATGCAACGGTGAGCGTGCGCGGCGACACGCGCTTCGCCGATCTGGCGCTCTTGCGGGAGCTCTTCGATAACATTGCCGGAGAGCAGCACCTGCAGACGGTCCGTCTGGAGTCGGTCGCGCCCGGGGTGGTCTTCGCGAAGTACGTGACGCGCGGCGATGAGGGACCGCTCGCGATTCACTTGCTCGACGTCGATCCGAACGAGCCGACCGTCCGCTTCGATACGGTCCTTGCCGGCGATCACGTTTTTTCCGGCGCGGAACGGACGTCGTCGATGGCCGCGCGTACCGGTGCGATCGCCGGGATCAACGGCGACTACTTCGACATCGGCGGGACGAGCGCGCCGCAAGGTTTGATGATTCGCGATGGGGCGTTGGTCCACGCGCCGACCGCGTTGCGCGAGGCGCTGATCGTCCATCGCGACAAGTCGTTTAGCTTCGATCTCTTTCGCTTTCACGGGACGGCGACGACGAGCCGCGGGACGGCGCCGATTACGCTCTTCAATGATTGGCCGCCCGGCGACGTCGCGGTCATCACGCCCGATCTCGGGAAGATTCCGGCCTCGCCGAACGTCATGTTCGTCTCCTTGGCCGGGACGACGACGCCGGGCCGCTATCGCGTCGAGGACGTCTCCCCGCTCCCGGAGCGTCGCGTGGCGACGTTCGGCCTTGCTTTCGGTCCGTTGGTTCGTTCGAAGCTGCCGCGGC
>DATNIC010000087.1:0-8626 GCA_035604635.1 Binatia bacterium
ATCCACTTCGATTTCAGCGCGTCGGACGATCAGGCGGACTCGCCCGTCAACATCCGGCCTCCGTTGGCGCGCGGCTGTTGCTACTATGCGCTCATCGCGATGATCGACGCGAACCTCTCGAACAATGGCGGGATCGCGCGGGTCGTCGAGACGACGTTTCGGCACGGCTCGATCATCGATCCAAAATTTCCGGCGCCGACGAACGCCTACATGTCGACGTGCATCGCCGTCACGGAAGCCTGCCTGAAGGCGTTAAGCGGTTTCGTCCCCGAACGCCGCCTAGCCGGCGTCGGTGGATTCGGCGGGACGTCGATCGGCGGGACGCGCGAAGATGGGTCGACGTTCGTCCAGTACGAGCTCTTCGGCTCGGCGTACGGAGGACGTGTCGGCTCCGACGGCCCATCGGGCACCGCCGTGCTACTTTCGAATTGCCGCACCGCGCCGATCGAAGTCCTCGAGAACGAATTTCCGACGCGTGTCACGCGTTGGGAGCTGATCCCCGATTCCGGCGGCGCCGGTGAATTTCGGGGCGGCCTCGCATCGCGACGCCGCGTCGAGGTTCTGGCGCCAAGCGTTCAGATCTCGATGCGCGGGACGGGCCACGCTGTTCCCGGATTTGGACGCGACGGCGGGCATCCGGGCCGCACGGCCAACTGCGTCCTGCGTCCGGGTCTCCCGAACGAGCAGCGGATGCCGAGCAGATTTGCCGGCGCGGTCCTGCGCCGCGGCGAGTCGTTTCAGCATGAGAAAAGGCGGCGGCGGCGGGCTCGGCGATCCGCGCAAACGCCCGTTTGACAAGCTGCTCGACGACGTGCTCGACGGCTACGTCACGCGCGAGCGCGCGATCGCCGAATATGGCGTCGATGCCGCCAAACTCGACGGCGCGCTAGTGCGCGCTCTATGACCGATAAGGAGTATCTCGGCCTGCGGCGCGATGACACGATCTATGCGCTCGGCTACGGGTCCGCCGATGGACCGGAGATCGTCGCCTATCTCTTCGAGAGCCGCGCGACAGGCGGCCGAATCTTCGCGCGAAAACCCAGCGCCCTGCGGCCCGCAGAGGACGCCGTTTTCCGGCTGCACGTCTCTTCTACGTACCTGACGCCGAGTGAAGCCGCGCTTGCGCACCTCGCTGAGGCGCGCCGCGCCGTCCCCTACTTCGAAGCGCGACTGGCAGAAGCGAGAGTCGCTCTTGACGCCGCACGCGCGTGGGCTCGCGCGCGCGGCGTCAAGATCAAGGACTGACTAGTGTGCCGCGAGCTCGCGTTCCGGCTCGCCCTTGAGCCCCGCATCGGCACGCAACACTGCTGCCTTGTCGAGCTTCTCCCACGGCAGGTCGAGGTCGGGGCGGCCGAAGTGGCCGTACGCCGCGGTCTGCTTGTAGATCGGGCGGCGGAGGTTGAGGTTATGAATGATCGCCGCCGGACGCAGATCGAAGTGGTGCATGATGAGATTGGCGATCTTTTCCTCTTCGATCTTCCCCGTGTTGAACGTCTCGACGAGGACGCTGACCGGACGCGCGACGCCGATCGCATACGCGACCTGTACCTCGCAACGCTCGGCCAAGCCGGCTGCGACGACGTTCTTGGCGACCCAGCGCGCCGCGTACGCCGCAGAGCGATCGACCTTCGTCGGGTCCTTACCGGAGAACGCTCCGCCGCCGTGACGCGCCATCCCACCGTAGGTGTCGGCGATGATCTTGCGACCGGTTAACCCGCAATCGCCCATCGGCCCGCCGACGACGAAGCGCCCGGTCGGGTTGACGAAGACGCGCAGGTCTTTGTCGCGCAGACGCGTGGGGATCACGTGATCGATGACTTGCTCGGTGATCTCCGAGCGAATCTTCTCGAGCGGGACGTCGGGCGAGTGTTGGGTTGAGATGACGACGGCGTCGACCCGCACGGGCTTGTGGCCGTGATACTCAACCGTCACCTGCGATTTGCCGTCGGGACGCAAGTACGGGATCTCTCCGTTCTTGCGCTGCACTGCAAGGAAGCGCGTCAGGTTGTGCGCGAGCGTGATCGGCAGCGGCATGAGCTCGTCGGTTTCGCGGCATGCGAACCCGAACATCATCCCCTGATCGCCCGCGCCGGTTAGCTCGAACTCGTCGTCCTTGCCGCTCTGCTTGACCTCGAACGACTTGTCGACGCCCATCGCGATGTCGGGCGACTGTCCGTCGATCGAGACCAGCACGCCGCACGTCTCGGCATCGAAGCCGATGTGGGAGTGCGTGTAGCCGATGTTCGCGACCGTCTCGCGGACGATTTTCGGGAAGTCGATATAGGTCTTCGTCGTGATCTCGCCGGCGATGTGGACTTGTCCAGTCGTGACGAGCGTCTCGCACGCGACACGCCCCATCGGATCGTCTTTGAGAACCGCGTCGAGCACGGCGTCGGAGATTTGGTCGGCGACTTTGTCGGGATGGCCCTCGGTGACCGACTCCGACGTAAAGAGCCTGCGATATGCCATTTAGGTACCCTCCGACCAGGACGCCATGTAGATTTCTTGTTCCGGCGTCAACGTGTCGATGTTGACATGCATCGACGCAAGCTTCAGCTTGGCGACCTCCTCGTCGATATGATCGGGGACGTCGTAGACTTTCTTCTCCATCGATTGGTGGTGCTGCGCAAGGTGCGCCGCCGCCATCGCTTGGTTGGCGAACGACATATCCATGACCGCGGCCGGATGGCCCTCGGCCGCCGCCAGATTGATCAGACGCCCTTGCCCCAAGATGCAGACCTTACGTCCGTCTTTGAGCTCGTAGCGATCGATGAACGGCCGCGGCTGATCCTTCCCGACCTTGATCTTCTCGAGCGCGTCGAGGTCGAGCTCGTCGTTGAAGTGGCCGGAGTTGCAGACGATCGCGCCGTCCTTCATCGCCTTGAAATGCTCTTCCCGGATGACGTGATAGTTACCGGTCACGGTGACGAAGATGTCGCCGGCTTTCGCAGCCTGCTCCATCGGCATCACCTGGAAACCATCCATCAACGCTTCGAGCGCTTTGCGCGGATCGATTTCGGTCACGATGACGTGCGCGCCCAGACCCTTGGCACGAGAGGCGACCCCGCGCCCGCACCAGCCGTAGCCGACGACTACGAGGGTATGTCCGGCGAGCAGCACGTTCGTCGCACGGATGATCCCGTCGATCGTCGATTGTCCGGTCCCGTAACGGTTGTCGAACATGTGCTTGGTGAGCGCGTTGTTCACCGCGATCACCGGATACGGAAGAACGCCATCCTTCTGCATGGCCTTGAGGCGTATGACGCCCGTCGTCGTCTCCTCGCAGCCACCGATCATGTCTTTGAGCAGATGATTGTGCTTCGTGTAGATCGTCGTGACGAGGTCGCAGCCGTCATCCATCGTCATGTGCGGTTTGGATGCGACGACCGCCTCGATGTGCTTGTAGTAGGTTTTTTCGTCTTCGCCCTTGATTGCGAACGTCGGAATGTCGTAGATCGCCGCGAGCGCAGCGGCATTATCGTCTTGCGTCGAGAGCGGATTGCTCGCGCACAAGGTGACTTCCGCACCGCCCGCTTTTAGGGCGAGGACGAGGTTTGCGGTCTCCGTGGTCACGTGCAGGCACGCGCCGATGCGCACGCCGGCGAGCGGTTTGGTGTGCGCGAAACGGTCGCGAATTTGACCGAGAACCGGCATGAAGGTCGAGGCCCATTCGATGCGCGCGCGGCCTTGCTCGGCCAGCGAAGCGTCCTTGACGTCGCCGCGCAGCTTTTCAACTACTGCCAAAATCAGACTCCTAAGTGACGCCGGCCCGTCGGGCACGGCGGAATAATTACCGCTGATCTTTGCAACAATCGAAAACGGCTTATTTTATCTTCGGCAGACGGAGGCCGGGGCCATCCGTCGTGCAATCCAGGCCCCAGAGTGGACGATATCGACTCCTACTTGGACGCTCTGGCGTCGAGCGCCCCGACCCCCGGCGGCGGGAGCGCCGCGGCCTTGGTCGGGGCAGCCGGTGCGAGTTTAGTCGCTATGGTCGCGCGGATCACCCTCGAGTCGCCTCGCCGCGAGGCCTACCACGGGGCGGCCCGGCCGATCGCCGAGGAGGCAGATCGCCTGCGGACGGCGCTGAGAGGAGCCGGCGTCCGCGACGAGGCGGCCTACGCGGCGGTAACGAGGGCCCAGCAGCTTCCCCGCGACACGGATCCCGAACGCGCACTCCGCGCCCAAGCGCTCGAGACGGCGCTCGCGCATGCGGCCGACGAGCCGCTCGCGGCCGCGACCTTAGCGCGCGACGTCCTCGCGCTTTGCGCACGGGCCCTCGCACTCGAGCATCGCGGGCTTGCCAGCGACGTCGGCTGCGCGGCCGAGTTCGCGCTCGCGAGTCTGCGCGCGTCCGCCTATAACGTCCGCGTCAACCATCGCTTCATGAAAGACCAAGCAACGATCGCCCGGCAAGCGGCGCGGCTCGAAGAGCTCGAGGGAGAAGCGGATGAGACGATCGCGCGCGTTCGCGGCGGCGTCGACGCGTTATTGTCGGGCTAAGGCCAAGTCGAGAAACGGTGCGATGTCGTCGCGCTCGACCTCGACTCCGACGGGGCGGTCGGTGTAGCGGATGTCGTGAAAATCGGAACCACCGGTCATGACCATTCCGTATTGCCGCGCGCGGGCGCGGAAGTGCGCGACTTGCGCCGGCGTGTGCGTCGGGTAGAACACCTCGAGCCCGGCGAGGCCCGCGTCCGCCAGCTCGTCGATGAGCTCGTCGTCTTTTAGGCGCCCGGGATGCGCGAGGACCGGGATGCCGCCGCCGGCGACGATGACGTCGATCGCCCTTTGCGGCGTGATATATAACGATGGGACGTAGCCCAGACCGCCGCGCTTGAGCAGCGTCCTAAACACCGTGTCGACGTCGCGGGCGAGACCGGCGCGAACCAAGGCCTTCGCGACGTGCGGACGCCCCAGCGCCTCGCCGCCGTCCGCCTCCGCTTCGACCATCTCCAGGGTGAGCGGATAGCCGGCACCCTCGAGCTGGCTGAGCATCGTCTGCGCGCGCACGCGCCGCGAGGCGCGGTTGTGTTCGAGGACTTCCGCGAACGCCGACGCGCCGACGGGGACGCAAAAGCCCAAGACATGGACTTCGTTTCCTTTATATGTGGTGTTGATCTCGATCCCCGGGATGACCGTCGCAGCGATGGCGCTGCGGTCGATCTCGCCGTAGGCCGCCATCGTGTCGTGATCGGTGATCGAGAAGATCTCGACCCCTCGCGCTGCCATCATGTCGACGAGCGCTTGCGGCCGCAAACCGCCGTCGCTCGCCGTCGTGTGACTGTGAAAGTCGACGATCACGCCACGCCTCGCAGGAAAATGCGCTTGATCTCGGTCGCGTGTCCCGTCTGGGGATCGATGCTCGCCACCGCGGCGCAGAACTGTTTCGGCCCGTTTTTTTCGACGCTGAAGCGTTCCGAGGGCGTCGTCGTGAACCGCTCGATCACCCCGCTCGAGACCATGCCGATGACCCCGTCGGTCGGGCCGGTCATGCCGACGTCGGTGAGGTACGCCGTCCCTCCGGCGAAGATTTGCTCGTCGGACGTCTGCACGTGCGTGTGCGTCCCGTAAACGAGCGAGACGGAACCGTCGAGAAAGCGCGCCAGCGCCATCTTTTCCGACGTCGCTTCAGCGTGCATGTCGACGATGATGACCTTCGTTTCCTCTCGCAACTCGTCGACCATCGTTCGGCTCACCCGAAACGGGTCGTCGACGGTCGGCATGAAGACTCGACCCATGACATTGAGAATGCCGACGGAGACGCCGTCGACGCTGAAAATGCCGACGCCCTTGCCCGGCGTCCCCGGTGGATAGTTGGCAGGCCGCAGGACGCGATCGCTTTGGTCCAGATAATCGCGAAACTCACGCTTGTCCCAGATGTGGTTGCCGGTCGTGATGACGTCGACGCCGGAAGCGAACATCTCCTCGGCCGTCTGCGCGGTCAAGCCGAAGCCGCCCGCCGCATTCTCGCCGTTGGCGATGCACACGTCGATCTGGTGCTGCTCCCGCGTGAGCGGGATACACCGCTTTAGCGTCTCTCGACCCGGTGCGCCTACCACGTCACCGACGACGAGCACCCGAATCGGCTTGGTTATAAGCGCGCCGACGCCTTCGCTTTCTTTCCGGATTTCAAGAAGTAGACCAGCACGCGCTTTTCTTCGCGATAGCCGACGAGGCTCTTCTGCCGTGACGGATCGCGCATCACGTCGATCGCGCAGTCGACGACCTCGTCACGGGCTTCGGGATCTTCGTCGATCGGTTCGTCGGACGGAGGATTCTTGACGAGCGCATCACCGAAGCGCTCGCCCAAGAGCGAGAGCTGCAGCATGAGTTCGTCCCGGGTGAACGAGGCCGCATCTCGGGTGACGTGGATGAACGTCGTCACACCGTCGACCTCGCAGTCGACCGCAAGCGCCGCCGGCTCGTCGCCGGTCAGCTCGAGGAACGTTCCGATGTGCTCGGCCAGCGACGCCGCCAGCTTCTGCTGGGCCCGGCGATCGAGCCGCTTCGCCACCACGTACGACAGCTTGACGGTGCCGTCGGCCGGTCGCGAGATGATACTCGAGATCTCGGGAAACCGGACGAGCAGCGCCACGATCACGTTCACGGTGTCGGGCGACTCTGTCGGTACTCGGGTGGTGATCAAGGGTATCTCGTCCTTCGAAGGCGGCCGGCGGTGGGGGGGAGGGTTCCGGGTGTTCGCGGGCCCAGGGGCGACCCCTGCGGCTCCAAGCAGCCTCCGGGCCCGTCCCCGGGAGTGGACTCCGAAGAGCCCGAAAGGCGATCACGTCATGGGAGTCCGGCGGCTACTGGTAACCCTGCCGATCGCCCTCTCCGTTGCAGCCGCCGCCCACGGCGTGCGCTTCGGCGACGAACACGCGTTTGGGGAAGAGTACCACGACTGGGTCTGCACGCTCATGCTGGCGGGCCTCCCGGCCCTTGCCTGGGCGTTCCTAGCTCGAGCTGCCGCCGGGCTTGCGACGTACGCCGACGGGAGCGTCCTCGCCGAGCGGCTTGCAGAGCTCTTGCCGGGGCGCGGACGCCTCGGCGCTCTGGCGGCGTCGATCGCTGCGTCGGCGAGCGCGATCTACATCGGCATCGAACGCCTCGAAGCAGACGGTGACACGAGCTACGTCTTCGCCCTAGCGATCATCGTCGCGATCAGCATCTCCGTCGCGTTCGCGACGCGCCGCGTCCTCGAAATCGTCGCCTCGGCGACCATCGCATTCTTTCGCCGCCTGGTCGCGGCATTGCGCCGCAGCGCGCCGGTACGGCCGCTGCGCGCGAGCCGCCCGCGCGCGACGCCACGCGTCGATTGGGCAGCGGTCCGCCTCGGCCGTGCCCCTCCCCTAGCCGCCTAGCGTTACCGGCCGCTTCGGCCTTTTTCGCTCGTCGACTAGACAGAGGGACACATGCCTCGTTTTATTTTGGCGTGGAGCAGCGCGCTCGCGCTCATCCTGTTTTCCGTCATTCCGGCAGACGCGGACGTCACCGGGCTAGTGCGCGGCCACGTCACCGTCGACGGGACCGCCCGTTCCGGTGTTACCGTCACCGTCAGCGGCAATCAAACGACGACCCAGACCACCACGGACGCCGGCGGAGACTTCACGTTCACGCGTATTCCGTTCGGTCAGTACACGGTCACGGCGCACGCCGAGGGTCGCCCCGATGCAAGCACGACCATCACGGTGACCACCGACTCGATCAACACCGTCTCCCTCAACGTCGGAGAACTCAAGCAGATCGGACGCGCGGTCGCCTCCGCGCGCAGCATCAGCGGCTATCCGGTTTCATCGAATACGATAAATAGCCAACAAATCGCGACCTTGCCGCAAGGGAATAGCCTCAACGCGCTAATCGAAACGGTCCCGGGGATCGTCCGCTTCTCGTACGGCGAGCCGGTCGCTCACGGTTTCCACGGCGTTACCTACGAAGTCGACGGGGCACCGCTGCCGCAAACGACGGCGTCGAACTTCTCCGAGATCATCGATCCGCGCAACATCAATTCCATGGAGATCTTCACCGGGGCGTTCCCCGCCGAG
Source organism: Binatia bacterium (assembly GCA_035604635.1). Classification (GTDB taxonomy): domain Bacteria; phylum Vulcanimicrobiota; class Vulcanimicrobiia; order Vulcanimicrobiales; family Vulcanimicrobiaceae; genus DATNIC01. The sequence continues at coordinate 8,046 of DATNIC010000087.1, forward strand.
TTCGGCGGGACGCGCCAAGGCGCGGTGATCAACATCATCACGAAGCGTCCGACCGACTTCCCAAACGGCGCGTACACGTTCGTCTCCGCCGGTGGCGGCACGACCTACGGCAACCAACTGGGGACCTTCAACGAATCCGTCAAGTCCGGATCGACGTACACCTTCGTCGATGCCAACGGCCAGCGCAACACGCGCGGGCTCGACTCGCCTACCCAAGTACCGGACAACGACAACTCGAGCCTCTCGGACTATTTCGGCCGCATCATCACGACCCTGAGTCCTCACGATACGCTCTCCGTCGACCTCTACAATCAGTACAATACGTTTCAGATCCCGATCAACACCATCCTCAATCCCAACAATCCGAATAACCCGGTCGTCAACGTCCCAGACCAAGACGACGTCCAGCTCGAGTACAGTAGCTTCGCCAACATCAACTACACCCACACGTCGCACGACGGGAACGGCTATTTTCAGTTCATCCCGTGGTGGCGCTTCTCGCGGATCGTCTATAATGGCGACCTAGCGAATGACGTCTTGGCCCTCGACTACAGCCCGACTGACTGCGGCAATACGGACGC
>DATNIC010000088.1:0-4384 GCA_035604635.1 Binatia bacterium
CGCGGCCGAGTGGCGAGCCGCCGGCGGTAAGGGCGAGGTCGACGTCGTCTCCGGCTTTTTCGAGAACGACCGCGGGACGTATTACAACAGTGCCGTCTATGCGACGCTCGGGCGCCATGAGACGCGAGTAGTGCACGTCCACCGCAAGATGTTTTTGCCGACCTATGGGGTCTTCGACGAGGAGCGCTTCTTGTCACGGGGCCGCCGGCTCTCCGCCTTTGACACGAAGTTCGGTTGTGCCGCGATGCTGATCTGCGAGGATGCTTGGCATGCGATCATGCCGACGATCGCGGCGATCAAGGGCGCCCGCCTCCTCATTATCCCCAGCGCCTCGCCTGGACGCGGCTTGGGCGGCGACGCGGAGCTCGAGAGCGTCTCCCACTGGCGCGATCTCATGTGCGGCCATGCCGTCGAACACGGGATCTTCGTGTTGTACGCGGGCCTGACCGGATTCGAAGGCGGCAAGGGCATGACGGGCTCGTCCTGCGTCATCGGCCCGACGGGCGACGTGCTCGCGCAGGCGCCTGCGCTGGGTTCGTGCATCGTTCGCGCCTCGATCGACTTGGCGGACATCGACGTCGCGCGCGCGGCGCTGCCGCTCTTGGGCGATCTCGCCGCGGTCTTGCCCGATCTCTTGTTGGACGACGAACTTCCGTTGCCGCGCGGTCACGCGGGATCTCTCGACGGGACGCAGGGAGTGCGCGAGCGTCGTGGCTGAGGGCCGGCTGCCCGTGATCGTGGCGAAGCCACCGGATCCGTTTACCGCTTTGAAAATCAACGGTAAAGTGACCGCGGACTGGCTCGAAGCGTTTTTGCACGACGAGCTCATCGTGCGTCGCGGAATAAAGCGTGCCGTGATCGGCCTCTCGGGCGGCATCGATTCCGCGGTCACCGCGTTTCTGTGCGCGCGGGCGCTGGGTCCGAAGAACGTCCATGCGATTCGCATGCCGTACAAGACGTCGAACCCAAGCAGTTTGGCCGACGCCAAGCTCGTCATCGACGCGCTCGGGGTGAACGAACGGACCATCGAGATCACGGCGGCGGTCGAGGGGTACTTGCAGTTCGAGCCGGACGCCGATCCGCGCCGGCGCGGCAACGTCATGGCGCGCGCGCGGATGATCGTGCTCTTCGATCAATCGACGAAGCTCGACGCGCTTCCGGTCGGGACCGGGAACAAGACCGAGCGGATGATGGGCTATTTCACCTGGCATGCCGACGACTCGCCGCCGGTCAATCCGATCGGCGACCTGTTCAAGACTCAGGTGTGGGACCTGGCCCGATATTTGGGCATACCGCAATCGCTGATCGACAAAGCTCCGAGCGCCGATCTCGAGGCCGATCAAACCGACGAAGGCGACTTGGGGATCACGTACTACAAGGCCGACGGGATCCTCTCACTGATGCTGCAGGGGTTCCCGGATCGCCGGATCGTCGAGGCCGGTTTCACGCCCGAGGAAGTCGCACTGGTCCGGCGCCGCGTCGACGGGACGCATTGGAAGCGGCACCTGCCGACGACCGCGATGGTCTCAGCGACCGCGATCAACGAGTTCTATCTCCGACCCGTCGACTTCTGAGCGCGATGAGTGCCGATCGGGGCGCCGATCCGCTTCCGCCGGGTGGATTTTTCCCGGTCGGTCTCAATCTCCACAACCGGCTCTGCGTCGTCGTCGGTCCGTCCAACGACCGCGAAGCGATCGAGAAAGACGCGGCGCTGCGCGAAGTCGGGGCCAATGTTCGCCGCGTCCTCGATCCGGCCGCGCTGCGCGATGACGACGTCGCCGGCGCGTTCTTCGTCATCTCGACGCCGAAGGACGACGCGCTCTCCGCGCGACTGCGCGCGCTCGCGGACCGGCATCGCTTCCTGTTGTGCTGCATCGATCAGCCCGCCTACGGTTTCGTTGCGATGCAGGCGATCGTCAAGGCCGGCCCGGCGCGCATCGGCATCTCGACGGGCGGGGTTGCGCCGCGCGTCGGAAAAGTCCTCAAGGAGCGCTTGCAAGACGCGCTCGGCGAGCGGTTCGCGCGATTCATGAACGTGCTGGCGGAGCGGCGCCGTGCCAATCGTAGCCGCCTCCCCGACGTCGCTGCCCGGCGGCAGGCGATGTTGGAGGCCGCGGAAGGCTTCGACGTTAAAATCGCGGTGCAATATCCGGACTGGTTTGAGAAAGACTCCGATGGCATCCGTTGAGATCATCACGATCGGGACCGAGATTCTGCTCGGCGATCTGGTCGACACGAACTCGGCCTTCATCGCGCGCACCCTCGCCGATCACGGCGTCGACGTCTTTGCCAAGCATTCGGTCGGCGACAACGCCGAGCGGCTCCACCAGATGCTCGTCACCGTGCTCAACCGCGACGGTGTCGACGGCGTCATCACGACCGGCGGACTCGGTCCGACGGTCGACGATCTGACGAAAGAATCGGTCGCGGTCGCGGTCGGCAAACCACTGCAATTGCACGAGCCGTCGCTGCAGGCGATCGAAACGCGTTTCCGGCTCTTGCGCCCCGATCGTCCGCTCTCGGAGAACAATCGGCGCCAAGCGCTCCTCCCGACCGGCTCGATCGTCATGGAGAATCCGTACGGGACGGCGCCGGGCTTCATCGCGCTGCGCGACGACGGGAAGTTCGTCGCCTCGATGCCCGGGGTGCCTCGAGAGATGAAGCCGATGCTGACCGAAAAACTCGTCCCGTGGCTGGTCGAGCGCTTCGATTTGCACAGCGCGATCTTCATTCGCACGATTCACACGGTTGGTATTCCTGAATCCGAGCTCGATCTGAAAATTGAAGATCTCTTCAGAATCTCAGAGAATCCGAAGATCGCGGTCCTCGCGCACGGCGGCCGCGTCGACGTCAAAGTGATGGCGAAGGCGGCCGACCGCGAGCAGGCCGAGGCGCTGATCGAACCCATCGAGGCCGAGTTGACGCGCCGGATCGGGGCCGGGATCTTCGGAACCGACGATATGACGCTGGAAAGTGCGATTGCGGCCGAGCTCATCCGGCGCGGTCTGACGATCGTGACGGCCGAATCGTGCACGGGCGGCTCGATCGCCGAGGCGCTCGTCCGCGTCCCCGGCGTTTCTGCGACGTTCCTGGGAAGCGTCGTTGCATATTCAAATTCGATTAAAGAGCAAGTATTGGGAGTCGACTCCGCCGATATAGAGCGAATGGGAGCTGTCAGCCAAGAGGTTGCTATGGCCATGGCGCGCGGCGCGCGGGAGCGGCTCGGCGCCGATATCGCGATCTCGACGACCGGGATCGCAGGACCGGAGGGCGGGACGCCGGAGAAGCCGGTCGGGCTCGTTTGGTATGGACTTGCGACCGAAGACGGGAAGGTGAGTGCGCGCCGTCACGTCTTTCCGGGATCGAGAAGCGATGTGCGGATGCGCGCAACAATGACCGCGTTGAACATCTTATGGCGCCATCTCGAACGAGACGTCACGGTAGGGACTGCAAAGTGAAATATTTCGTCGGAGCCCCTCTGATCGCGGCCGGGCTCGCTATGAGCCTCGGTCTTTCCGCATGCGGCGGAGGCGGCGGCGGAAGCGCCGCGGTTTCGGGTGGCGGGAGTAGCGGCTCCGGCAACTCAGGGAACACGGGCAGCAACACGGTGACGTCGTGCACGGCCTCGGGCGGGGCCACCCCGCTCTCGACGTCGGCGACGTCATTCAACGTGACGTCGAATCCGTCGGGCTTGGTCGTCACGCTAAATAACGGTACGGCGACGGCAAACGTCGGATCGACACCCGTGACAGTGACGCTCACCGCCTCTATCCTCGTTCAGACGATTACGATCGATCCTACGGGCAGCTGCTATCAGGTTCAAGTTACCGCAAACGGGTCAGGCACCGCGCAAGCTCTCTTCTTTAACAAGGCGGCATACACGGCCGGTGCAGTGAACGTCGCGTCGATTCAGAGCGCGCTGCGCTCGACGTCGTCAATCGATACCTCGAATGTCGCGACGAGGGCGCCGGCGCATTTCTCCGGCGCTCCCGGCATCGATCAGGCGAACATCTACGTGCACTACAGCGTGTCCGCGCTACGCGCGGCCGGGCGCAGTGCGCAGAGCATCGCAAGCTCCGCCGGTGCGCGCAGCACCATGCAGATCGCAACGACCGGGGATGACGAACTGCATGCCGTCGCGGTCCCCGCCGGCCAATCCGTCGACGCGTTCACCAGCACCATGCGCGGGCAAACCGCGGTGACCAAAGTTGAACCGGCCCACCTCCGCTATCATGCGACGACACCCGTGAATCCAAACGATTGTCACTTTGGGGCATCAGGGTCAACCTGTAATCCCGGACCGCCGAACAATTTAATTGGCATACAGCAGCAATGGGATATGAGCCAAATCTTTGCTCCGTACGCCTGGGCGTATTTCGGCACA
>DATNIC010000089.1:0-2236 GCA_035604635.1 Binatia bacterium
TCAGCAATCGCTGGATTGGGACAGTGCGTTATGACGGGATAAGTGGTCCCGGTCCCAGCGGATTTTTGCGGTCGACGACGGCATCCTTGAGCTATCGGCCACTCGATCGATTTCGCTTGACCTTGGAGGACGTCTTCCAAACGCAGCCGCAGACGATGCACACGCTCAACGCGGCAATACTGTTCGCGTACTAGGAAAGATAGCGTCTACCCCGCCCGATAGCAGGCGCCGGAGAAGGCAAGCGGCAAATTCGGCTAACCTCGACGAGTCGATCCATCCGGAGGCCGCCAGAATGACTGCTATTAAAGGAATCCTTCGCTCCGCCACGTTGTCGCTCGCCGTCCTCGGTTTGGCGACGTCGCACGTCTCTGCCCAACCTGCGCCGATCAAAATCGGCGTCGTCCTCGGATTCACCGGACTGAGCGCGGTTTTGGGCGCGCAAGTCAACGATGCGATCGCGGCGTTTACGCAAGAGCACGGGGATACGATCGCCGGGCGCAAAGTCGTCATCGTGCGGCGCGATACCGGTGGCCCGATCCCGGATGCCGCCGCGCGCGTTACGCAAGATCTGATCGTCAACGAGAAGGTCGATCTGATCGTCGGACCAGAGTACTCGCCGTCGACAGCCGCGATCACGCGAATCTCGACCGAGTCGAAGAAGCCCGTCTTCGTCATCACGGCGACGCAGAACGGGATCATCGACAACGCGCCTTACATGGTGCTCTTCGGATTCTCGCAACGCCAATACGAGGCGCCTTTCGCACGTTGGACGGCCAGGAACGGCATCCGCAATGTCTTTATGCTCTACGCCAATTTCACCGCGGGGATCGACGCGGTCAATACCTTTCGAGAGATCTACACGGGTGCCGGCGGTAACGTCGTCGGCGACGTCGGGTTTCCGCTGAACGCGATCGAATTTTCCGCTTACGCGCAACGCATCAAGGACGCGAAGCCCGATGCGCTATGGCTCTTCCTCGTCCCAGGCGTCCAGCCGGGGCTCATCCTCAAGGCGCTGCACGACGTCGGTGCGATCGGTCCCGGGAGCAAGATGAAGATCCTCGATAACGGTGGGATCACCGACGAGCCGAACCTCGACGGCATGGGCGACGCTGCGCTGGGAGTCATCAGCTCGTTCATCTATTCCGATGCGCACGCGTCGCGCGTGAATCGCGATTTTGTGGACCGCTTCGAAAAGATCGATCCCAAGAACCGGCCCGATTTCATCGGGGCGATCACGTATGATTGCATGGCCGCCGCCTACAAGGTCCTTGCGGCGCAAAATGGCGTGATCGATCCCGACAAGACGATGGCGCTCGTCAAGGGAATGAAGTTCGAGGGGCCGCGCGGACCGGTCGAGATCGACCCGGCGACGCGTACCGCGACGCAGAATGTCTACATCCGGCGAGTCGAGCGTCGCGGCGGCCATCTCGTGAACGTCGAATTCGAAACGTTTCCGATGTTGAAAACCTAAGGGAGTCTACGGCAATGCTTCCCAAAGAAAAGAACGAGCTCCTGACGCGCGTCGGGCCGGGAACGCCGATGAACGCGCTCTTCCGCCGGTATTGGATGCCGGCGCTGCTCTCGAGTGATCTGCCCGATCCCGATGGTGATCCCAAGAGCTTCACTCTCCTGGGCGAGACCTACGTCGCTTTTCGCGACAGCAGCGGCCGCGTCGGCGTCTTCGATGAGTTGTGCTGCCATCGCAGCGCGTCGCTCGCACTCGGGCGGGTCGAGGACGGTGGGATCCGGTGCATTTTCCACGGCTGGAAATTCGCAGTCGACGGCACGATCCTCGACACGCCCAACGTCGCCGATCCGAGCTACAAGACGCGCCTCCGCGCGCCGGCGTATCCCGTACGCGAAGCGGGCGAGCTGATCTGGGTCTATCTCGGGCCCAAGGAGATCGAGCCGCCGTTCCGTGAGTACGAGTACATGCGCTTGCCGCCGTCGCATCGCATGGTGATGCGCATGACCTTGGACTGCAACTACTTGCAGATCGTCGAAGGCGGACTCGACTCGACGCACGTCGGGATCCTGCACCGCGATCTCGCGCGCAGCTTCGACGAGAAACCTCAGGAGCTTCCCGATCATTTGCAGAGCAAACGTCAAGAGCTGCTGAGCGACCTCGCACCCGAGCTCGATGTCCGCGACACGGAGTTCGGTTTTCACTATGCGGCGCTGCGCCGTGCCAATGATGGGACGAATAACCGTCACGTGCGGATTACCGCATACGTCG
>DATNIC010000090.1:0-2401 GCA_035604635.1 Binatia bacterium
GGGAAGGCCGTCCCGTAGATGCGCTGGAGCATGGCATTGCGCTCGTCGCCCCGCCAATAGGCGCCCGCGACGCTCATCGCCTTGACCGCACCGACCTGGCTCGTGCTCTCGGCGTGCGGGCCGCGGCACAGATCGGTGAAATCGCCGATCGTGTAGAGCGTGACCTCGTCGCCGGCCGGGATCGATTCGATGATCTCGACCTTGTAGGTTTCGCCCATGGCCTTGAACTTCTCGATCGCGGCGCGCCGGTCGATGACCTCGCGCGTCACCGGGAGGTCGGCCGCGACCAACTCTTTCATCCGCTTTTCGATCCTGACGAGGTCCTCCGGAGTGAACGGTATGGACCGGGCAAAATCGTAGTAAAACCCCGTCTCCGTCGCAGGTCCGATCGTGACTAGCGTCTCGGGGTAGAGGTCCTTTACGGCGTGCGCCAGCAGATGCGCGGCGGTATGCCGGATCGTTGAAAGCGGCGGATGCGTCGGGCGTTCCTGGGCGAGCATGATTGCGCTCCTCTTGGCGATGCTCGCGAGGCCCGCCTTTTCTATCGCGCGGGTGCCCCGCCTGGTTTGCTGACCCCGACCCACGTCTGCTTTTCTGAATCCCAGCGCGTGATGATCACGGAGTTGGGGCCGAGGCCGCGTTGAGGAACGGTCTTGAAGTCGTAGCGTCCGTTCACGCCCGGCCAACCGCGCAGACTCGCGATGTAGTCGCGCAACTGCGCCGCGGTGGCGCCGAAGCCGAGCTTCTTGAAACCCTCGACGACCATGCGCCCCGGATCCCACGTCGTGCTCGGAATGACGTCGGGCTTGATCCCCATGCCGTTCAGCGTCGTGAAATACGTCTTGAGCGCATCCTTTACGCCTTGGTCGGTGACCTGATCGGGGGCAAGGCTGGGTTGATCGGGAAAGTACAGCTGCTTCGGTAGGAACTGCGCGTACTGCTGCATCTGCGCGTACGTCGAGTTGCTGTTCGTTACGAGGATCGGAAGGTCGATGCCAAGCTCGGTGATCGTGCGAAAGACGGTCCCGGCCGGCGTCCCGGTCATCCAAGCCAAGATCGCTTGAGGGTTCGCTGCTTTCATCCGCGACATTTGCGCGGAGACCGTCACGTCGCCCGGCGCAAAGTGCTCGCGGTCGACGACGGCCATGTCCTTGTTCTCCGCAAGCGCCAACGCCGCGTCCATGCCGCGCTCGCCGTCCTGTCCGCTCGCGTCCGTCGACGTGATAATTGCGATTCGCTTCCATCCCCGTTCGCGAAAATATCGAATCGAGACGCCGGTCGTGTCGGCCGTCGAGACGCTGGCCGAGAACGCATAACTTCCCTCCGGCGGGTGAAGGCCCGGCGAGAGACAGTACAGGACCGGCCCGCTGCTGACGAGCGGAAGCACGGCACTGCAGCCTGCGACGCCGGCCGTCCCCAGAATCACCGAGACTTTCTTGGCGATCAGTGCATTCGCTATCTGAACGGTGATCTGCGGATTCGATTGATCGTCTTGAAAAACAAAGTGGATCGGACGCCCGTTGACGCCGCCGCTCTTGTTGGTCGCTTCCTCAACCCCCGCAAGACCTTGCTGCGAGCCCTTTCCGACGAAGGTTGCTTGACCGGTCAGCGGGAGGATGACGTTGATCTCGAACGGATCGGCCGCGCCCGCCGCTGCGGGGAGCAGCGCACTCAGGAGCGCCGCCGCCGCGAGGAGAGCTGCGCGCCGCATCAGCGTGCGACGGCGGCGCCGTTCTTCGCGACGGCCTTCGAGGCGTCGAGGATCCCCTCCCAATACGTCTGCCACACCATTAGGTTCACGCGGCACGCTTCGACGATCGCGTCTTCCATGTTGAACTTCCCGGCGTACTTCGCAACCGTCTGCCAGCCGAGATTGGAATGCTCGATGTCGGCTTCGGTGTGCATCGACCAGAACTCGAGTTGATCGTCCCCCAGCCCGAACGCTTTGCGCCAATGATCGCGCTGCGCGCCCGACCAGCCGACTTCTTTCAGGCGGCCCGTCCCATAACCCGGGACATTGACACGCTCGGCGCACGTGTTTGCCATCAAGCCCTCGAGCCAATGCCGGTTCTTCGTGAGTGTCTCCCAGGCGAGCCAGGCGAGACGCGTCGTCTGCAAGAGTTCCGCGTCACGGATCTCGTCGAGCGTCATGCCGATGCTCTGACCGAGCTCCTCGATGACTTCCCAGTGTGACTTCCCGTGGCCGTATTCGTGGTCGGCGATGATCTCTTGAGAGCAGGCTTCGATGATCTTGATGCGTGTCTCCCAATCCGGACAGTTCGTCGCGACGGAGAGCTTGAGCACCGAATTGCGCTGGCGCGTATTCTGGCGATGCTGCCTGACGAACATCTTCGCGCACTCGAGCGTCATCGGCTCGTTGTAAAAACGCGTGCGGTTAACG
>DATNIC010000091.1:0-2217 GCA_035604635.1 Binatia bacterium
TTGCCACGCCTTTGGCGGCGGCACCCCAAAGAGCGATCCCACCCCGGGCCGATTCGTTACGCAAGCGCTCCGCCCATCGCTCCCGATATTCGTATTCACTCGCGCGAAACGAGGCAACCAACGCGGGGATGGACGCGTCACGCTCGATCGGTCCAGGCGCCGCCGAGTCTCCCGGGTGAGCCTCGGCGAGCAAGCGCTGACCGTCGAAGACGGGCCGGACGAGGCTGACGAGGAGGCCTGCCGCACGCAGCGCTTTCGTTAGCGAGAATTGGCTGTGAAAGGCAAACGTTTCATACGGGAAATCCCAAAAGGCATGATTTTGCATCGGCGGGACGAGGTTGCGACACTCGACGAACGCCCGCGGAAAGGCCGCTTGGACCACGATGTCGCGGAGCCTGCGCAAGAACGGTACGGGTTCCACGATGTAGTCGAGAACGTACAGTGCAATGGCGACGTCTGCTTGGACCGCGCCGTCTTCGTTGCCCAGATACCGCTGTTCGAAGACGAGCCGCCCGTCGAAGTCGCTCCTCGGGCCTTCATACACGGTGTCGAATCCGATCGCGCGGATGCCGGGCTCCAACTTGGCAAGGCGCCTGAGGAAGTCCCCTTTGCCGCACCCGACCTCAACGACGCGGACGTCCCGAACGCCCCGATCTTCGATGAGATAGCGCGCCAAGTCGTCGATGTACTCGCCGAAGACTTTCGATTGCGCCGCAGACGGATCGTACTTGGCGTCAAATTTCAGCTTGGACGATTCGTAGCTCCCATTGAACACGATATCGCAATTGGCGCAAAAAACGAGATCGATGTCGCCGCGTTCCACGGCGCGGGCTGCCTCGCGCGTATCGTAAACCGCGTTTTCAAGCACGGGAACGTTTTGGCGATGCAAGACGGGTTCGAGCTCCGCCGAATCGCAGATGGGGCAGTTCAAGCGCATCAGACTTTTTGCAAGTTCTGGGCAGCCGTGACTCGCACGACATAGTCGAGGAGCCGTTCGACGCAAGCCTCCGGCGTATTGTGTTCGGTGTCGATCACGAGCTCCGGAGCGTTCGGCGGCTCGTACGGCGAGGAAATCCCGGTGAATTCGGCGATCTCGCCGGCTCTTGCTCGGCGGTAGAGGCCGTTCGGATCGCGTGCTTCGCACGCGTCGAGACTTGCCTTGACATAGACCTCGTGGAAGGCCGTGGGCGCTGCCCTTCGCGCGGTCGCCCGGTCTGCGGCAAAGGGTGAGATGAAGGCGGTGATCACGATCGCGCCCGCGTCGGCGAAGAGCGCGGCGACTTCGCCGACCCGGCGGATATTCTCGGTCCGGTCCTCGAGCGCGAAACCGAGATCGGAGTTGAGCCCGCTGCGAATATTGTCGCCGTCGAGTACGTAGACGAGATTGCCGCGTGCGAAGAGCCGGCGCTCCAAGGCTAGCGCTAACGTCGACTTGCCGGAGCTGGAAAGCCCCGTCATCCAGACGACGGCGCCGGCGTGCCCATGACGTTCGGCACGCTCTGTTGCTGAGACGAGATGGCGGTGGGGATGCAGGTTCGAGGCACGCGGACCGGAGTGAACTTCGGTTACAATTCCCGCCGCGAGGACCTCATCGTCGCGCAGCAAGACGCAACGCGACGTGAGGGCGTTGGCCTCGCGGGTATCGAGTGCGAGAAGCGCATCGCTGCGAAGGGTTACATCGACGACGCTGTACTGCGGCGATTCACCCGCGGCCAATTTTTGGAGGTTGCGGGTGTCCGTGATGCCGTGGACGGCGTCGAGGTGGACGCGCGCTTCGGTCGGGCCGAATTTCAGCACCAGCGACTCCTCGTCGCGCGGGGGCTCCTCCGCAAGCCAAAAGAACAGAGCGCGGAAAGAGCGGGCCGACGGCGGAAGGTCGGTGGCATCGCTGACAAGGTCGCCGCGTTCCACGAAGACCGGCTGATCGAGGGTGAACCCCACCGCCTCACCGGCCTGCGCGAACGGCCGATCTTCTTGCGGCCAGCGCTCGATGCTGCTGACGCGCGCGGTGACGCGGGCGGGCGAGATCGCGACGTTCTCTCCGACCATGAGCCTGCCTGAATCGATTCGCCCGACGAACGTGCGCTGAGTCTCGCGCCGGTAGACGTCTTGGATGCGCATGCGCAACGGAGCGTCTGCGCTATCCGGCGCCGGTGAAAACTGCGATAGGGCAGTTAGGAGCGTCGGACCCTGATACCAGGGCAGCTCGTCGGAGCG
>DATNIC010000092.1:0-21381 GCA_035604635.1 Binatia bacterium
GTACGGCTGGATTGGGCGCGCGATCGGCTGGGCGACCGCCGGCGAGATCGAGGGTTACATCATCGCGCCGGTCGACCGCCATTCGTTCGGCCTTGCGGGCGTAGCGGAGTCGAGCGAGGAGATGCATCCAGCGGGGAGCTACCTGCTACGCTGCTCCGGGAAGCTGAGGATGATCCCGATAGGCGAGCACGTCATGATGCGTGACGTTCCGGCGATGGTGACGAAGGACAACGTGTTGCACGTCATCACGCTGATCGGCAGACAGCTGCAGCGTTGGGGCGTCAAGCATCCGCGCATCGCGGTCGCAGGGCTCAATCCGCATGCAGCCGGTACGGAAGACGCCCGGGAGATTGCGCCGGCCGTCGCGGCGGCACGCGAGCAGGGCTTCGATGTCACCGGTCCGTTGTCGCCCGATGCAGTGTTTCGGCAAGCGCTGCAAGGGCAATTTGACGTCGTCGTGGCGATGTATCACGATCAGGGACAGATCGCGATCAAGACGGCCGGACTCGACGAAGCGTGCGCCATCTTCGTAGGCTTGCCGTACGTGCGCGTCGGCGTTCCGCACGGCTCGGCGTTCGACATCGCCGGCAAAGGGGTCGCTCGCGCCGGCACGATGCTGACGGCATTGAAGACCGCTTGCACGCTCGCAAGCGGCGGCGGACTATAAACCGCCGGACGGCGCCATGACATCGAACGCCTGTTCGTAAAACTCGGGATGGTGACGCCCGCGCGTTCGCTTCGGGTTGATTCCCCGCACTCTGTGGGCTATAGTGGAACAGAGTGGTGCCTAGTGGACGGCAGTGGGGATTTTTTAGTTGGCAGCGGACCGGCCTCATTTTACCGGGTCAGTCGAACACAGCCTTGACGACAAGGGCCGTCTTGTCGTCCCCGCGCGCTTCCGCGAGCGCCTTGGACCCGGCTTCTTCCTGACGATCGCGGAGCCCGATCCCTGTCTGGCCCTCTACCCCGCCGTCACCTGGGCCGAGTTTTGCGCCAGGCTCGAGGGTGCCCCGAAAAAGGACGAAGCCTATCGCCGGTTCGTCCGTCATCTCTTCTCCCATACAGAGGAAGTGGCGTGCGACGCCCAAGGCCGGCTCGTCATCCCGAGCACGCACCGACGCTACGCGAAGATCGGGCGGGACGTCGTGACGGTCGGATCCCTGACCCGAGTCGAGATCTGGGCCAAAGAGCAGTTCGCGACCCACGCGAAGCCCGCGGGCGATTTGGGCGAGTTTACCACGGAGCTGGGGCTCTATTAGTGGGTGGCCGCGCACGTTTCCGTCCTGCTCCCGCAGGCGCTCGAATGGCTCGACCTCCGCGCTGGGGGGACCTACGTCGATGCGACGTTCGGCGCCGGCGGTCACTCGACGGGGATCGCCCTGCGGCTGGCACGCGGCCGCCTCGTCGCGCTGGACGCCGATCCCGGCGCCCGCACTCCCGAGCCCTTTCCGGCGTCACCGGGCTTGGAGTTCGAATTAGTGCACGCGAACTTTCGGGATCTGCGCGACGTGCTGGCGCAGCGCGGCATCATGCAGATCGACGGGATTCTCTACGATCTCGGGGTGAGCTCGATGCAGCTTGACCGGCCCGAGCGCGGCTTCTCGTTCCGTGAAGACGCGCCGCTCGACATGCGACTCGATCCGACGCAGGGCCGCAGCGCCGGCGAGCTGCTGCGCGATTCCGGCGAACGCGAACTCGCCGACGTGATCTACGAATTCGGCGAAGAGCGGGCGGCGCGGCAAATCGCGCGCGCGATCGTCGGGCGGCGGCGCGAAGGCAAGCTGCCCGCAACGACCGGTGAGCTCGCGCGCTTGATCGCCGGTGTCGTCCACGTCCGCGGAAAGCGCGAGCGCATCCATCCCGCGACGCGTACCTTTCAGGCCTTGCGCATCGCCGTCAACGACGAGCTCGGTGCCCTGCGCGCGAGCCTCGATGCCGCCTTCGGGGCCCTTGCGCCCGGCGGGCGCGTCGTCGTCATCAGCTTTCATTCCCTCGAAGATCGCATCGTCAAGACGCTCTTTCGCGACGATGCGCGCGTCAAGGCCTTGACGCGCAAGCCGATCGTCCCGGCACTGGACGAGATCACTCACAATCCCCGCGCGCGCAGCGCACGGCTGCGCGCCGCCGAGCGAGTTGCTGCATGATTCAACCGCGCGAACGCCCCACGCGCAGCCCGATCCCCGAACGCCCCCGAAAATCGGCGCGCCGGCGCCAAGCCCGCACGAGACGGCAACGCTACGTCACCGCCGTCAGAGTCCTAGGCGTGTCGGCAACCGTCGTCGCGCTGCTCATGCTGTATTTGGCGCTGATGGCGAACCTGACGAGTCTCAACTACCGTATCGGCCGCGCGTCGGAACAGCGAACCGCTCTGCAAGAGGAGACGATGCGCCTCGACGATCGGGTTGCGCACCTCGAGTCGCGCGAGCGCCTCGCCGAGCTCGCCATGAAATTGGGCATGCAAGAGCCGCGCATCTACGCGGTCGTCTCGCCGGCAGACGCAACAGCGTCCAAATCCGGTCGTGGACCCGGCGGCATCGCGCTGCTGGGATCCGTCGCAGACTGGCTCAAGGGCCCGTAATTTGGCCGGCGCAGTTGCGCGCGGCTCACCGATAGCCAAGGCGCGAACCGACCGCATCCGGCCGGGCCGAGCAAAGGTGGCGTTCTACATGCTGTGCGTCATCGCGGCGTTCTTGGCGTACCGCTTATATGAAGTGCAGGTCGTCGAGGGTCCATCGCTCTCGCGTCAAGCTCTCGAGCAGCGCTCCGAAACGGTCGAGACGTTTGCGCGCCGCGGAGCGATCTACGACGCCGACCATCAGGTGCTGGTTCGCTCGCTGCCCTCCGAGAGCATCTACGCCGATCCCAACGACGTTGTCGATCCCGTATCCGCGGGGCGCAAGCTCGCCGCCGCGCTCTCGTTGAAACTCGAAGATGTCGTCGCGGTCCTGGAAGAAGGCAAGCGCGAGCACCGCAAGTTCACCTGGATCGAACGCAAGGTCCCGCACGAAATCGCCGATCGCCTGCGCAAAGGGTCGATCGACGGCGTCTCGGTGGTGCAAGAGGAGACCGGCGTCCGCTACTATCCGTCGGCGAAGCTCGCGTCGACCGTCCTCGGGTTTGTGGGCATCGACGAAAACGGCCTCGACGGCCTCGAGTATCAGTTCGACTCGTTGCTCCGCGGGACGCCCGGGCGAAGCACGATCGAAGCGGACGAATTCGGACGCGCGATCCCCTTCGGTGAGACCAATGTGATCGAAGTGGCCCATCCCGGTCGCAACCTCGAGCTCACGCTGGATTCGTACTTGGAGTTCGAAACCGAGCGCGCGCTGCGCGCGCAGGTGAAGAAATTCCATGCCGCGAGCGGGAGCGCGATCGTGATGGATCCGTACACGGGCGCGGTGCTCGCGCTCGCGAACGTTCCCGACTACGACCCGCACGTTTTTTCGAAATACTCGCAGGACTCGCGGCGCGACCGGGCAGTGATGGACGCTTACGAACCGGGCTCGACGTTCAAATTGATCACCGCAGCCGCGGCGCTCGAGTCGGGCCGGCTGACGGTCGGGTCGCGCATGCCGGCACGAAACGAGCTGCGCGTTGCCGATCGAACGATCCACAATGCCGACGACGATCTTCCGGCGAGCGGTGGGAGCGAGACGCTCGAAGACATCATCGCGTACTCGCATAACGTCGGCGCGGCCGAGATCGGGCTGAAAATCGGAAAGCCGACCCTCTTCTCGATGATCAGGAATTTCGGGTTCGGCGACGCCGCCGAGATTGGTTTGCCGGGTGAGAATCCGGGGATCGTCCCCTCGCTGGCCGATTGGAGCGGGAGCTCGCTTGCAACGATATCCTTCGGTCAAGGGATCTCGACGACGCCGGTCGCGATGATCCGCGCTTATGCAGCCGTTGCGAATGGCGGGATGCTGATTCGCCCGCGCATCTTGCAGGCGATCGACGACGCCGACGGCCGGGTGATCTATCGCTACGGCACCGAGGTCGAGCATCGCGTTATCTCCGAACGGACGGCGGCGACCCTGCGCAACATCCTGCGGGCGGTCGTCGTCCGTGGAACCGGAAATCCGACCGCGCAGGTCGCAGGCTATACGACCGCCGGAAAGACGGGCACTGCGCAAGTCGTCGAAAACGGTATCTATGAACCTGGAGCCTACATCGCTTCCTTCATCGGCTACGTCCCGGCCGATCGACCCCGCTACATGATTCTCGTGAAGATCGATCGGCCGCGCGGAGCGATTTACGGAAGCGTGGTTGCTGCACCGGTCTTCGCGCAGGTCGCGAAGATCGCGATGCTGCACGCGGGGATCATGCCCAGGTCCAGCGCACCGGCGCGCGCGGCTAAATGAAAGGCTTCTTTAGCGCCCCCTCGGGGTATGGAACTCACGGCGACGATGATGAGGGGCGCTATGGTCTGGGGGCCCCAAAGCGCAGCTTTGGGGGGCGCGGAGCCTCGGGCGGAGCGCCTCTAAAATGATCTTGCGGGACTTGGCCGCCGCGGTCGACGGCGCGCGTATCGATGGTAACGCGGACCTACCGATAGAGCGAATCACTGAAGACTCGCGCGCATGCGCTCCAGGCGACGCTTTCGTCGCAATGCGCGGTGAGCGCGTCGACGGTCATACTTTCGTCGCGCAAGCGTACGAACGCGGCGCTTCCGCCGCGGTCGTCGAGCACCCCTCGAATTATCCAGCCGGCCGAGCGCAAGTCGTTGTCGGGGATTCGCGTCGAGCCGGGTCGCGCATTGCCGCTCGCTTTTACGGCGAGCCCTCGCAATCATTGAGCGTCGTCGGGATCACCGGCACCAACGGAAAGACGACGACATCCTATCTCGTCCGCGCAGTCCTTGAGGCGATGGGCGATCGCTGCGCGACCGTTGGGACGCTCGGCGTCGACTTCGATGGAACGTCGCTGCCGCTGGCGAACACGACACCGCCGGCGATCGAACTGCAAGGCATTCTCGCCGACCTGCGCGATCGCGGCGCGAGCGCGATCAGCATGGAGGTCAGCTCGCACGCGCTCGCGCTGGGGCGCGTCGACGATGTCGCATTCGATGTCGGTGTCCTAACGAACCTCACGCGCGACCACCTCGATTTTCACGGGACGCACGACGCATATATGGCGGCGAAGCGCCGCCTGTTCGAGATGGCGCGGATCGGCGTCCTCAACGTCGACGACGCCGCAGGCTCGGCGTTTGCACGGGAGCTGCGCGAAGCGAGGCGGCCCCTCGTCACCTATGCGATCGATGCCGAGGCCGACGTTCGCCCGTCGATGCTCGGGCCGCTTGCGCTTCCGGGCCGCTTCAACGTCGCAAACGCGCTCGCCGCGCTCGGCGTGGCACGCGCGCTCGATCTCGACCTACGCCGCGCCGCGCAAGCGATCGCAACGGTTGCGTCGATCCCCGGGCGGATGGAGCGCTTCAGCGGCGGCGGCGTCGACGTCATCGTAGACTACGCCCACACGCCGGATGCGCTCGCAAACGTTCTGCGCGCGATGCGCGAGACGACGCGTGGGCGCCTAGTCGCGGTCTTCGGCTGCGGCGGTGACCGCGACGCAGGGAAGCGCCCGCAAATGGGCGCGGTTGCCGGCGCGCTCGCCGATTCCGTGATCGTGACGTCCGACAATCCGCGCAGCGAGGATCCGCTCGCAATCGCGCAGGCCATCGCCGCACCGATCGGCGCGACGATCGTCCTCGATCGGCGTGCTGCGATTCGTCGCGCGATCGAGAGGGCGGCAGCCGGTGACGTCGTCGTCGTCGCCGGCAAAGGCCACGAAGCGTTTCAAATAGTCGGTGACGAGCGGCGTCCGTTCGACGATCGGGACGAAGTTCGCGCCGCGCTACGCGCGCGGGAAGTGCTCGCACCGTGAGGCTCGACGCGAACGGCATCGTCATGGCGCTTGGAGGCGTCCTCGTTTCGAACACCGAGTTGCCGCCATCGATGCGCGTGTCGATCGACACGCGCACGGTCGATCGCGGCGATCTCTACGTCGCGCTCCGCGGCGAGAACTACGACGGCCACAATTTCGTCGGTGAGGCGGTCGACAAGGGGGCAGCCTGCGTCCTCGTCGACGACAAGGACGCGATCGTCGAAGGCGTGCCCGCCATCGTCGTACGCGATACGAAACGCGCTTACATGATGCTCGCACATCTGGCCCGGACGCGCGTCGATGGCCCCGTCGTTGCCATCACGGGGAGCGCCGGGAAGACGACCACAAAGACGTTTCTGCGCGATCTCCTCAATGCGTCGGGCCGCTCCGCCGTCGGGACGCCTGAGAACGAGAACAACGAGATCGGCGTCAGCAAGTTCTTCTTGACCTTGATCGACGGAAGCGAAGCAACGTTGGTCGTCGAGATGGGATGCCGCCACCGCGGTGACATCGCCGCGCTGGTCAACGTCGCGGAGCCGGCCGTCGGGATCCTCACCAACATCGGCGAGGCGCACCTCGAGATCCTGGGGACTCGCGAAGCCATCGCCGAGACCAAGTGGGAACTCTTCGGCAACGGGGCTCACGCGATTCTCAATCTCGAAGACGCCGCATCGCGCGCGCGCGGCCATTCGCTCTTCGACGAGCCGCGCTACTTCGGTACCGGAGCCGCGGAGCCGCCGGAACACGGCCACGCCGTCATCGTTCGCGACGCGAGCACGGTCGAGCTCTTCGAAGGCGGCGCCCTGCTCAAGCGGCTGCCGATCGAGGCGCAGTTCCCGGGGAGACACAATCTCGCCAACCTCGCCGCGGCATTCGCGGGCGCGCTCGAGCTCGGCGTAACGCCGGAAGAACTTGCACCGATGGTCGCGACGTTGACCTTGCCGCACGGCCGCTACGAAACGATACAACTGCCCGCCGGAGCGCGCGTGATCTTCGATGCATACAATGCTTCGCTGACGGGGACGCTCGCGACGCTTGAGGCGTTCCTCGGCGAGAGCGGGCACCGGCGTGTCGCTGTTTTCGGCAGCATGGCTGAGCTCGGCGAAGAGTCATCCCCGATGCATCACCGCGTCGGTGCCAGGGCGGCGGAAGGCGGCGTCGACGTCATCTTGGCCGGCGGTCAATTCGGCGACGACATCGTCCGCGGCGCGCGCGACGCGCATTTCCGGGGCGAGCTCGTCCGTTATACGGAAAACTCCGAGGCAGTGGCGTGGCTGCGCCGTCATCTGCGGGCCGATGACGTCGTGCTGCTTAAGGGATCGCGCATGTACCGCATGGAGGAGATCCTCGAAGCGTTGCAAGGAACGCCCGCGTGATGCCGGTCGTGGAAGACGGGCTCGTAGCGATTCCGGTGCGCACGCCGCTCGTTGTTTCGGGCGACGACATCGCGGCCGTCGTCGCCGAGGCCGTTGCCGGGATCGCTCGCTCGGGCGACGTCGTCGCCGTCTCGGAGACGGCCGTGGCGATCGCGCAAGGCCAGATGGTCGCAGCCGAGACGATTCGGCCGTCGAAGCTGGCCTACTTCTTGTCGCGGCGCGCCGGAGCGCTGGCAACGGTCAATCAACCGGAGTCTCTGCAGATCGTGATTGACCGGGTCGGCGTTCCGAAGGTGCTCTATGCCTGCGCAGCACACGTGTTCGGCCGCTTGCGCGGACGACGCGGGGCGTTTTACGAGATCCTGGGCGAAGAGATCGCCGCCATCGACGGCTACACGGGGACGCTCCCGCCGTTCGAGCGGACGATCGTCTTCGGACCAATCGAGCCGGACCGGGTTGCGCAAGAGATCGCCGATCGAATCGGGACAGCATGCGCGATCGTCGATGCGAACGACTTGAAGACGACGAAGGCGCTCGGCGCTTCGCGCGGCGTCGAACGCGCAGCCGTCGAGCACGCGTTGCTCGCGAACCCGCACGGCAATGCCGACGAGCAGACACCCATCGTCGTCCTGAAGTGGCGGGGGCCCGGAGAGACCCCGCTGCTCTCATGATCTGGGTGCTGTTATTCGTCATCAGCTTCGCGCTCGCGGCGCTCCTCGCCAAGCCGCTGATCGCCTGGTTGCGTGCGCTTGCCTATCGTCAACATGCGTATGAAGATGCGCCCTCGACACACCGGGCGAAGACCGGGACGCCGACGATGGGCGGCATCCTGTTCCTGATCGCTCCGCTGTGCGCGCTCGTGGTCGTGCACGATGCGATAGCGGTCGCGTACGCCGTCTTGATCATCGGCTGCGCGGCGGTCGGATTCGCCGACGACTGGCTTTCGATTCGCCGTTCGCGCAATCGAGGCTTGCGAGCACGGACGAAGTTTGCGCTGACCGCAATAGTCGGGATCGTGTTCCTGATGATCGTCCATCAAGCCGGAGTCTTCGAGCCGACGCGGCTGTTCGGCATCGGCGTCGTCCCGACGTGGGTGTGGTACGCTTTAAGCTTCTGTGTCATCTTGGCGACGACGCACGCCGTGAACTTGACGGACGGCCTCGATGGCCTTGCAGCCGGGACGCTGCTCCCGCCGCTCGCCGTCCTCATCGTCGTCGCGTGGCGCGAAGGAGCCGCTTCGGCTCTTGCAATGATGCTCGCCGCGGGGGGCGCGGTGATTGCCTTCCTTCTTTATAATCGCCATCCGGCGCAGCTCTTCATGGGGGACACGGGCTCGCTCGCGTTGGGCGGCGTCCTCGCGGGGGGCGCAATTCTCCTGAACATGCAGCTCCTGCTTCCGCTTATCGGCGGAGTCTTTGCCGCCGAAACATTATCGGTGATCGTGCAAGTCGCTTCATACAAGGCGACGAAGCGACGGGTATTTCGTATGAGTCCGCTTCATCATCATTTCGAACTCGGCGGTTGGCCCGAGACAAAGGTGACCGCCCGATTCTGGATAGCTTCCCTCGCTCTAGCTGCGGCTGGTCTCTTCTTGGTAACGGTGAGTTCGTGAGCAATACTAATGCGGTTTCGTTTGACGCAAGCGAACGGGTGCTCGTCATCGGCTTGGGTCGCAGCGGTCGCGCGAGCGTCGAGGTGCTGCGCCATCGCGGCGCGACGGTCCTTGCGACCGACGAAAAGCCGGCCGAAGAGCTCGAATCGACCGTCATCGAACTTGCCAAGGACGGCGTGGCGTTCATCCCGCCCGCGTCGCTAGAAGACTCGATCGGCGACGTGACGGCGGCGGTCATCTCGCCGGGCGTGCCGCTGAACAGCGAGCTTGTCCGGCGAGTGCAGGCCAAGCGTATCCCGGTCTTTTCCGAGATCGAGGTCGCGTACCGGATTTGCAAAGCGCCGATCGTTGCGATCACCGGGACCAAGGGCAAAACGACGACGACCGCGCTGGTCGGGGAGATCTTCAAGCGCGCCGGGCGCATCACGCGCGTCGGTGGGAATATCGGCAATCCGCTCATCGAGCAGACGGTCGATGCCGGCGGCGATGAGTGGGTCATTGCCGAGGTCTCGTCGTTTCAACTCGAGTCGATCCGCTCGTTCAAGCCGCGGGTCTCACTGCTGCTCAACATCTCGCCCGACCATCTCGACCGCTACCACTCCATGGACGAGTACACGGAAGCGAAGTTCCGCATCTTTGCCAACCAGGGGCCGGGCAACACGTTCGTCGGGAACCTCGACGATCCGCGCATCGCAACCCTCGCCGAGGGCGAAAACGCGGCCCGCGTCCATGCTCGCGCGCTGTGGTTCGCGGCAGCGCCGCACCGCAACACGACGCTCTATCTGCGCGGCGAGAAGACGATCATGTACGCGCCGCCGACCGGCGATCCGCGTCCGGTCGAGGTGATGAAGGTCGACGAGATCCCGTTGCGCGGGGCGCACAACGTTGAGAACGCGATGGGCGCCATCCTGACGGCACTAGCCGCGGGGATCGAGCCGTCGGTCGCGCGTGAAGCGGTCATGGCGTTCGAGGCGCTTCCGCACCGGCTCGAGCTGGTCGCGACGATCGACGGCGTCGACTACGTCGACGATTCGAAGGCGACCAATCCCGGATCGGTGATCGCGGCTCTGCGTTCGTTCGACCGCCCGATCGTCCTGATCGCCGGCGGGAAAGCAAAAGGCACCGACTTCGCCGAGCTCGGCAAGGTCATTTCGTCTCGCACGAAGGGCGTCGTGCTAATCGGCGAGGCGGCCGATGCTTTCGCCCCGACGATCAAGCGCGCCCACGTCGAGCGGGCCGCTTCGCTGCGCGAAGCGATCGATGCTGCGAGCCGTCTGGCCAAACCGGGTGACGTCGTGCTGCTCTCGCCCGGCTGCGCCTCCTTCGACATGTTTTCGTCGGCCGAGGCGCGCGGCAACGAGTTTGTGAAAATCGTGGAGGAGCGAGTCTCTACCCACACAGCGCTGAGCGCAACTTAGGGAGATGCTATGAAACGAGCCCGTTATCTCAAACTCACCGCGGCTGCGGGGCTTGCCCCTATCCTCGATCCCGTCGGCGGATTTGCGCAGGCGGGCCCGCCGCTGCGGGTCGGCCTCGTTTTTTCGTTCTCCGGCGCAACGACGGAGATCGGCAAATTGACCGACGCCGCGATCGCGGCATACATGAAGCGCAACGGCGACACCGTCGCCGGCCGCAAGGTGCAGATCATCAAACGCGATGATACAGGGCCAAATCCGGAGTTTGCGCGCCGCCTTTCGCAAGAGCTCATCGTTCAAGAAAAAATCGACCTGCTGATCGGTGCGGCGTTCACGCCGAATGCGATCGCGATGGCGAGCGTCTCGACCGCAGCCAAGAAGCCGTTCTTCAACATCAATGCCGCGACATCGGGAATTTTCGCGAAGAACCCGTACTCGGCGCGCTTCGGCTTCACGACGGCGCAGATCACGACGCCGTTCGCGAAATGGGCGATCACGCAGGGGATCAAAACGTCGTACGCGGTCTTTCAAGATTACGGGCCGGGGATCGACGCGGGGCAAGCGTGGGAGAAGACGTTCACCGCGGCCGGCGGCCAGATGATCGGCGAGGCTCGCATTCCCGTCAACAACCCCGACTTCTCCGCCTTCATCCAGCGCATCAAGGACGCGAAGCCCGAGGCGGCGTTCATCTTCCTCAACGCGAGCGGCGGCGGCGCCGATTTTCTACGGACTGCCAAGACGGCCGGCCTTGACCGGCTCGGGATCAAGCTGCTCGCGACGGGCGACATCGTCGACGAGCCCATCGTCAACGTTGCGGGTGACGCGGCGCTTGGGATGATCACGACCTTCGACTACTCGTCGACGCACAACTCGAACCTCAACCGGCAGTTCGTGCGCGACGTGCAAGAGGCAATGCACTCGAAGGATCTGCCCAACTTCAACGCCTGCCAGGCCTACGACGTCATGCACGCCGTCTACACGGTCGCGAAAGCGCAAAATGGGAAGATCGATCCCGACAAGACGATGGAGATCGTCAAAGGGATGCGCTTCGAGAGTCCGCGTGGCCCGATCCTCATCGATCCGGCGACGCGCGACATCGTCCAGAACGTCTACTTCCGGCGGACGGAAAAAATCGGCGGCCTCTATCGGAACGTCGAGTTCGCACAGATTCCGATGGTCCACGATCCAAACGAGACATGAGACCTCCTTGCAGCTGAGTGCTTCGCGGCACTCGGCGCCGCCCGACACGGTCCTTTTCAGCGTCGTCGCTGCTCTTGTCAGCATCGGCCTGATCATGATCTTCAGCGCATCAAGCGCTACTGCGTGGGCGGCGCATCGGGACACGGCGTTCTATCTCAAGCGGCAACTGCTGTGGCTCGCCGTCGCCCTGGTCCCGGCCTATGTTGCTTATCGCTGCGACTATCGCGCACTGCGGCCGCTCGCGCCGTGGGCGCTCGTCATTTCGGTCCTCACGCTGCTCGTCGTGCTGATCCCGCATCTCGGGCTCGTCTCGGGCGGGGCGCGGCGCTGGCTCGGCGCGGGGCCGTTCTCTTTTCAACCCTCGGAGTTCGTCAAGCTGGGCTTGGTCGTCTATTTGAGCGCCGCGCTTTCGACCAAAGGCGACCGGATCCGCTCGCTGACGTACGGACTCTTCCCACTGCTGGCAATCACGTTTGCGCTGGCCGCGCTGGTCTTTCTCGAACCCGACGTGGGGACGGCAAGTCTCCTCGTCTTCACCGCGATCGTGATGCTCTTCGTCGCGGGGGCGCGCGTGCCGCATCTCATGATGGTCGCGCTCGCAACGATCCCGGCATTGGCGATCGCGATCCTCTCGAGTCCTTACAAGCGCGCTCGCATCCTCGCGTTCCTCGATCCGTGGAAGGATCGTCAAGACGCCGGCTTTCACATCGTCCAGTCGCTCTTGGCGTTGGGAAGCGGCGGTCTCTTCGGCGTCGGGCTCGGCGCGTCGCGCCAGAAGTTCTTCTATCTGCCCGAGCAGTACACCGACTTCATCTTCTCGATCTTGGGCGAAGAGCTCGGGCTGCTCGGCGCGCTGGTCGTCGTCGTCCTGTTCGTGATTCTCGCCTACCGCGCGATCCGGATTGCGCTGCGCGCGCCCGACCGGTTCGGCTTCTTCCTCGCCGTCGGCTGCACGAGCCTGATCGTGATTCAAGCCTTCATTAATATCGGCGTCGTCACGTCGTCCTGGCCGGTCACGGGTGTCCCGCTTCCCTTCGTCTCCTTCGGCGGCAGTTCGCTCGTCGTCAGCCTCGTCGCCGTCGCACTGCTCATCAACATCGGGCGTCAGCGTTCGCCGGAGCGCTAATGCGCGTAGCGTTCGCGGGCGGGGGGACGGGCGGGCACATCTACCCCGCGCTCGCCATCGATGAAGCCTTGCGCGCCGATGCTGAAAAGAAAGGTGAACCGTACGAAGCGCGCTTCTTCGGCAATCCGCGTGGACTCGAAGCCGAAGTCGTTCCGGCGCACATGCCGTTGACGCTCGTCCCGAGCCGGCCGCTGTCGCGCAAGCTCGAACTGCAGCTTGCGCTGACCGTGCTCGACAACGCCCGTGGGATCGCCCTCGCCGGCGCAGCGCTCGTTGCGTTCAAGCCCGACGTCGTCGTCGCGACCGGCGGATACGTTTGCTTCCCGGTCGCCGTCGCCGCGCGGTTGCTGCGAGTAACGCGGACGATCGATCCCGCGATCGCGATGCTCGAGATCAATGCCGTGCCGGGCTTGACGAACCGGCTCCTGGCACCGCTCGTCGACGAGGTGTGGGGGGCGTTCGCCCAGTCACACGCGACGTTCGGCCGGAAGTTCATCCTGACCGGGACGCCGACCCGCGCATCGCTGCGGACGCACCTCGCGCCCGAGACGGCGCGGGTCATGCTCGGCCTGAATCCGGCCAAGACGACGGTCGTCGTCATGGGGGGCAGCCAGGGGGCACGTTCGATCAACGAAGCGACGACGGGGCTGGTGACGCGGCGTTCGCTCCCCGATACGTGGCAAGTGCTTCACATCTGCGGCCGGCGCGACTACGAATATATGAAGGCCGAACATCGCGCGCTCCCCGCCGGCAACCACGTCCGGCTCCTCGACTACCTGGAGGATCCGGCGCCGGCGTATGCTGCCGCCGACCTCGTCGTCGCGCGTTCGGGTGCATCGACATTGGCCGAGCTGGCCGTGACCGCGACGCCCTCGCTGTTGGTCCCGTATCCGCGCGCGGCCGAAGAACATCAGCTGCGCAATGCCGACGAATTTTCGCGCTCGGGCGCCGCGGCGGTCCTGGAAGATCGCGAACTCAGCGCCGACGCCTTGTGGTGGCGGCTCGTCGAGATGCTCGAACCGCAACGCCTCGCGTCAATGCGTCGCGCTGCGCGCGAACTCGGCCCGCCCGACGCGACGGCTGCGATCGTGCGCCGCGTCGCAGCGTTAGCATCTCTACGGGTGAAGTCCGAACAGCTCGCGAAAGATCACGCGACGTGAACGATCGCGATTACGTGCATTTCGTGGGGATCGGGGGGAGCGGGATGAGCGCACTCGCGCGCATTCTGCTTGCTCGTGGCGCCCGCGTCAGCGGCTCCGACGTACGCGCGACGCCGCTGATCGAGCGGTTGCGCGCTGAGGGCGCACGAATCGCCGTCGGACATCGCGCGGAGAACATCGGCGATGCGACTCTCGTCGTCGCAAGCGCCGCGATCGCTCCCGACAATCCGGAGCTCGTCGCGGCTCGCGCGCGCAAGACGCGCGTCCTCGGCCGCGGCGAAATGCTGGCCGAGGTGACCGTCGGGTGCAAGACGATTGCGGTCGCAGGGACGCACGGGAAGACGACGACGACCGCGATGATCGCGGCGATCCTCGAAGATGCGGATCTCGATCCCAGCGTGATGATCGGGGGCGTCCGCATCGACGACGAGACGAACGCACGCCTCGGACGCGGTCCGTGGTTCGTGACCGAAAGCGACGAATCGGACGGCTCGTTCCTGCATCTCCGTCCGACGATTGCGGTCGTGACGAACATCGAGAACGACCACGTCGGCAGCGACGACGCGATGGCGAACCTGATCGCGCAGTTTGAGACGTTCGTCTCGCGGGTGCCGCCGGACGGCGTCGCAATCGTCGGAATCGACAGCACGCCCTGTGCGCGAATTGCGCGAGGTGCGCGCTGGGGGGTCACGACCTTTGGGCTTGCGGACGGCGCGACGGTCCGCGGCCGCGATTTGCGATTCACGGGTCTGGGGTCGACGTTCGACGTCGAGATCGGGGGCGAGCAAATTGGGTCTTTTTGTCTTCAAGTCCCGGGTGAGATGAACGTCCAGAATGCTCTCGCGGCGATCGCGGCCGCGCGCGCGGTCGACGTCGACGTAGCGACGATCGTCGAGACGCTCGGCAAGTTTTCCGGCGTCCACCGGCGCTTTGAGATCCTGGCTCGCGGCGAGCAGATGATCGTCGTCGACGACTACGCGCATCATCCGACAGCGGTCGCCGCAACGATTGCCGCGGCGCGGCGCTATCACGACGGGCCGATCGTCGTCGCGTTCCAGCCGCACCGGTACACGCGTACCGCCTATCTCGCCGCGAACTTCGGTGAGGCGCTCGCTGCCGCGGACGAAGTGTATCTCGCGCCGATCTATGCCGCGTCCGAAGAACCGATCGACGACGTCAGCGAACGTTCGATCGGCGCGGTCCTCGAGCGTCATCTCACGCCCGTCCGGTACGTCGGCTCGGTCGAGGCGCTCGGCGACGAGCTACGCGGAAACGTGAAACCGGGATCGCTGGTCCTGATGCTCGGCGCGGGGAGCATCACGAACGTTGCGCACGCGCTGGCGAAGTCGATCGCCGCTCCCGCGCTCGCGGGCTAGATGAACGTTGCGCAGCGCACGCCCACACTGCTCGACGCTTCTGATCGCTCGTTTCTAACCGGACGCTTCGGTCCGCGCGCACTCTTCGACGAACCGCTCGCGCCGTACACCTCGTGGAGAATCGGCGGTCCGGCCGACGCGCTCATCTCGATCGAGGCCGCGAGCGAACTCGCCGACGTGTTGCGCTGGAGCTTCAAGCGGCGCATCCCGCGCTTCGTTTTGGGCAGCGGGTCGAACATCTTGATTGGTGACGGCGGGATTCGGGGCGCCGTCATCCGTTTGGGCGGCGAATTTGCCTCGATCGACGTCGCTACGGAGGGCGAGGAGGTCGTCGTTCGGGCCGGGGCGTCGGCATCGCTCGCGCTCTTGACCGCTGGGGCTGCCTCAAAGGGTGCGGTGGGGATCGGCTCGCTTGCGGGGATCCCCGGGAGCGTCGGCGGTGCCTTGCGGATGAACGCGGGGACCGACAAGGAGATCGGCGATTTCGTGCGCGACGTCTGGGTGCAGACCCCGACGAAGCCGGACGCGCATCCGGTCTCGGTGCAATACTACTACCGCCATACGTCGATCGGCCGAGACGCGATCGTCGCGCGCGTTTCGCTCGTCTTTGCGCAAGGCGATCCCGCCGGTGTGCGCGCCGATATGAACGCACGCTTGCGCCGGCGCAAAGATACCCAGCCGTTGCAGTTTCCCAATGCCGGGTCGTGTTTCCGCAATCCGCCCGACGAGCGGGCCGGCCGGCTCATCGAGGCCGTGGGGGCAAAAGGCTGGCGGGTCGGGGGGGCGGAGGTCTCCGGCTTGCACGCGAACTTTATCGTCAACGTCGACTCGGCGACGGCGCTCGACGTCGCGACGCTCCTAGCGCGCGTCCGTCGCGCCGTGCTCGAGCAATTCGGCGTTGAATTGCAGCCCGAAGTGCACATGGTTGGAGAGTTTGTTGCCTAAACCCAAGGTCGCGGTCGTGATGGGCGGGCCGAGTTCCGAGCGCGAGGTATCGATTGCGAGCGGGGCCGGAGTGATGCGCGCCTTGGCGGCCCTCGGTTACGAAGCGAAGTCGCTCGATTTCGACGCGCGGTTCGTCGACGCGATCCGGGAGATTCGGCCGGACGTCGTCTTCAATGCGCTGCACGGGCCCGGCGGCGAAGACGGGACGCTGCAAGGCATTCTCGAGTGGATGAAATTGCCGTACACGGGGAGCGGCGTGACCGCCTGCGCGCTGGCGATGGACAAGCATCTTACGAAGAAGCTGCTCGCCGCCGAAGGTCTACCGACGCCGGCCTGGGACGCGTACGATCTCTCCGGCGGATCGCTCCCGCTCTTGCCGGGGACGCTCGACTTACCGATCGTCGTCAAGCCGCGCGCCGAGGGGTCGAGCCGCGGCGTCTCGATCGTCCGAACGCACGAGCAGTGGACCGCGGCGATGATCGCGATCGCTGAGCGAACATCGCAGGTCGTTGCTGAGGAGTACATCGGCGGGCGAGAGTTTTCGTGCGGCATTTTGGACGACGAACCGCTCCCGGTCATCGAGATCGTCCCGTCGGACGAATTCTATTCATACGATGCGAAGTACCGTCCGGGCGGGAGCCGCCACATTGCGCCGGCGCCGATCGACCCTGACTTGACCGCCCGTTTGCAGGTCCTCGCGATCTCCGTCCACCGGATGCTCGGCCTGCGCGATTATTCGCGCACGGATTTCATCGTTTCCAAAGAGGGCCGTCCGTACATCCTCGAGGTGAACGCGCTTCCGGGGCTCGCGCCTACGAGCTTGATCCCCGACGAATGTGGCGCCGCCGGGATCAGCTTCGAAGCGCTGATCGAGCGCCTGATCAACGCCGCGCTGAGTCGCGGGGGCTTGCTTGCCGAAAGCGGGGCCGCCTGATGGCGCGTACCGCGAGCGTGGATCGCAAGACCAAGGAAACGCAGATCGTCCTGCGCCTCGACTTGGACGGCGGCGAGATCGCGATCGACACCGACGTCAAGTTTCTCGATCATATGCTCGAAGCATTTGCGAAACACTCGGGCTGCGGTCTCCTCGTGACGGGGCGCGGCGATGGGTTGGACAATCATCATCTCGTCGAGGACGTCGGGATCGCGCTCGGCAAAGCGATCTACGATGCGCTCGGAGAAAAGCGCGGGATTGCGCGCTTTGGCTCGATGATGGTCCCGCTCGACGATGCGCTCGTGGCGGCGAGCGTCGATCTGTCGGGGCGCTCATACCTGAACTTCAGCGTCAAGTTCGCGATCGAAGATCTCGGCGATCTCAAGACCGAGTTGATCCGCGAATTTTTCCGCGCGCTCGTCGACAACGGGCGCTTCAATTTGCACTTGGTGCAGATGCACGGCAAAGTCGCGCACCACGTGTGCGAGGCGGCGTTCAAGGCCTTCGCCCGCGCGTTTGCGCAGGCGAAAGCGGGTAGCGGCAGCGACGACGTCCTTTCAACGAAAGGACTCTTGGAGTAGTTGCTGGCGGTCATCGACTACGGAGGCGGCAATCTCGGGTCGCTCGTCTCCGGCTTGAAACGGCGCGGCGCCGAGTTCGTCGTTAGCGACGACGCCGAGACCGTCGCCCGTGCTTCGGCGGCGATCCTTCCCGGCGACGGCGCATTCGGTGCGACGATGCAAGCCTTGCGTGAGCGCGATCTCGACGCTGCGGTCAACGCGGTCCTGGGCGCCGGAAAGCCCTTCTTGGGGATCTGCGTCGGGATGCAACTGCTGTATCAGAAGAGCGACGAGTTCGGGATGCACCGGGGCTTCGGCGTCTTCGAAGGGCTGGTCACGCGCTTCGAGACGGCGCCGCGCGTCCCGCACATGGGCTGGAATCAGCTCGAGGTCCTCGTCGATCACCCGTTTCTCGAGGGCGTGCGAACCGGCGATTTCGTCTATTTCTTGCACTCGTACCGAGCCGACGTCGGCAAGGAGACGATCGCGGCGTGCACGTACGGCGATCGCTTTACGGCGGTCGCCGCGCGCGAGAACGTGATGGCAACGCAGTTTCATCCGGAAAAGAGCCAGCACGTCGGCGCCAAGCTGCTCGACAATTTCCTGCGAATCGCCGCTTCTTACGTGACGGTCGCATGATCGTCATTCCCGCGATCGACCTGCGCGGCGGGCGTTGCGTGCGCTTGCGCCAGGGCGATCCGATGCAGGAGACGCAGTACGATGCCGACCCGGTGGCGCGCGCGAAGCAGTTCGTCAGGGACGGTGCGGCGCGGCTGCACGTCGTCGATCTCGACGGAGCGTTGGGGAAAGGCGAGAACCTCTCGGCACTGCGCGCGATCTGTGCGGCGGTCGATGTCCCGGTCCAAACGGGCGGCGGGGTCCGCTCGCGCGATGACGTCGCCAAGCGGCTCGGACTGGGTGCGGCGGCGGTGACGGTCGGGACGATGCTCGTCGAATCACCCGAAGAGTCGCGCCGTCTCGTCGAGGAGTTCGCAGACCAGATCATCGGGAGCGTCGATGCGCGCGGAAATCGTGTCGCGGTCCGCGGCTGGCAGCAAGAAGTCGAGAACACCCGCGACGAGTTGATCGCGACGCTGGCGATTTGGGGCGTGCAGCGGGTCGTCTACACGGAGATCGTACGCGACGGGACGGGGACCGGCTTCGATCTCGCGGCGTTGCGCCACGTAGCGTCGCTGACGCCGATGCGGATCACCGCGAGCGGCGGCGCGAAGACGATCGCGGACGTCCGCAAGCTGCGAGCGAACATGCCGGCCAACGTCGACGCCGTCATCATCGGCCGTGCACTCTACGAAGGAACGATCGTTCTACGCGAGGCGGTCAGCGCAGCGGCCTAGGGCCCTAGGTTTCTAGCGTTCTACGGCCCGGCGAACGTACGCGGTATGTTGGCCGGGAGCCGGGCGACGATCTCGTAGCTGATCGTCCCGCTCCACTCCGCCCAATCGTCGGCGCCGATCGCTTCGGGGCCGTCGCTCCCGATCAGCGTCACTTTCATCCCCGGATAGGGATCGCGCACGGTGCTCACGTCGACTAACGCCATGTTCATGCAGATCCGTCCCACGACTGGGCAGCGGATTCCGTTGACAAGTACGCGGCCCCGGTTCGAAGCTGCGCGCGGTATGCCTTCCGCGTAACCGATCGGCAGAATACCGATCGTCATTGGTCCGGGGGCCGTGAATGTGCGTCCGTATCCAACTGTCGTCCCCGCCGCGACCTCGCGGACGGCGACGATCTGCGTCGTCCAACGTAATGCGGGGATGAGATCGATCCCGCGACCGTTCATGAAGTTGCGCGTCTCGAGCGAAGGCCAGAGACCGTAGAGCGCAATCCCGACGCGGACCATGTCGAGCCGCGTTTGCGGCCACAGCATCGCAGCGGCCGAGGCCGCAACGTGCCGAAGGGGGCCGGGCTCGAGATCGGCGATGTCATACTGCACGGCATCCAAGACGCCGTCAAACGTGGCGAGTTGCTGCTCGGTGAACATCGAGTCGAGCTCTTCGGCCGCAGCCAAATGTGAGAAGATCCCTTCGAGTTGCAGTTCCGGGGTGCTCAGATACTCCCGGATGGCATCGGGTGCATCGGCCGGATCGAGCCCCAGCCGAGCGACCCCCGTGTTGAGCTTCACGTGGATCGGGAAAGGTGCGCCCTCACGGCCCGCGACCGCAGCGACTTCGTTGGGATACATCCCGCGGTCCCAAAGCGAGATGGCGGCGCCGAGCCGGTACGCCGTCGCGAGGTCCCCGGGCGCAACCGGCCCCATGACCAGGAGCGGTTCCCGGATCCCGGCGCTGCGAAGTTCGACCGCCTCCTCGACCGCATACACACCGAAACGGCCGGCGACACCCCGGAGTGCCCGGGCGACGGCTGCGATCCCGTGACCGTAGGCGTTGGCCTTGACCACCGCCATCAGTTTGGCCGGGGCGACGAGTTGGGCGAGCGTCGCCGCGTTTCGGCGAATCGCACCCAGGTCGATCTCCAGGCCGGCGTACACGGGAGGGCGGCTTCGACGGGCTCGCCAAAGCTGCCCGCCGCCCCGCCGCCCCTTGCACTCAGCCGCAGAGTCTGCTAACATTCCCTGTGCTAGCAGTCAAGTGCCATGAGTGCCAATCGTTGGCGCCCTGGCCCTAAAGCCACGTATGGCCCGCTTCCGCCCTCCGGGCTCCGCGGGCACTACGGACATCCTGTCCTACGGATTCGGAGGAATATTCGTGAGTCTAAAGCCATTGGCCGATCGCGTGGTCGTAGAGCACGTCGAGCAGGCTGACAAGAGTTCCGGCGGCGTTTTTCTGCCCGATACCGCCAAGGAGAAGCCACAAGAGGGCAAAGTGCTGGCGGTCGGCCCCGGCCGGACGCTGGACAACGGCAACGTCGTGAAGGTCGCGGTCAAGGCCGGCGACCGCGTGATCTACTCAAAGTACTCGGGTAGCGAGATCAAGATCGACGGTAAAGAGTACCTTATTATTAGTGAGAAGGACGTGCTTGCCATCGTTGACGACGCGCGCGTCCCTGCGGGAGTGTAAGTAAACCAACATGGCAGCAAAACAACTCGTATTTGACGAGAACGCGCGGCGCGCGCTCGAGCGTGGGGCGAATACCCTCGCTGACGCGGTGCGCGTGACGCTCGGCCCCAAGGGCCGCAACGTCGTTCTCGACAAGAAATTCGGTTCGCCGACGATTACCAACGACGGCGTGACCATCGCCAAGGAGATCGAGCTTCCCGACAGTTTCGAGAACATGGGAGCCCAGCTCGTCAAGGAAGTCGCCTCCAAGACCAACGACATCGCCGGTGACGGCACGACGACCGCGACGGTCCTCGCGCAAGCGATCATCCGCGAAGGCCTGCGCAATGTGACCGCCGGCTCGAATCCGCTGCTCATCAAGCGCGGGATCGAGAAGGCCGTCGACGCGACGGTTGCCGAGATGGAAAAGCTCGTGCAGAAGGTCGACACGCGTGAGAAAATCTCGCAGGTCGCTTCGATTTCGGCCAACGACAAAGAGATCGGCGAGCTCATCGCGATCGCGATGGAGAAGGTCGGCAAAGACGGCGTCATCACGGTGGAAGAGTCCAAGACGATGAAGACCGATGTCGAGACCAAAGACGGGATGCTCTTCGACAAGGGCTACATCTCGCCGTACATGGTCACCGACTCGGAGCGGATGGAAGCAGTTCTCAACGACCCGTTCATCCTCGTGACCGAGCGCAAGATCTCGGCGATCGCCGACATCCTGCCGCTCCTCGAGAAGATCGTTCAGGTTCAGAAGCCGCTCCTCATCATCGC
>DATNIC010000093.1:0-4196 GCA_035604635.1 Binatia bacterium
TCTACGCGTACGTCGTCGTCACCGTCGAACGCGTCGACTACTATCTCTCTCCGCTCGTCCCGCTGGGAGCGCTGCTCTGCGCTTACGTCGTTGTCGAGGCGGCTCGCCGCTTTGCACCTCGCCTAACGCGAACGCTCGCCGCGAGCGCGCTTGCCGCCCTTGCGGTCACGATCGCCGTCAACGAGCTCCAAATCTTGCCGTACTACGCGTACAGCAAGATCAACTACGCCGCCGCTCGTGCGCTCGACCGCGCGTTGCCGCCGGACGCAATCGTCGTGATGGCGCACTACGATCCCTCGATCCTCTACTACATCAATCGCAAGGGCTGGGAAGAGGATCCGCTGTTGTGGACGCCGTTCGATGAAGAGAGCGCGATCAAGAAGGGCTCACGCTATTTCATCGCCGTCGAGAACAGTCGTTTCCGGCACAACACGGAGCTCTACGCGTGGATGCAGCGCTTTCCCGTCGAGCATCCCGAAGCGCTCTGGCCGCTCTACCGAACCGATCCCGCGCAGGTGTTGCCCGGGGGAGAGCACTAGTTTCTGATGATGAAGCCCTCCGGTGCCAAAGCGATTCTCGCGTTGCTGCTCGGTGCCGTTCTGCTCCCGCTGCGCGGCGACGTCGCCTCGGCGCAAGCCCCGCTGGAAGAGATCAGCTACGGGAGCGCCGCCCCGTCGAGCGCAGAGTGGCCTTTCTATATCGCGAACGACGCCGGGTTCTTCCGTGGGGAGGGCCTGCATCCGTCGATCGTGATAACCGGGAGCACGGTCAGTACGATCAACCAGATCGCGACCGGTGACCTCAACTTTGCGACGGCGGGGACGGACAGCGTCGTCAATGCGGTCGCACGCAAGCTTGCGATCAAGATCGTTGCGCCGTCCATGGTTACGCCGCCATACTCGTTGATGGTCTTGCCGTCGATCACGAACTGGCAGCAGCTCAAGGGCAAGACGATCAGCCTGGCGACGAAACAGGAGATCACGGCGATCGCGTTCCGCCTGATGTCCAAAGCAAACCGCCTCGACTGGAACAACGACTTCTCGATCTCCTTGGCCGGGTCGACCCCGGCGCGCTACGCCGCCTTGCAGTCGGGCAACGTCCAAGGCGCAATGCTCGGTCAGCCGTTCAACTTCACGGCCGAAGCGCAGGGGATGCGGACGCTCGACGAGTCCTACAATTACATGAAGGTCTGGATGTTTGACGGGATCTCGGTCAACCCGGCGTGGGCATCTGCGCACCGCGCAACGGTCGTCAGATTCATCCGCGCGCTGCGCAAGGCGACCGAGTACGGGTACACGCACCGCGACGACGCGATCCGGATTCTGGCAACCGAGACCCGGAGTGACCGCGCAATCGTCGAGCGGACGTATGACCTCGACTTCGGCAAGTGGCACGCCTACGCGCGCGACGCGCAACTCGATCCCAAGAAGGTGCAGGGCGTCATCGACGGCGTCGTTGCGCAAGGCGTCCTACCGGCGCCGATCCCGCTTTCGGACCTCATCGACACCTCCTACGGTCGCGAAGCGTTACGCTAAGCTACGGCAGGGGCAGGACCGACGCCGGCGGTGCGAGCGAACCGCTCGCTTCGTTGGCCGGGACGCCCGACTCAACGAGTTCCCGGTAGGCGACCAACCGGCGACGGTTCCGGGCGACTTCCTGTTCGAGCTCGTATGAATCGCGAATGGCGCGATTCAAGTTCTCCGTATCGTACGTGTAGCTAAACGCGGTCAGCTCGGTCAAGATCCGCTTGTTCAAGAGCGTCAAGTTTTCGTACGCCGTCCGCAGAACGAGCGCGTTTTCCTTATATGTCGGGTAGTTGGAGAGGACGATGAGCCGCTTGATCTTCGCTTGCTCGACCTCCGAGCGCAGTTCGGCAACGCGGGCGTTCTGCGGGTCGTACTTTGCCGCAGACGTCAGGGCCGCGAGCGCATCGTCGAATTTGGACGTGCGGTACAAGCCCTCGGCTACCTGCATCTGCGTCTCGATGAGGCCCGCCCGCGCGTGCGCGTCCTGCGGCGAGATTTGCAACGCCAACTGATAGGCAAGCGCAGCGTCCTTATAGCTTCCGCTGGACGCCGCCACGTCGCCTTGGTGAACGCGCGTCGCAACGATCCATCCCTTGATGCTCGACGCGCAAGCGGTGGTCGTCGCAGTCAGAGCGAGTACCGCCAGCAAGGTACGAAAGAAACGCATCACATCAACCTGCCTAATGAACGTTGAACAAGTGGGCCGCGAAAGCGATGACGTACGCCGCGGGGATAAGGATGAACTGGGAGAGCAAGGTGCCCAAGATCGCGGTAAGGGAGAGGAAGAACACCATCGATTTGACGTCCTCGACCGGACGCTCTCCTTTTGCCGCCTGGTCGGTGATATATGCCGACGTCGGATCAACGATCAGGGTGAACGAGATCGTTGCGATGCCGTTGACGATTCCCGAAAGCAGGACGGAGGTGCGTGCCGCCGCGGGATCGATCACGCTCGCGTAGACCGCCGCGACGACGCCGATCGCGTAGATTCCGGTCACGACGGTATTGAAAACCAGCAAGTTCAGCGGGATGTGCCGGATCGAAAACCGGCTCAAGTGCGACGCGCTCGGCAGGCGCAGGGAGTCGGCGAGGGCGACGAGGGTCCGGAAAGAAAATGCGCGTAGCAGCGTGCGCGGGACCGAATTGGTCCGCTCGAAGCTCGCGATCCCGCGCAGGAACAGCATCAAGAACGCCGGCAGCGCGACGGCGCCGAGCGCCGTCCCGACGGTCCCGGCGAGAACGATCGCGCGGACTTGCCACTCGAAAGCGTGGACTTCGGAAGTCGCCGCCGCGTGATCGGAGATCTGGCCCAACATCGGGGCATAGAACAGATTCGCCAGCCGGCTCGCCGTGACGAATAGGTTGAATAGCGAGATCGAGGTCGCGATCCGTCCGGACTTCACGCCCGCCAACCGCGCGGCGTACGCCCCGATCTGAACGAACTGCACGATCGCATTGAGGATCATGGCGCCGACGAGCTGCCACGACCAGAAATCTACCATCATGATGCGCCGCCCCGCAGCGACGCACGCCAGCTCGCGTCCCAAAAGACGCCGCTCGAGCGCAGCAGCTCGTCGAGTCGCGGCAAATCCGGGCGCCGGACGGTCACGGTGAAGACGTTGCGCGCGGTCGGCTGGGCGAGATCGCCGCTGACGATCGCGCCCTTCCCGGCATCCAGCGGGACCGTAACCCAGAGATCGACTTCTTCGACCGGCGCGTGCGCGAACGCACGCACGACGATCTCCTTCACCTCGTGCAGGAACGCCGCCGCATCGAGCGGCCTATGAAACTTCGTCCCGGAGAGGACGATCCCGGCGACCCGGTGGCCGAGCGCTGAGTCGACGCGCACCTTGAGGATCTGCGCGGGCCAGATCGTCCCCAGCAATGCTTCGCCGAGCGCGACGGCTTGTGCGCGATCGTTCCCTTCGGCGCGGCTTTGCGCGCGTTCCACGACGTCAAGCGGCGGGGCGGCCCACGCGGCGAGCAACATCGCGAGCGTTAGAGCCGGCGCAGCGGCGAAGACGCTGCTAATAGCTCTGCGCGAAATAGGCTTGGACGGTCGCCGGCTCGCCGCACGCGATACACGTCGAGCCGCTCGGGCTGGGTCGCAGGTTCCGCGTCGTTGCGCTCGTCTCGGCTTTCACGTGCGCTTCGCATGCGGCCAGCCCGCACCACGGAATATCGATCATTCCCGCGCGCGTACGGCACAGTTCGTAGAACTCCTCGCGCGTAGCCGGTGCGATCGTATGCTCGGCTAGGAATCGACGCGCCTGATCCAAGAGCGAGCCTTGAATCTCTGCCAACAGATCCCGCAACCGCTCCACGAGCGCATCGAAGGGAACGGTCGTTTTTTGGCCCGCCTCCTTGAACGCTTTGTCGCGCCGAACGAGCGTTGCGACGCCGCCCGCGAGGTCCCGTTCACCCAGCTCGATGCGAATTGGGACGCCGCGCATCTCCCATTCGTTGAACTTGAAGCCCGGCGACTGACCTTCGCGGTCGTCGAGTTTGACCCGAAAGCCGGCCGCCCGCAGATCCGAAAAGATCGCGCGGGCGCGCTCGAGCACGGCGACGCTCTCGCCGCGGACGATCGGCACGATGACGACCTCGAGCGGGGCCATCAGCGGCGGGAAGCGCAAGCCGCGGTCGTCGCCGTGCATCATGATCAATCCG
>DATNIC010000094.1:0-2867 GCA_035604635.1 Binatia bacterium
TTCCTGACGAGCAAGAACGCATCGGGATGGTCGCTCGCGTAGATTGAAGCCGGTGCTATGATACGCAACGGGAGGCCGCGCGCGTACGCCTGAAAGACCGGCCATAGACTGCCGGAGCCGAAATCTGCGGAGCCGCCGAGGACTGCAGCATAGATTGCCGAGCCACTTCCCAGCGCAACGATGTCGGCCTGAATGCCGTACTTGCTGAAGAGATTGGAACGTTGCGCATACAGCACGGACTTCGCGCCGTCGGCCGGTACTTCGAGAACGCGCACCGTCGTGAGGTGCTGGGCCGCTGCAGCGCCCCAGGACGCGATGAATGCCCCAAGCGATGCGCCTGCGGCTCGTTTGAAGAAATCGCCGCGACCTATCGTCATTCCGTTAGTTCATGCGACGACGACCGGTGCTTTGTCGTGGTCGGTGAAATTCTTTCCGGCATCAAAGCGGATGACGTCGTTCGTTTCAGGGCCGCGCACGATGCCGTGCGGATCACGACCTTCTTGCACGGCCTTCATGGAATCGAACGCTAGCTTGCGCCACATGATGATGCCGCGATCCGACGAACCGAGGACCTCGCGGGTGCGATCGTGGATCAGGCCCTGACTCTCCTGGGCAGCGCGATCCTGGTCATCCGACGAAAGTCCCCACCAGCCGTCCTCGACGCGTTTGTAAACGCCGCGCACCGTGGTCTGAAAGCCGCGGCATTCGCGTTTGTGCGGGCCGTCATTCTTGAACCGGCTTTCGACGAAGAACGTCATTGTCGAGTAGTCGTCGACCGGCACGCGAATATGGAGGAACTCGCTCGGAATGCTGCCGGCCCGGGCGTTGAACCGGCGCGTCGACGATGGAAAGATGTCGTGAACGATGTTGACGTTGCCGCCGGGGTATTCGGATTGCGTGCGAAACCCGTACCACGTCTTGACGAACTCTACTTCGGGGCGCTTTAGAGCGATCGACGGATAGACGGAGGCATGCAGCGACATGCTGTGATAGGCATCGACACCGTTTTCGGCACGCTGAACCCAGTTGCAATGATCCTCGGCGGCCCAAATCGTCCGGTCGCAATCGTCGAGAAAGAGAAGATCGTAGCGGGGTAGGGTCGGCGCCGGCTCGGGTCCGAGATAGGCGAACACCAGGCCGGCCACGACTTGGACCCTCGCCGCGCGCTGACGCACCTTACCGGGGAGTTTGCTGTCCGGCGGTTCTGCGGGCATTTCAAGGCAGCGCCCGCCGGCATCGTACAACCAGCCGTGGTAGCAGCAGCGCAGCCCGCGCTCCTCGACCCGTCCGAATTCGAGCGACGCTCGACGATGCGCGCAGGTACGGTCGAGCATGCCGATGTTGCCGGCACCATCCCGGAATACTACAAAATCCTCACCGAGGTGCCGCACCGTCACGGGCTTCTTTTGGATTTCTTCGGCAAAGCCGACCGGCCACCAATAACGCCGCAGCATCTCGCCGCCCGGCGTTCCGGGACCGACGCGGGTCAACATCTCGTTCTGTTCAGGGGTCATCGCATTCTCCAAGTGAACCGGCGCGTGCAAATTTTGCTTTTCACGAGCGCGCGCCCTCCGGCGGCCACGGGCGCGTCAGATCGCCGTTGTCAAAGACGTACTGCGCGACGTCGACGGCGCGTGCGAACCACACGTCGGAAAAGGTTTGAAAGTAGCGGAAGAGCTGGTCGAAGACCGCGACGACGAGCGGCCGGCCGCCCGCGTGAGCGTGGATCGCGATGCCGATCAGCGAGATCGGCTCGTGCGCGCGGAGAAAGTCGAACGTGTCCTTGTAGACATCGAGCAACACGCGCGGGCTCGCGCGCAGGACGCGATTGTCGGAAAAATCGGTCGCCGGAAACGCGACGAGCGGTTTGCCGTTTTCCCTCGTCAATCGCGGCAGATCGAAGTCGCTCGCGTCGCCGTGATAGAGCAGCCCCTCGTCGGCGACGATGCCGTGGGTGTGCTCGGTGAACGAGAGGGCGGGCGAGTACCAGCCGCGCGGCCGTGTCCCGGTCGCCCTTTCGATCACGTCGAGTGAGTGCCGGATCGCGGCGCGTTCCTCGGTTTGCGTCATGTAGACTTGCAGCTGGTCCTGCGTGTAGCCGTGTGCGGCGATCTCGTGGCCGCTCCGGACGATCTGAGCCGTCGCTTGCGGATAGAGCTCAGCGCAGCGGGCGTTCATTGCGAAGGTCCCGGGGATGCCGCAGCGGTCGAGCAGGCTCAAGATGCGCCAGACGCCGACGTTCCCGCCGTACTCGGCCCACTTCCGTCCCGCGTAGTCGACTTGCCCGGGCCGCAAGTTCGTCGCGTGCACGCCGTATTGCGGGGCCGTCCCTTCAGCCCACGTTTCAAACGGCGAGGTGACGACGATCGCGATCCGCTTACCGCCGGGCCAGGTCGTCACGTCACGAAACGCCAAGGAGCGACCGGTGTTGACGCAACTCGATCAACTTGTGGATCTCGAGTCGACGGCGATTCTCGTCGTCGACATGCAGAACGATTACTGCTCTCCCGAGGGATCAGTGGCACAGCGTGGCCACAGCGTCGCGATGATCGATGCGATGCTCCCCCGGCTTCAGCGTTTCTTGGACGGTGCCCGAAGGGCCGGCGCCAAGATCGTCTTTGTCCAGTGCATTCACGAGCCTTCGACCGACTCTGCCGCGTGGCTGTTTCGTCACGGCGGGAAGCCTCAGGCGCATTGCCGTCGCGGGACCTGGGGCGTTGAATTTTACGGCGTCTCGCCGGTCGAGGGCGAGCCCGTGGTGGTCAAACACCGCTACAGTGCCTTCGTCGGAACGAGACTGGAATCGGTCCTGCATACCTTGAACATCAAGACGCTCGTGATGACGGGCGTAGGGACGAACGTTTGCG